>NZ_CP047241.1:600306-900460 GCF_009856625.1 Aquitalea denitrificans
GTCGATCAGGCCGTTTTCCTGCACCCCCAGATAAGTCACCTCGAAGCCCTGGCGTTCCAGCTCGCGACAGGTATCCAGCACCGCCTTGTGTTCGGTCTTGACGGTGATGATGTGCTTGCCACGGCTCTTGTAGAACTGGGCGGCGCCCTTGATGGCCAGGTTGTCGGACTCGGTGGCACCGGAGGTCCAGACAATTTCCTTCGGGTCGGCATTCAGGAGCTTGGCCACTTCCGCCCGCGCATTCTCTACCGCCTCTTCCGCCGTCCAGCCAAAGCTGTGGCTGCGCGATGCCGGGTTGCCGAATTGCTCGGTCAGATAGGGAATCATCTTGGCGGCAACACGGGGATCAACCGGGGTGGTGGCTGAATAGTCGAGGTAGATGGGAAGCTTGAGCTGACTCATTATCAATTCTCCGGGGATGCGGTGCGCTTACAGTGCGCTGGAGGCGGAGGCAGTCGCACGGGGGCTGCTTTCGCGCTTGTCCTGCATTACATTGTTTTCTTTGGACGCTGTTTCCTTGGCGCGTTGCTTTTCAACCAGGCTGCCCAGGGTAACCTTGGCCAGATAGTCGAAAATGGTGGCGTTCAGGTTGGTCCACAAGTCGTGGGTCATGCAGCGGTGGTTGTCATGACAGTTTTCGCGTCCGCCGCACTGGGTGGCATCAACCGGCTCATCCACGGCGGCAATGATGTCTGCCACGGAAATTTCGGACGGGATGCGGGCCAGCGTGTAGCCGCCGCCGGGGCCGCGTACGCTGTCTACCAGTTCGGAACGGCGCAGTTTGCCGAACAGCTGTTCCAGATAGGAAAGGGAAATGCTCTGGCGCTCGCTGATGCCAGCCAGGGTCACCGGGCCATTGGCTTCGCGCATGGCCAGATCCAGCATGGCGGTTACCGCAAAGCGGCCTTTGGTGGTGAGACGCATGATCTTGAACTCCGATGGGTGGTTGGGATGATTATACCCAATTCCCGACTAAATTTGTCAACTATTAATGGCGGGTGTCGACAAGTCTGCTAGCTGCCCCGGATTGACCTACGGCGTGGGGCTGGCAAACGGCAGCAAAGTTGAGCATTTTACTAGGTTTATCAGCGCTCGGGGGGTTTAATTGCAGGACAAAACCGGGCTTGGTGTATGATTCGAGCAAACGCCCGTTTACATGGGTGCCATCACAGGTGCCGCCTGTTGCATGCAAGGATTGTGTTATCCGGCCAGGCCGGATGTGGCAGCCTGCCAGCGGCGGTGTCTTTGTCAGAGAGAGACAGGGAAATGAAGAAAGTGGTCATCAGCGGGTCCGGCCTGTTTACGCCCCCGCATGCAGTCAGCAATGAAGAACTGGTCGTTGCCTTCAATCTGTATGTTGCTGGCTGGAATGCACAGCATGCTACCGAAATTGCCACCGGAACCGTGGCGGCACTGGCCGAATCCAGTGCCGAATTCATCGAAAAGGCCTCCGGTATCAAGCAGCGTTTTCTGATGAACAAGGATGGTGTGCTGGATCCGGCACGCATGGCGCCTTATCTGCCGGAACGCGGTAACGATGTATTGTCCGTCCAGGCTGAAATGGGCGTGGCGGCGGCCACTGCGGCGCTGGCGCAGGCGGGCAGGACGGCGGCTGACATCGACATGGTGCTGGTGGCTTGTTCCAATATGCAGCGCCCTTATCCGGCGGTGTCCATTGAAATCCAGCAGGCGCTGGGTGTGCAGGGCTATGCCTTCGACATGAATGTGGCCTGCTCGTCCGCCACCTTCGGCATCCAGACTGCGGTCAATGCCATCCAGAGCGGCCAGGCACGCGCCGTGCTGGTGATCAGCCCGGAAATCTGCTCGGCCCACCTCAATTTCCGCGACCGCGACAGCCATTTCATTTTTGGTGATGCCTGCACTGCTCTGGTGCTGGAAGCTGCCGGTTCGGCCACCTCGGCCGAGCAGTTCGAGATTCTGGGTACCCGTCTGGCCACGGTGTTTTCCAACAATATCCGCAACAACTTCGGCTTCCTCAATCGCTGTGACGAGCAGGGCATTGGTCAGGTCGACAAATTGTTTGTGCAACAGGGCCGCAAGGTGTTCAAGGAAGTGTGCCCGATGGTGGGCGAGCATATCGTGCAACATCTGGAACAGCTGGGCATCCAGCCGCAACAGGTGGGCCGCTTCTGGCTGCATCAGGCCAACCTGGCGATGAACCAGCTGATTGCCCGCCGTGTACTGGGCCGTGATGCCACCGCGCAGGAAGCACCGGTGATTCTGGATCGCTACGCCAATACCAGCTCGGCTGGCTCGATCATTGCTTTCCACCTGTGCCGCGATCGCTTGGCACCAGGCGATATCGGTGTCATTTCCTCGTTTGGTGCCGGTTACTCCGTTGGCAGTGTTGTGGTGAAAAAGTGCTAGTTTTCTGCTGACAACTGCTGTGCATGCGCAATAAATGATCAGAAATGCGAGAGGGGTGCTTGTCAAACTGCCCCTCTCTGCATAATGTATCCGACCAAAGCCGCCCACAAGGCGCTTCAGAAGATCGGACAATCGATAACAATCACGAAGTCTGTACAAAGGAAAAGGAAAGAACAATGCAAGCTGCAAAGAAAATGCTGCTGGCCGCCGGCCTGATCGCCTCGGCCTCGATGGCTGCACAAGCTGCAGGAACGCTCGTATATTGCTCCGAGGGTAGCCCGGCCGGTTTCGACCCGGGTCAGTACACTACTGGCACCGACTTCGATGCCTCTGCCGAAACCGTATTCAACCGCCTGGTGCAATTCCAGCGTGGCGGCACCAAGGTAGTACCGGCGCTGGCGGAAAAGTGGGATGTGGCTGCTGATGGCCTGTCCTATACCTTCCATCTGCGCAAGGGCGTAAAGATTCAGACTACTGACTTCTTCAAGCCGACGCGTGACTTCAGTGCGGATGACGTGGTGTTCACCTTCGACCGCATGCTCAACAAGAACAACGCCTTCCGCAAAGCCTACCCGACCGAATTCCCGTATTTCACCGATATGGGCATGGATGAAAACATCACCAAGGTGGAAAAGCTGGACGCCAATACCGTCAAGTTCACCTTGAAGAACATCGATGCGGCCTTCCTGCAAAACCTGGCGATGAGCTTTGCCTCCATCCAGTCGGCCGAATATGCCGACAAGCTGTTGAAGGCTGGTACACCGCAACTGCTGAACCAGCAGCCGGTGGGTACCGGTCCCTTCATCTTCAAACGTTACCAGAAAGATGCGCAGATTCGCTTTGCCGCCAACAAGCAGTACTGGGACAAGGCCGACGGCCCTAAAGTCGACAATCTGGTATTTGCCATCACCACCGATCCGTCCGTGCGTTACCAGAAGCTGAAGGCCGGTGAGTGCCAGGTTACCGCCTACCCGCGTCCGACCGACATCGCTGCCATGAAGGCCGACAGCAAGCTGAACGTGATTTCACAGGCTGGCTTCAACCTGGGCTATCTGGCCTACAACGTGAAGCACAAGCCGATGGACAAGCTGGAAGTGCGTCAGGCACTGGATATGGCAGTCAACAAGAAAGCCATCATCGACGCCGTATACCAGGGTGCTGGCCAGGCTGCCACCAATCCGATGCCGCCGACCCAGTGGTCTTATAACAAGAGCCTGAAAGACGCCCCGTACAGTGTGGAAAAAGCCAAGGCGCTGCTGGCCAAGGCCGGCTACCCGAATGGCTTCGACATCACCCTGTGGGCGATGCCGGTGCAGCGTCCGTACAACCCCAATGCCAAGCTGATGGCCGAAATGGTACAGGCTGACTGGGCCAAGATCGGCGTCAAGGCCAAGATCACCACCTACGAATGGGGTGAGTACATCAAGCGCGCCAAGGCTGGCGAGCACGATGCCATGCTGATTGGCTGGACCGGTGACAATGGTGATCCGGACAACTGGCTGGGTACTCAGCTGGGTTGCGAAGCCATGAACGGCAACAACTTTGCCAAGTGGTGCTACAAGCCGTTTGAAGACCTGCTGCAGAAAGCCAAGCGCACCACCAATGTGGCCGAGCGCACCAAGCTGTACATGAAGGCGCAGGAAATCTACAAACAGCAGCTGCCTTACACCACTGTGGCTCACTCCACCGTGGTACAGCCGATGTCCAAGTCGGTAGTCGGCTTCAAGGTAAGCCCCTTCGGCCTGAACTCCTTCTATGGCGTCAGCCTGAAGTAATCCTGTTTGCTTCCCGACAGGGAAGTTGCTGATATCGGGGGCGTAAGCCCCCGATGTTTTGCATGGAGCACGGCGCTATCTTTACGTCAGATAAAGAAATGCCGTTACCGGTGAAACCGGCCGGGAGTGTCTGTCAGACGGAATGCAGTAAAACGGAAACAGCGGTGGCGTGCGAACGCGGACTGGCAGGCTTGACCTGTATCAAAGGCGCGGCCTTGGGCGGGTGTTATTGTCTACTCCGTCGAGGCGAAGGCGTGGCTGATGTAGGTGGGTGGTTCAGCCGGCGTCTTCTGCCCGACACCTTACTCCCGTTTTCCTGCGCTGTTCTCCGGCTTGTTTCTCCTTATCGTTTCCATGACATTCCCATCCATGATCTGGGTCTGAAATAACGGCGTCCGTCTGCCATGCTGTAAGCAGGCCGGATGCACGGGAGAAGTACGTATGTTGTCTTTCATTTTCCGCAGGCTGGGTTTGCTGATTCCCACGTTCTTCGGCATTACCTTGCTTACCTTCGGCCTTATCCGCATGATTCCGGGCGATCCGGTGGAAGTCATGGTGGGTGAGCGCACGCTGGACCCGCAAATGCATGCGGATGCCATGCACCGCCTGGGTCTGGACAAGCCGCTGTACGCGCAGTATGTCGATTACATCAGCAATTTGCTGCATGGCAATCTGGGCGAATCGCTGGTCACCAAGACCAGCGTATGGGCCGAATTCAAGACCCTGTTCCCCGCCACGCTGGAACTGGCGCTGGCTGCCATGGCTTTTGCTGTGGTGTTCGGCCTGTTGGCTGGCGTGATTGCCGCCATCAAGCGTGGCTCCATTTTCGACCATGGCGTGATGGGCATTTCGCTCACCGGTTTTTCCATGCCGATTTTCTGGTGGGGTCTGATCCTCATCATGTTCTTCTCGGTCAAGCTGGGCTGGACGCCGGTTTCCGGCCGGCTGGACCTGGCTTTTGACATCACGCCGCGCACCGGTTTCATGCTGATCGACACCTGGCTGGCCGAAGCGGCCGATCCGTCGGCCAATGCCGGTGCCTTCAAGGACGCGCTGATGCACCTGATCCTGCCGGCCATCGTGCTGGGCACCATCCCGCTGGCGGTGATTGCGCGGATGACCCGTTCCTCCATGCTGGAAGTGCTGCGTGAAGACTATGTGCGTACCGCACGGGCCAAGGGCCTGTCGCCGGTGCGGGTGATCTTTGTGCACACCCTGCGCAATGCGCTGATTCCGGTACTGACCGTGATCGGCCTGCAAGTGGGTACGCTGATGGGTGGCGCGGTGCTGACCGAAACCATCTTCTCCTGGCCCGGTATCGGCAAGTGGCTGATCGACGCCATCAGCCGCCGCGACTACCCGGTGGTGCAAAACGGCATCCTGATCGTGGCCACACTGGTGATCATCACCAACTTCATCGTGGACATTCTGTACGGTGTTGCCAATCCGCGCATCCGTCACGCCAAATAACGCTTGCAGGTATCGTCATGACTAATGCAAACATGCAGAACGCTGCGGTGCCCGCCGAAGATGCGGCACTGAGCTATCCTTCGCCGTTCAAGGAATTCTGGCAGGGCTTTTCTTATAACAAGGGCGCGGTTGCCGGCCTGATCTTCATGACCATCGTGGTGCTGTGCGCCGTGCTGGCCCCGCTGGTGGCACCCTACAGCCCCATCGAGCAATACCGCGACCACCTGCTGACACCGCCGGCCTGGCTGGATGGCGGCTCCACTGCCTTCCTGCTGGGGACGGATGAACTGGGCCGTGACATCCTGTCGCGTCTGATTTATGGCGCACGCCTGTCGCTGTTCATCGGCCTGTGCTCGGTGCTGCTGGCTATGCTGCCCGGTGTGGTGCTGGGTCTGCTGGCGGCCTTCTTCCCCAAGGTGCTGGGCGGGGTGATCATGCGCGTCATGGACATCATGATGGCCTTGCCGTCCTTGCTGCTGGCGGTGGCCATCATGGCCATCCTGGGGCCGGGCCTGATGAATGCCATGATCGCCATTGCCACGGTGTCCCTGCCTGCCTATGTGCGCCTGACCCGTGCTTCGGCCATGACCGAACTGAACCGCGACTATGTCACCGCTTCGCGCGTGTCCGGTGCCGGTCTGTTCCGTCTGATGTTCAACACCGTGCTGCCCAACTGCATGGCACCGCTGATTGTGCACGCCACCATGAGCTTCTCCTCCGCCATTCTGGAAATCGCCGCACTGGGTTTCCTGGGGCTGGGCGTACAACCGCCCACACCGGAGTGGGGCACCATGCTGGCCTCGGCCCGTGATTACATCGAACGTGCCTGGTGGGTGGTGTCGCTGCCTGGTCTTACCATTTTGCTGTCGGTACTGGCCATCAACCTGATGGGTGACGGCCTGCGCGATGCGCTGGACCCGAAACTGAAGCGCGCCGCCTGAGGAGGGAAGTATGAGTCTGCTGGAAATCAAGAACCTCTCGGTGGAGTTCGGTTCGGAAAAAAATCCCTTCCGCGCAGTGGAAGGACTGGACCTGAGCGTCAATCAGGGCGAAATCGTTGGCATCGTCGGCGAATCCGGTTCGGGCAAGTCAGTCACCATGATGGCCATGATGGGCCTGCTGGAAGGACAGGGCCGCATTGTGGCGGACACCCTGCAATTTGATGGCAAGAATCTGCTCACCATCTCGGCGCGCGAGCGTCGCAAGATTGTCGGCAAGGATATCGCCATGATCTTCCAGGACCCGATGACCTCGCTCAACCCCAGCTACACCGTGGGTTACCAGATCATGGAAGTACTGAAGATCCACCAGGGCCTGCGTGGTGCCGCACTGAAGCAGCGCGCGCTGGAACTGATGGAAATGGTGGAAATCCCGGCAGCGGCCAGCCGGCTGAATGCCTACCCGCACCAGTTGTCCGGCGGCATGAGCCAGCGCGTGGTGATTGCCATGGCCATTGCCTGTAATCCCAAGCTGCTGATTGCCGACGAGCCCACCACCGCCCTGGACGTAACCATCCAGGCGCAAATCATGGACTTGCTGGTCAATCTGCAGAAAAGCCAGAACATGGCGCTGATCATGATTACCCATGACCTGGCCGTGGTGGCCGAAGTGGCGCACAAGGTGGCGGTGATGTATGCCGGGCAAGTGGCCGAGATGGCCAAGGTGCCGGGCATCTTCCGCACTCCCACCCATCCGTATACCGAGGCGCTGCTCAAGTCCATCCCTGAACACAGCAAGGGCGCGCATCGCCTTTCCACCCTGCCTGGCATCGTGCCGGGGCAGTACGACCGGCCAAGCGGCTGCCTGTTGTCTCCGCGCTGTCCCTATGTTCAGGACAAGTGCAAGGCCCAGCGACCGGGCCTGACCGCCATTGACGGTGGCGTTGTACGCTGCCACTACCCGATTACGGCCAAGGAGGCATGATGAGTACCGTATTGCAGGCACGGGACCTCACCCGTTATTACGATGTGGCCCAGGGTTTTCTCAAGCCGACAGCCCAGGTCAAGGCGCTGAACGGCGTGTCTTTTGAATTGCAGGCCGGCAAAACTTTGGCGGTAGTGGGCGAATCCGGCTGTGGCAAGTCCACGCTGGCGCGCCAGCTGACGCTGATTGAGGCACCGACTTCCGGTTCGCTGCTGCTGGACGGGCAGGATGCCGCCACGGCCGGCAAGGCCGAGCTGAAAGCCATGCGCACCAAGGTGCAGATGGTGTTTCAGAACCCCTACGCCTCGCTCAACCCGCGCCAGAAAATTGGCACCCAGCTGGGCGAGCCGCTGGACATCAATACCAGCCTGTCGGCCAGCGAGCGCGAAGAGCGCGTACGCGCCATGATGGCCCGGGTCGGTCTGCGTCCCGAACATTACTACCGCTACCCGCACATGTTCTCCGGTGGCCAGCGCCAGCGTATCGCCATTGCCCGCGCCATGATGCTCAACCCCAAGATCGTGGTGGCAGACGAGCCGACTTCGGCGCTGGACGTTTCCATCCAGGCGCAGGTGCTCAATCTGTTCATGGATTTGCAGGAAGAGTTCAACACCGCCTATGTGTTCATCTCGCACAATCTGGCGGTGGTGGAACATGTGGCGGACGAGTTGATGGTGATGTATCTGGGACGTGCGGTGGAGGTGGGGGCCAAGGAAAAGATTTATTCCCGGCCGCTGCATCCTTATACCCAGGCGCTATTGTCCGCCACGCCTTCCATTCACCCGGAAGACAGGCGCATCAAGATCAAGATCCACGGCGAGTTGCCCAGCCCGCTCAATCCGCCGTCCGGCTGCACCTTCCACAAACGCTGCCCGTTTGCCAATGAACGTTGCCAGCAGGAAGTGCCGGAATTGCGTGCGCTGGACGAGCGCATGATTGCCTGCCATCACGCAGAGAGCATTAATAGCTGAACCATTCCGGTGCATCTTGTGTTGCAAAGGCCGGCTTCGCGTCGGCCTTTCTTGCTTCTTGCACCAGAATGTTCTGCAATCATGATGTAAATGACGCAAAACCCTACTGTTATGCCGCATTTTTGGCGCACTGCAACAAAAATGCCTTTACCCTCCCACTACTGCACGATACAGTCGCCATGGCACACACATCCAAAGGAAAACGAGAAGTGAAAAGAGCCGTGTATGCCGGAAGTTTCGACCCGGTCACCAACGGTCACTTGTGGATGATTCGCGAAGCCGTAGAGCTGTTCGACGAACTCATCGTGGCAGTCGGCGTGAACCCGGAGAAACACTGTACCTTCAGTGTGGACGAGCGCGTGGACATGCTGCGAGCCGTCACACGTGGCTTCAGCAAGCTGCGGGTGGATGTATTCGAAAACCAGTTTTTGGTGAACTACGCCCAGAGCATTGGTGCCAACTACATCATTCGCGGTATTCGCACCGCCAGCGACTACGAATACGAACGCACCATGCGTTACATCAACTCCGACCTGCACCCGGACATCACCACCATCTTCCTGCTGCCACCGCGGGAATATGCCGAGGTGTCCTCCACCATGGTCAAGGGCCTGGTCGGCCCGCGTGGCTGGCAGAACATGATTCGCCAGTATCTGCCCGAGCCGGTCTATCGCAAGCTGATCGCCATGTACCAGCCGGAATAGGCGGTCAGGCGGGACTTGCTGATGCGCGCGCCGGTCGCTTATGCTGGCGCGCGTTTTGTTTTTGTCCGAATGAATTACCCGGCAGTGCCACACCGGCTGCTGTCGCCAAGGAATGATATGGTCGATGTCTCCGCCTTTGCCAACCGGCTGCAGAAAAACTACAAGCACTACGCCAAGTGGGCCTCCCGTCAGGGGCTGGATGCCTGGCGTGTCTACGACAAGGACGTACCGCAGTTTCCGCTGGCGGTAGACCTGTACGGCGACCGCGTGCATTTGCAGGAGTACGACACCGGCTGGGAAATGGAAGACGAGGTCTATCAGCAATGGATTGCCGCTATCATGGTTGCCATCGCCGCTGTCACCGGACGCGATGAATCCGCCATCACCCTGAAAAGCCGCCGTCGTCAGAAGGGCGTCAGCCAGTACGAAAAAGTGGGCAAGCTGGGTGATGATTTCATCGTGCAGGAGTTTGGCCAGCGCTTCATCGTCAATCTGGATGCCTATCTGGACACCGGCTTGTTTCTTGATCACCGCAACACCCGCAAACGCGTGCGTGAAGAAGCCGCCGGCAAGCGATTTCTCAATCTGTTTGCCTATACCGGCAGCTTTACCGTCTACGCAGGAGCTGGTGGTGCAGTCAGTTCCGAAACGGTAGACATGTCCAATACCTATCAGGACTGGTCGCGCCGCAATTTCGAGCTGAACGGACTGGACCTGGCCCGCCATCAACTGGTGCGTGCCGATGTATTCCAGTATCTGGAGCAAGCAGTGGACGAGGGCAAGCAGTTCGACCTCATCGTGATGGACCCGCCCACCTTCTCCAATTCCAAGAAAATGCTGGATATCCTGGACGTCCAGCGCGACCACGTCTGGCTCATCGACTACGCCATGGCGCTGCTGGCACCGGGCGGTACCTTGTACTTCTCCAATAATCTGCGCAGCTTCGTGCTGGACGAACGCCTGGCCGAGGACTATCACATCCGTGACATCAGCGGGCAGTCCGTGCCGGAAGACTTCCGCAACCGCAAGATCCACCAGTGTTACCAACTGAAAAAGAAAGCCAGCTGACATGCCGCAAGTCATCATGCAATACAGCAGCGGGCTGCAGCTGGATATCCCCGCCACCTTGCTGGCCATCAATCAGGCATTATTGGCCAGCGGCCAGTTTCAGGCAGAGGACATCAAAAGCCGGGCCATCCTGTTGCAAGACTGGCTCACTGGCACCACACCGGGTAGCGCCCCGTTCGTGCACCTGCAACTCCATATCCTGAGCGGTCGGGACTTACCCACCCGCCAGCAACTCTCCGACAGCCTGCTACCCGTCTTGCAACAACAGATTCAAGGTCCCACCGGCACCCAGCTTTGCGTGGAAGTCTGTCAGATGGAACGCGACAGCTACCGCAAATGCTGGCTGTAATGCCGCAGGCAGAACAAAAGGCTCACGACCGTGGGCCTTTTTTCTGTCTGAAGCAGCGGCAAACCGGCGCGCTGCTCTTGTAAAAGCCACTACGCATCCCATCTTGCTGCTACCACCTATCTATATATGCCGGTTACCGGCAAGGAGCGCAGCATGGCCACCATCAATATCACCGGCAGCAGTTTCAATGAGACCGTCGACAAGGGCGGCATCGTCATTCTGGATTTCTGGGCCGAATGGTGTGGTCCGTGCAAGATGTTTGGCCCCACCTTTGACGCCGCTGCGCTCAAGCATCCCGACATCGTGTTTGGCAAAATCAATACCGAAGAAGAACAAGAACTGGCTGGCCATTTCCAGATCCGCTCCATTCCCACACTGATGGCACTCAAGGACGGCATCATCGTCTTCAACCAGGCTGGTGCCATGATGCCGGCCCAGTTTGAAGAACTGATCAAGGCGCTGCGCGATCTGGACATGGAAAAGGTCAAGGCGGATATCGCCGCGCAGGATGAGTGATTGCAGTCGCCGATATATGTTTCCGACAAAAAGCCCGGCCCAGCCGGGCTTTTTGCTGCCGGTGTCGGTGGCGAAACCAGCTTTTTGCGCCAGTTTCCCCCGTGGGTCAGCGTCAGGATGGACGCCAGTGCGCCGCTGCCTGTGCGTGCGCAGCAAAACAGTCATGAAACCCGCATTTCATAAAGTATTACCGTTCAGTGACTTAGCGCGCTCTTGGCCGGGATTTCAGCAAATCGTGCAGATTTCTTCGCACAAAGTGTTGACGAGGGGTGGGCGTGGCGGTATAGTTCGCCTCCTCAGCAGACAACGCAGCGACGGAAACGAAACGCAGCGACCTGCACCGCTCTTTAAAAAACAGAATAACCGATAGGTGTGAGTGCTTGGCGAAAGCCAAATACTTGCACTGCAAGACAAGAAATACTTGTTATTTTCTTTGATCTTGCGTGCCAGAAAATTTGCTATGAGATTGAACTGAAGAGTTTGATCCTGGCTCAGATTGAACGCTGGCGGCATGCTTTACACATGCAAGTCGAACGGTAACAGGGAGCTTGCTCCGCTGACGAGTGGCGAACGGGTGAGTAATGCGTCGGAACGTGCCGAGTAGTGGGGGATAACTATCCGAAAGGATAGCTAATACCGCATACGCTTTGAGAAGGAAAGCAGGGGATCGCAAGACCTTGCGCTATTCGAGCGGCCGACGTCTGATTAGCTAGTTGGTGAGGTAAAGGCTCACCAAGGCATCGATCAGTAGCGGGTCTGAGAGGATGATCCGCCACACTGGGACTGAGACACGGCCCAGACTCCTACGGGAGGCAGCAGTGGGGAATTTTGGACAATGGGCGCAAGCCTGATCCAGCCATGCCGCGTGTCTGAAGAAGGCCTTCGGGTTGTAAAGGACTTTTGTCAGGGAGGAAATCCCTAAGGTTAATACCCTTGGGGGATGACAGTACCTGAAGAATAAGCACCGGCTAACTACGTGCCAGCAGCCGCGGTAATACGTAGGGTGCAAGCGTTAATCGGAATTACTGGGCGTAAAGCGTGCGCAGGCGGTTGTGTAAGTCTGATGTGAAAGCCCCGGGCTCAACCTGGGAACTGCATTGGAGACTGCACGGCTAGAGTGCGTCAGAGGGGGGTAGAATTCCGCGTGTAGCAGTGAAATGCGTAGAGATGCGGAGGAATACCGATGGCGAAGGCAGCCCCCTGGGATGACACTGACGCTCATGCACGAAAGCGTGGGGAGCAAACAGGATTAGATACCCTGGTAGTCCACGCCCTAAACGATGTCAACTAGCTGTTGGGGGTTTGAATCCTTGGTAGCGTAGCTAACGCGAGAAGTTGACCGCCTGGGGAGTACGGCCGCAAGGTTAAAACTCAAAGGAATTGACGGGGACCCGCACAAGCGGTGGATGATGTGGATTAATTCGATGCAACGCGAAAAACCTTACCTGGTCTTGACATGTACGGAACTTGCCAGAGATGGCTTGGTGCCCGAAAGGGAGCCGTAACACAGGTGCTGCATGGCTGTCGTCAGCTCGTGTCGTGAGATGTTGGGTTAAGTCCCGCAACGAGCGCAACCCTTGCCATTAGTTGCTACCATTTAGTTGAGCACTCTAATGGGACTGCCGGTGACAAACCGGAGGAAGGTGGGGATGACGTCAAGTCCTCATGGCCCTTATGACCAGGGCTTCACACGTCATACAATGGTCGGTACAGAGGGTAGCCAAGCCGCGAGGTGGAGCCAATCTCATAAAACCGATCGTAGTCCGGATCGCACTCTGCAACTCGAGTGCGTGAAGTCGGAATCGCTAGTAATCGCAGATCAGCATGCTGCGGTGAATACGTTCCCGGGTCTTGTACACACCGCCCGTCACACCATGGGAGTGAGTTTCACCAGAAGTGGGTAGGCTAACCGTAAGGAGGCCGCTTACCACGGTGGGATTCATGACTGGGGTGAAGTCGTAACAAGGTAGCCGTAGGGGAACCTGCGGCTGGATCACCTCCTTTCTAGAGAAGGCGATTGTCAAGTACTCACAGCCTATCGGTTATTCATGATTTAAGGGTAGTAACTGGGTTTGTAGCTCAGCTGGTTAGAGCACTGTGTTGATAACGCAGGGGTCGTAGGTTCGAGTCCTACCAGACCCACCAGTTTGGGGGATTAGCTCAGTTGGGAGAGCACCTGCTTTGCAAGCAGGGGGTCGTCGGTTCGATCCCGTCATCCTCCACCATTCTTACAGTGCAAACAAAAGCGCACACAGCATTTTATTGCTGCGTGAATTTCTGTTTGCGTTGTTTTTACAATGCCCGATCTTTAACAAACTGAAGAAGCCGAATTAATTAGACGGCGAAATGAAATGCATGGAGTTAACTCTGCATGCAGGACAAATCGTCATCTTGGGAATTTGATTGTATCTAATGTCATGTCGCCATATCAAAAGGGGCGGTGTGACATGTCGCACAAACACAATTCTGTCGGATTGGTAATCTAGGTTACTGAAATGATAGGGTCAAGCGACTAAGTGCATCTGGTGGATGCCTTGGCGATCACAGGCGATGAAGGACGTGTAAGCCTGCGAAAAGCGCGGGGGAGCTGGCAATAGAGCTTTGATCCCGCGATATCCGAATGGGGAAACCCACCCGCAAGGGTATCCCAGACTGAATACATAGGTCTGTGGAAGCGAACCGAGTGAACTGAAACATCTAAGTAACTCGAGGAAAAGAAATCAACCGAGATTCCGTCAGTAGTGGCGAGCGAACGCGGAATAGCCTGTATGTGATAGAGATTGAGATAGTGGAAGGCATTGGAAACTGCCGCCATAGTGGGTGATAGCCCCGTACACGAAATTTCATTCTTGGTACTAAGCATACGAAAAGTAGGGCGGGACACGCGAAATCCTGTTTGAAGATGGGGGGACCATCCTCCAAGGCTAAATACTCGTGATCGACCGATAGTGAACCAGTACCGTGAGGGAAAGGCGAAAAGAACCCCGGGAGGGGAGTGAAATAGAACCTGAAACCGGATGCATACAAACAGTGGGAGCCTCGCAAGGGGTGACTGCGTACCTTTTGTATAATGGGTCAGCGACTTACGTTCAGTAGCAAGCTTAACCGCATAGGGGAGGCGTAGGGAAACCGAGTCCGAATAGGGCGCTTTAGTTGCTGGGCGTAGACCCGAAACCGAGTGATCTATCCATGGCCAGGATGAAGGTGCGGTAACACGCACTGGAGGTCCGAACCCACTAGTGTTGCAAAACTAGGGGATGAGCTGTGGATAGGGGTGAAAGGCTAAACAAACTCGGAGATAGCTGGTTCTCCCCGAAAACTATTTAGGTAGTGCCTCATGTATCACTTCCGGGGGTAAAGCACTGTTATGGCTAGGGGGTCATTGCGATTTACCAAACCATGGCAAACTCTGAATACCGGAAAGTGCGAGCATGGGAGACAGACGGTGGGTGCTAACGTCCATCGTCAAGAGGGAAACAACCCAGACCGCCAGCTAAGGTCCCAAATGATCAGTTAAGTGGTAAACGAAGTGGGAAGGCCCAGACAGCCAGGATGTTGGCTTAGAAGCAGCCATCATTTAAAGAAAGCGTAATAGCTCACTGGTCGAGTCGTCCTGCGCGGAAGATGTAACGGGGCTCAAACTGATAACCGAAGCTGCGGATTTGCACGTAAGTGCAGATGGTAGGGGAGCGTTCTGTAGGTCTGTGAAGGTGTCTCGAAAGGGATGCTGGAGATATCAGAAGTGCGAATGCTGACATGAGTAGCGATAAAGCGGGTGAAAAGCCCGCTCGCCGAAAGCCCAAGGTTTCCTACGCAACGTTCATCGGCGTAGGGTGAGTCGGCCCCTAAGGCGAGGCTGAAAAGCGTAGTCGATGGGAAACGGGTTAAAATTCCCGTACTTTTGTGTAGTGCGATGTGGGGACGGAGAAGGTTAGGTCAGCGGCCTGTTGGAATAGGTCGTTCAAGCTGGTAGGTGGTTAGGGTAGGCAAATCCGCCCTTTCATTCAACACCGAGAAGTGATAACGAGGGTCTACGGACCTGAAGTGACTGATACCACGCTTCCAGGAAAAGCCACTAAGCTTCAGCTACACAAGAACCGTACCGCAAACCGACACAGGTGGGCAGGATGAGAATTCTAAGGCGCTTGAGAGAACTCAGGAGAAGGAACTCGGCAAATTGATACCGTAACTTCGGGAGAAGGTATGCCTCTTTAGGTGAAATCCCTTGCGGATGGAGCTTGGAGAGGTCGCAGAGAATCGGTGGCTGCGACTGTTTATCAAAAACACAGCACTCTGCCAACACGAAAGTGGACGTATAGGGTGTGACGCCTGCCCGGTGCTGGAAGGTTAAGTGATGGGGTGCAAGCTCTTGATCGAAGCCCCAGTAAACGGCGGCCGTAACTATAACGGTCCTAAGGTAGCGAAATTCCTTGTCGGGTAAGTTCCGACCCGCACGAATGGCGTAACGATGGCCACACTGTCTCCTCCTGAGACTCAGCGAAGTTGAAGTGTTTGTGAAGATGCAATCTCCCCGCTGCTAGACGGAAAGACCCCGTGAACCTTTACTGTAGCTTTGCATTGGACTTTGAAGTGGTTTGTGTAGGATAGGTGGGAGGCTTTGAAGCCAGGACGCTAGTTCTGGTGGAGCCGACCTTGAAATACCACCCTGACCCCTTTGAGGTTCTAACCTTGGTCCGTTATCCGGATCGGGGACAGTGCATGGTAGGCAGTTTGACTGGGGCGGTCTCCTCCCAAAGTGTAACGGAGGAGTTCGAAGGTTACCTAGGTACGGTCGGAAATCGTGCTGATAGTGCAATGGCAAAAGGTAGCTTAACTGCGAGACCGACAAGTCGAGCAGGTGCGAAAGCAGGACATAGTGATCCGGTGGTTCTGAATGGAAGGGCCATCGCTCAACGGATAAAAGGTACTCCGGGGATAACAGGCTGATACCGCCCAAGAGTTCACATCGACGGCGGTGTTTGGCACCTCGATGTCGGCTCATCACATCCTGGGGCTGTAGCCGGTCCCAAGGGTATGGCTGTTCGCCATTTAAAGTGGTACGTGAGCTGGGTTCAAAACGTCGTGAGACAGTTTGGTCCCTATCTGCAGTGGGCGTTGGAAGTTTGACGGGGGCTGCTCCTAGTACGAGAGGACCGGAGTGGACGAACCTCTGGTGTACCGGTTGTCACGCCAGTGGCATTGCCGGGTAGCTAAGTTCGGAAGAGATAAGCGCTGAAAGCATCTAAGCGCGAAACTCGCCTGAAGATGAGACTTCCCTGAGGGCTAGACCCTCCTGAAGAGTCGTTCGAGACCAGGACGTTGATAGGTCGGGTGTGGAAGCGCTGTGAGGCGTTAAGCTAACCGATACTAATTGCTCGTGAGGCTTGATCCTATCATTTGAGTGGCTTGGGAAACCGGGCTGACGGATAGTGCATGTGCGACGCGATCAAAGATCCAAGACTAATTAAGGCGGGAGTAGAGAGGTGGGAGTGGGGAGTAAACCCCTGCAACTGACGAACTACCCCCGAAACGGAGAGCAGGACAAGAGCGGGCAGAGACAACTCTCTACTCCCGACTCTCTACTCCCCACAAGGCTTCTTCAAGTTTGTTGACAGTTTATGTCTGGTGGCCATAGCGAGGTGGTCCCACGCCTTCCCATCCCGAACAGGACCGTGAAACGCCTTAGCGCCGATGATAGTGTGGCATTCGCCATGTGAAAGTAGGACACCGCCAGACTCCCCATACAGAAGCCCAGCTCAATCGAGCTGGGCTTTGTGCATTCTGCGCCACCATTTAACTTGCCTGACCACAAGTCCTTGCTCCGCTGCAGCGGTGACGGGGGCGTGGATGGGGCGCAGCAAATACAAAGCCACCGCATGCGGTGGCTTTGTCGTTTGAGCGGTTTGTTTAGGTGCTGCGTAGGCTAAAGCATCAGGTTCAGCATGCGATCGATGCGGACCCGGCTCAGTCTGGTAAGGATGGTGCGTACCTTGAGCGGATAGTTGCGCACGCTTTCCAGCTGGCGGTAGTGGTTGATACGGGTGCAGTGTTGCAGGATGTGCTGCTGCTCGGCATGGCTTTGGGATTGTAGCTGCTGTTCCGGGTCGTGAATCAGCAGGGCATTTTCCAGATCGAGCCGGAAGGCCCTTGGATTCATGTTGTTACCGGTAAGCAGGATGTGCTGTGCATCACACCACATGCCTTTGAGGTGGTAGCTGTTATCTTCATCTTTCCACAGGCACAGATTGAGCTTGCCGTTTTCGATTTGTGCCTGGCGGCGCTTGGCGAAGCGGCGCAGGTTCATTTCGTACAGATAGGGCAGGGTACCAATCAGCTTGAAGGGCTCTGATTCGGGGATGAAAAAATCGTTGGCAGTCTTGTCGCCCACGATGATGGTGACCTCCACGCCACGGCGCAGGGCTCGGTTGATGGCGCGCAGCACGGCCATGGGGAAGTTGAAGTAAGGCGTGCAGATCACCAGCCGGTGCTGGGCATGGCCGATCAGTTGCAGGATGAGCTGATTCAGCGGATTGCCCTTGCCCAGCCCGACGATGGGGGTGACACCCATGCCCTGCTGGCAGGTCTGCTGCCGTGGCAGTGGATAATGGGCCTTTTCCAGCTGATTGCGAAAGGCGCGGATTTCCTTGCGGATGCTGCGGGTACCGGGAACCGGTTTGTCCAGCCGGAACACCGCCTCGTCATTGCAGATGTTTTGCAGCATGAAGCTGGCCATGCACTCTGCCAGCGCGGTATTACGAATCAGGTGATAGCGGTCGAAGCGGTATTTGTCCTGCTTGTGCAGGTAGACGTTGTTCAGGCTGGCACCGCTGTAGATGACCAGGTCATCAATGATGAAGCCCTTCAGATGCAGCACGCCAAACAGTTCCCGTGTCTGGGTGGGAACGCCGTAGATGGGTACTTCCACCGCGTGCAGGCTGGCTTGCTCGCGATACCATGTGGCATTGCAATTAGTTTTGCTCTCGCCAATTCGGCCCCGTTGGGCTCGATGCCAGTCGACCAGAATGCGTACATCCAGTGCTGGATTGCGCTGTTTGGCGGCAAAGATGGCTGCCAGCACGTCTTGTCCTGCCTCGTCCTGTTCCAGATACAGCGCCGCGATATAAATGCGCTGCTTGGCTGCCGCCAGTGCGGCTAGCAGCGCCTGGCGAAAGTCGGCGGCGGATTGCAAGGAGCTGAAATCGCTGGCCGTCAGTGCAAAACGTGGCAAACGCTCCAGAGATGGCCGGGGAAGTAGAAATACCATGTGAATCACGCGTAAAACGGTTGATCGGGGCATCCTAGCATCGTTTTCTGCTTTTGGGGGATGCTGACGTCCGCAAGCTGTTTCAGCTCAAGTACGTGCATATTGCCTAGAAGCCTAGCGTGTCTCGCAGACGGTAATACATGGAGCCTAGCCGGATGAGGCTTTCCTCCAGCGATGCTGGCAGGGGGAAGGGGTGGGCATACAGCTTGTTGAAGATGTCGAAGCGGCCCAGATCCCCCGCGATGGCCTCAGCGATCATCTGCCCGGCAATGCCGGTGAATGCCAGTCCATGCCCGGCAAAGCCCTGGGCATGGTAGACACGTTGCCCCTGGCGGCCAATTTGCGGTAGTCGCGCCGGGCCAACGTCTACATGGCCGCTCCATGCATAGTCAATCCTGCTGTTGCGCAGGCTGGGAAAAATGCTGGCCATGCGGGTATGTCGTTCGGTAATCAGGGATTGCCGTTCTGCGTATGGCCGGCTTGATCTGCCGCCAAACAGCAGGCGGTGATCCGGTGTCAGGCGGAAGTAGTCCAGCAGCTTGTCGCTGCTACACACTGCAGCGCCTTCTGGCAGCAGACTGGCTGCCTGCTCTGCCGTGAGTGGTGCCGTGGCAATGATGTGTGACTCCACCGGCAGAATGCTGCGCCGCAGTTGCGGTTGCAGCGCACCGATATCGACATTGCAGGCCAGTACCATCTTGTCGGCCCTGACCCAGCCATTGGGTGTGCCGATCTGCAAGCCCAGTCGGTCTTCATCGATGGAAGTGACCGGGCTGTGTTCAAACAGCCTGACGCCTGCGCGGGATGCGGCCCGTGCCAGCCCTTGTGCATATTTCAGCGGGTGGAGGTGGCCACAGCCATTGTCATACAGCGCCGCGGTATAGCGTGGGGAATTGATTTGCCCTGCCAGTGTACTGCCTTCCAGCCACTGCGAATCATGATAGCCACAGGTTTCCAGCATGGCTTGTTGCTTGCGCAGCTGTTGCTGCTGGTGGTGATTACTGGCGGTGGTGAGAAAACCCCAGCGCAGTTCGCAGTCGATCTGATGCTGGTGAATGCGATTGGCAATCAGCGATACGCCCTCCAGCGAGGCCTCCCAGCACTGCCGTGCCGCCCGACTGCCCAGTTGTTGCTCGAAGCGCGTCAGCGGTGCGGCAAAGCCGTGCAGGATTTGTCCGCCATTACGGCCGGTGGCACCAAAGCCGACCAGCGCCCCCTCCAGCAAGGCAACGGACAGCCCCTTTTCAGCCAGTACCAGAGCGGTAGACAGGCCGGTGAGGCCAGCCCCCACCACGCACACATCGCAACGTACCACCTCTCCCAGCACCGGATAACGCTCGCGTGACGGTGCGGTGGCCGCATACCAGGAATTGACATGGTGGCCATCAAACTGGGATAGGTGTGGTGCGTGTTCGCGATTCATGACGCCTCTTTCATGCCTGGCCAAGCAAGTGGCGATATTCCCAGGGGGTGACCTGGTGGTTGAATTCCTGCCATTCACTCAGCTTGAGCTGACAATAGGTAGAGACAAACTGCGGCCCCAGCAGGGTGGCAAGTGCCTGATTATTAGCCAGCCTTTCCACAGCTTCCAGCTGGGTGCGGGCAAAGGCATAGGGTCGACCATAGGCACTGCAATCCAGTGGTTGCGTTGCCGGTAATTCTTGTTGCATGCCAAGCAAACCGCAGGCCAGGGTGGTGGCCATGGCCAGATAAGGGTTGGCATCCACGCCTGGCAGACGGTTTTCCACCCGGCGTGCCTGTGGACCAGCTTGCGGGATGCGTAGGCCGCAGGTGCGGTTGTCAAAGCCCCATTCCACATTGATGGGTGCTGCCGTGAACGGCGCCAGGCGGCGATAGGAATTGACATAAGGGGCCAGCAGCAGCAGGGCGTCCGGCAGGTAGTGCTGCAGGCCGGCAATATAGTGGGCAAAGCGCGGTGCCGGCTGGCCGTTGTCCAGTGAGAAGGCATTACGGCCGGTATCCGCATCCACCAGGCTCTGGTGAATGTGCATGGCGCTGCCGGCATCATCCGCCAGCGGTTTGGCCATGAAGCAGGCTTCCAGATCATGCCGGGCGGCGGCTTCACGCACCATGCGCTTGAACAGGAAAGCCTGGTCGGCCAGTGCAATGGCATCGCCATGTTGCAGATTGATTTCCAACTGACCGCAGCCTACTTCCTGCAGCAGTGTATCTGCACCGATGCCCAGCAACTGGCAGCCATGGCGGATGTCGTCCAGTACTGGCTCCAGATCGTGCAATCTATCCAGTGCATAGGGCTGACGCAGGCTGTCACCGGCTTTGCCATAGCTGGCTGGTGCCTGTGGTGCCGCATCCAGCTGCTGACGCCGGGCAAACAGATAGAACTCCATTTCTGGTGCGACAACAGGCTTGAGGCCCAGCTCGGCATAGCGGGAGAGTACACGGTGCAGCACATTGCGCGGTGAAAACTCTACCAGGCTGCCATCTTCATGCAGGCAGTCGTGAATCAGCATGGCCGCTGGTTCCCGGCTGAAAGGAAGGCGGCGCAGGGTGGTGGGGTCGGCTTGCAGCAGCATGTCCGGGTCCAACTCTGGCACCAGTTGCTGCAGGCAGTCGCCGCTGACACTTTGTACCAGCCCGACCTGTGAAAAACGCAGTTCGCTGCCGTTAAGTACGCTTGATGCCGGCAGGATCTTGCCACGCGCGGTACCGGTGATATCGGAAAACAGGCATTCGACGGTGCGAATGCCGTGATGTTGCAGCCAGTCTGCAGGGTTCAGCATGGATGGTCCTTGGGCGTTGAATTGTCGAAAGCCGCCCCATGGGCGGGTGAAACGGCAAAACGCTAGCGGTGACCGACTGCAGTGAATGGCTGGATGAAAAAGCCCAGTGACAAGGCTGTCGAGTCTGCCCATGCGCACAGCACCACCGCTGCCGCAGGCAGGGGGGGGGATGTGAGCGGGTTGCGACGTGCTTGCATGAAAAACAGGGCCTTCCGGGTGAGATAAGCAGGGTGCTGTGCCGGATTTTTAAACGCCTTTGGCATGGGACGTCAATTTTTTTCATGGCGCAGATGGCAGTCTGTGGTGGAATTGCTGTTGTTCAGCCACGTCAGGCACATGGCAAGAGCTGTCGAAATGTGCAAAAATTCGGTCAACTAGACGATTTGCAGGTTTTTTTCATGCTGGACCGGGACGGATATCGCCCCAATGTCGGAATCATCCTCATCAACGGCAAAAATGAGGTGTTCTGGGGCAAGCGGGTGCGCGAGCATTCCTGGCAATTTCCGCAAGGAGGCATCAAGCCGGGTGAGAGCCCGGAAGCGGCGATGTACCGCGAGCTTCTGGAGGAAGTCGGGCTGTTGCCGCAACATGTCAAGATCGTGGGGCGTACCCGTGACTGGCTGCGCTATGAGGTGCCCAGCAACTGGGTGCGCCGCGAATGGCGCGGCAGCTATAAGGGGCAGAAGCAGATCTGGTTTCTGCTGCGGCTGACCGGGCGCGACTGCGATGTCTGCCTGCGGGCCAGCACGCATCCGGAATTCGACGGCTGGCGCTGGAACGATTACTGGGCACCGGTGGATGCGGTAATCGAATTCAAGCGCGACGTGTATATCCGCGCGCTGACCGAGCTGTCGCGCTTTCTCAAGGGGCTGGAAAACTACGACAGCTTCCTGCAGCGCATGAGGCAGCCGGCCAGGACGGCTCCGGTAGCCGAAGGCTTGCCGGACCAGCAGCAGGATCACTGAACCGCCTTGCGGTTTGCCTCACCCATCAAGCAAGCGGCGGCCCTGGGCTGCCGTTTGAGCATCATGACCAGCCCTGCCGCATGGCAGGGGTGGCAACATCACCAGGCTTGGCCCTGCCACGCAGGGCCGCTACAGGCGACGATAAATTTATGACTCAACAGTACGACGAATCTTCGGTACGAGTGCTCAAGGGGCTGGAGCCGGTCAAGGAACGGCCGGGCATGTATACCCGCACCACCGACCCCACCCATATCTGTCAGGAAGTGATTGATAACGCGGCTGACGAGGCCCTGGGTGGCTATGCTCGCAAGATTGCCGTTACCGTGCACCAGGATGGTTCATTGTCGGTGGAAGATGATGGCCGTGGCATTCCGGTGGGCCTGCATCCGCAAGAAGGCGTGCCGGTGGTGGAGCTGGTATTCACCCGCCTGCACGCCGGTGGCAAGTTCAACAAGAAAGACGGTGGCGCCTATGCCTTCTCCGGTGGTTTGCATGGCGTAGGTGTGTCGGTGACCAATGCCTTGTCCACCCGGCTGGAAGTCGAGGTCAAGCGCGAGGGAGGTGTGCACCGTCTGGTATTCTCCGGCGGCGACGTGATCGAACCCCTGGCCCGCATTGGCGACTGCGGCCCGCGCACCAGCGGCACCCGGGTACGGGTATGGCCGGATGGCAAGTATTTTGAAAGCCCGCGTTACTCCTTGCCGGAGCTGGAACGCCTGCTGCGCGCCAAGGCGGTGTTGCTGCCCGGCGTGGCCGTGTCGCTGACCGTTGAGAAACCCAGTGGTGACGAGGTCAAGGTGTGGCAGTACCCGCAGGGCCTGAAGAGCTATCTGGCCGAGCTGTGCAACGGCGACGAGCCGATTGCGCCGCTGTTTGCCGCCGAAGCCTATATCGGTGACGACCACGAGCAATTTGCCAAGGGCGAAGGCGTGCAGTGGGCGATGGCCTGGTTCGAGGACGGTGCCAGCGGCGAGAGCTATGTCAACCTGATTCCCACCCCGTCTGGCGGTACCCATGAAGCTGGCCTGCGTGCCGGGGTGTTCGATGCGGTGAAGAGCTTCATCGACCACCACAACCTGCTGCCGCGCGGCGTCAAGCTGATGGCAGAGGACGTGTGGAGCCGGGTGCGCTTCGTGCTGTCGGCCCGGGTGCTGGACCCGCAATTCCAGGGCCAGACCAAGGATAAGCTCACCAGCCGTGATGCGCTCAAGCTGATTTCCAGCCTGTCGCGCGACCCGGTGGAGCTATGGCTGAACCAGAACGTGGAAGCGGGCAAGAAGATTGCCGAGCTGGCCATCCGCCAGGCGCAGTCGCGCTTGAAATCAGTCAAGAAGGTGGAAAAGAAAAAAGGCTCCGGCGTGGCGGTGCTGCCGGGCAAGCTGACCGATTGCGAAAGCGAAGACATCGAGCGCAATGAGCTGTTCCTGGTAGAGGGTGACTCTGCCGGTGGCTCGGCCAAGCTGGCGCGCGACAAGGAATACCAGGCCATCCTGCCTTTGCGCGGCAAGGTGCTCAACAGCTGGGAAACCGACAAGGACCAGCTGTTTTCCAATGCCGAAATTCACGATATTTCCGTCGCCATCGGCGTGGATCCGCACGGGCCGGATGATCATCCGGACCTGTCCAGCCAGCGCTATGGCAAGATCGCCATCCTGTCCGATGCCGACGTGGACGGCTCGCACATCCAGGTGCTGCTGCTCACCTTGTTCTTCCGTCATTTCCCGCGCCTGATCGAAAACGGCAATATCTACATCGCGCAGCCGCCGCTGTTCCGCGTGGATGTGCCGGGTTCGGGCAAGAACCGTCCGCCGCGCAAGATTTACGCGCTGGACGAGGGCGAGCTCAATGCCATCCTCGACCGTCTGCGTAGCGAGAATGTGCGCGAAGGCAGCTGGGGGATTTCCCGCTTCAAAGGTCTGGGCGAGATGAACCCGGAACAGCTGAAAGACACCACCATGAATCCGGATACCCGTCGCCTGTCGCGGGTGCAGGTGCGTCCGGGTGAGCTGGCGCAAACCCTGTCCACCTTTGTCATGCTGATGGGCAAGGGCGAGGCCTCCAGCCGCCGTAGCTGGATGGAAGCCAAGGGTAACGAGGTGGAAGCGGATATCTGATTGCGCCGCTGGCAGGCACAAGCAAAACGGGACCGCTATGGTCCCGTTTTTCATGGCGGCCTTGCGGCAAAGGCCGGGTTTAGTCTGCCAGCGTCACCACCACCCGCTTGTTGCGCGCGCCCTTGCTTTCAATCTTTTTCACCAGCAGGCGGCCGATTTCGCCGGTGCGGCGCACATGGGTGCCACCACAGGGTTGCAGGTCGACACCGTCGATTTCGATCAGGCGGATTTCCGGCAGCTCCAGCGGCGGGGTGACCGACATGGTCTTGATCAGCTCCGGACGGGCTTTCAATGCTTCGCCACTGGTCATCTGGATGCTCACCGCCAGGTCCTGTGCCACCAGCGCATTCAGGCCAGCCTCGATCTCGTCCTTGTCCAGCTCCATGCCTTCCGGCAAATCAAAATCCAGCCGTCCGCCTTCTGCGGTCAGATTGCCACCGGTCACGCCGGCCTTGATCACCACCGACAGCAGATGCAGGCCGGTATGCACCCGCATGTGGCGGTGACGGCGCGCCCAGTCCAGCGTCAGGGTGACGGCGCTGCCCGCTTCTAGTCGTGGGGCGTCGGCAGCGGTAAGGTGGATGATCTCGCGGGTTTCGCGGTTGCGGCGGGTATCGCTGATGGCCAGCGAGCTGCCATCGGCCAGCGTCAGCGTGGCGGTGTCGCCCGGTTGACCACCACCCAGCGGGTAACACAGGGTGTCTGCCAGTACCAGGCCGGCATCGTCATGGCGGATGACCGTGGTTTGCAGGGTGGTTTGGTATGGGTCGAGGTAAAAGCGCTCCGGCATGACAGCTCCTTGCATGGGGAATGATCTGATCATGACAGGGTGATGGCGTTGCGCTGCCATTTCAAGTGGCAATTCCCCGGCAAATGCAGAGTGACAGCTTGTGAAGCCGCGCCGGGGGTAAGATAATCGCCGCTCTTTACTTATTCTGTTCCCCTGTTGCCGCCATGAGCCAAGCCCATAATCTGGAAAACTACACCCCGCCGCCGGATACCGGCCTTGCGGTCATCTATGTCGACGACTGCCTGCTGGTGGTGGACAAGCCCACCGGCCTGCTGTCGGTCCCGGGCCGCGGCGAAGGCAAGGACGACTGCCTGATCAGCCGGGTGCAGAAAGTGTATCCGGATGCGCTGACCGTACACCGGCTGGACATGGCCACATCCGGCCTGGTGGTGTTTGGCCGTGGCGCGGCCATGCAGCGGGCGCTATCCATCGCCTTTATGGACCGCAAGGTGCAGAAGCGCTATATCGCGGTGGTGGACGGTATTGTGGAAAGCAATAGCGGCACCATCGACCTGCCCCTGATCATCGACTGGCCCAATCGCCCACGCCAGAAAATCGACCATGTTGAAGGCAAGCAGGCCATCACCCATTACCGTGTGGTGTCGCGCGACACCACACGCCAGACCTCGCGCATGGAGTTGGACCCGCAAACCGGCCGCGCCCACCAGTTGCGCATGCACATGCTGCATCTGGAAAGCGGCCATCCCATTCTGGGCGATGACATCTATGCACCGCCTGAGGTACTGGCCAAGGCCGATCGGCTGTTACTGCATGCCTCGCGACTGGTGTTGCGCCACCCGATTACCCGTGAAGAAATGGAATTTGAGGCGGCGATGCCGTTTTGATGGCCGGATTTTGCCCACAAAAAAGCCTGCTTGGATGACAAGCAGGCTTTTTTACTTTGGACAGCCTACTTACTGTCGTGCGGTGCGGGTGTTCTCCAGCGGTGCCTGCTCGGCATTGCTGCGCCAGGGGTTGATGTCCAGGCCGCCACGGCGGGTATAGCGGGCGTATACCGTCAGCTGTTCCGGCGCGCAGGCCCGCAGGATGTCGGTGAAGATGCGCTCCACGCACTGCTCGTGGAATTCGTTGTGCTGGCGGAAGCCGATCAGGTAGCGCAGCAGCGCTTCACGGTCCAGTTGCGGGCCGGTGTAGCGGATTTGCACGCTGCCCCAGTCCGGCTGGCCGGTGACCAGGCAGTTGGACTTCAGCAGATTGCTGCACAGGGTTTCGCTGACGATATTGCCGGTATCTGCACGCAGGATGTCCGGGCAGGGCGCGTAGTTGTCCACGGCGATGTCCTGCTCGTCGATGTAGTCGCCGTCCAGCTCGGCAATACGTTCTGCGGCAAAGTCCTGTGGCAGCTGCACACTGACCGTGACGGTGCCACCGGCAGCGTTGGACAGGTCCAGTGCCAGTTGGGCCTGCAACTCGGCCAGGCTGGCGATGCGGGTCTGGTTATAGCTGTTCAGGTAGAGCTTGAACGACTTGGATTCGATCAGGTTGGGGCTGTCAGCCGGAATGCGGAAGGTGGCAATGCCCACTTGGGGTTTGCCGCGTGCATTCAGCCAGGACAGCTCGAAACCGGTCCAGATATCCACACCGGCAAAAGGCAGGGCCTGTTCGTCCACGCCGATTTCAGCGCGCTTGCTCTGGCGGGCGATGGGAAACAGCAGGCTGGCGTCGTACTGGTCCTGGTAGCTGACGGTTTTGCCCAGCGGGGAGAGATCGGGAGTCAGGTGCGGAGTGGTCATGAGAGGGATTCCGTGAAAAAAGCGAGCCGGCCACGGCGCTTGCCGCTTAGAGCAGCAGGCCTTTGCGCCACAGCGCCATCAAGTCCATGGTGAGGGCCACGCTACAATGCAGGGCGATACCCAGCCAGATCGAGCGATAACGATAACTCAGCGTACCCAGTGCCATGCCGGCGATGATGGCGGCCAGGCTTTCCAGTACTGGCTTTTCAAAATGAATCATGCAGTAAGGCAGCAGCATCACGAAGATGGCGGATACGCCAAAGCGCAATTTGAGGCCGTGCACCATGTAACCGCGAAAGAAGAACTCCAGCGCGGCAAATTGGGCGAAGTATAACAGCTCCCACCAGGCCCAGTGCGGCCACAGGCTTTCTTGTGGGGCAAGGCGGAAGAAGGGGTAGATCTGCAAGAAACCCGGCTGTGCCGACGCCCACCACACCAGTGGCAGCATGATGGCGTAAAACAGCAGGAACAGCTTGCCATCCGTGCGCAGCAAACGCCAACTGGGCAGGGCTAGGCCAAAATCGCGCAGCGGGCGGCGCAGCACCAGCTTGATGTGCAGCAGCGGCAGCAAGCAGTAGCTGGCTACGCTGGCCAGCGACCAAAACACAGCGCGGTAGAGCTGGGTGTCCGGGTTGTGTACTACCAGGCGCTGGAAGACAGCGGCCCAAGCTGGCTGCATATTGCGCAGCCAGTCCAGCAGCCAGTGGCTGTTGGCCGGGTAGTACAGCAAGGTCAGGCTCAGGCAGCACACCAACAGCACGGCGGCAGCTTGGCGGTCTGCCGCGGGCAGCGGTGATGATGTGGGCACGTCTTAGTGCTCCTTGCGCATGAATTGGCGCGGCCGGAAGCCCAGCGCAAACAGCATGGCGAAATAAGTGATGGCACCAGCCACCACCAGCAAGGTCAGCCAGCTTACACGCTGCCAGGCATGGCCATCCCAGTGGATGGGCAGCAGCCATTGCAGCGCGAGCAGTACAGCAGCCATGGCCAGGATGGCCAGTGCCATCTTGCCGAGGAAGCTGCTCCAGCCTGCTTGCGGCTGGTAGATCTTGCGCTTGAGCAGGGTGGAGAGCAGCAGGCCGGCGTTCAGGCAGGAGGCCAGGCCAATCGACAGTGCCAGGCCCGCATGCTTGAGCGGGAAGACAAAAGCCAGATTCATCAACTGGGTGCAGCCCAGGGTAATCAGCGCAATGCGCACCGGCGTCTTGATGTCCTGCCGGGCATAGAAGCCCGGCGCCAGCACCTTGACCAGAATCAGCCCCAAGAGGCCGAAGGAGTAGGCAATTACTGCCTGTTGCGACATCAGTGCGTCGTGGGCGGTAAAGCGGCCATACATGAACAGGGTGGACAGCAAGGGGCCGGACAGCAAGCCCAGCCCCACGGTGGCGGGTACCGCCAGCAGCAAGGACAGGCGGATGCCCCAGTCCAGCAACACGCTGAATTCACTGTCTGATTTGCTGGCCGCATGCTTGGACAAGGACGGCAGCAGGATGGTCCCCAGCGCCACGCCCAGCACGCCGGAAGGAAATTCCATCAGCCGGTCGGCGTAATACATCCAGGACACGCTGCCGGTGGGCAGGAAGGAGGCGAAGGTGGAGTTGATCAGCAAGGAAATCTGCGCCACCGATACGCCGAAAATGGCCGGGCCCATCTGGCGGATCACCCGCCATACCGCGGCATCCTTGAAGTCGAAGATGGGCATGGTGAGCATGCCGATCTGCTTGAGGAAGGGTAGTTGCCAAACCAGCTGGATCAGCCCGCCAACAAACACCGCCCAGGCCATGGCCATGATGGGCGGGTGAAAGCTGCGGGTGAAGAACAGGGCGAACACGATGAAGCTGAGGTTCAGAAAGGTAGGGGTGAAGGCCGGAATCGAGAACTTGCCCCAGCTATTGAGAATGCTGCCGGTCATCGAGGACAGCGAAATGAAAAAGATATAAGGAAAGGATACGCGCAGGATGTCGGCAAACAGCGCGGCCTTGGCCGGTTCGCGATAAAAGCCGGGGGCGGAAATCCACATGATGGCCGGGGCGGCCAGCATGCCGATGGCGGTGACCAGCAGCAGCACCGAACCCAGTACGCCGGTTACCTTGGCCACGAATTGGCGGGTTTCTTCTTCGGTTTTCTGGTTCTTGTATTCGCCCAGGATAGGCACGAAGGCTTGCGAGAACGCGCCCTCGGCAAACAGGCGGCGCAACATATTGGGAATCTTGAAGGCGGCATTGAAGGCATCTGCCGACATGCCGGCACCAAATACGCGTGCAATAAGGGTGTCGCGGACCAGGCCGAGAATGCGCGACACCATGGTCATGCTGCTGACAGCAGCCAGCGCCTTGAGCAGGTTCATTGAGTGGGGGTGGCGGGTTGAGCAAGCCGGCTAGTTTACGCTGGCGGGTTTATTGTTGCAAAACCTGCTGTTAAGGCTTAGAATCGCGGGTTTCAGATTCCGCTCATCAGGAGAAAGATTCATGGCTAACAGCGCACAAGCTCGCAAGCGTGCACGCACAGCCCTTAAGCAGCGCGCGCACAACGCCAGCCTGCGTACTGCGTTCCGTACTGCAGTAAAGAAAGTGCTTAAGGCAATTGAAGGTGGTGACAAGGCTGCGGCCAAGGTTGTGTTCCACGCTTCCACCAAAGTAATCGATCGTATCGCTGACAAGGGCGTGTTCCACAAGAACAAGGCAGCTCGTCATAAGAGCCGTCTGTCCGCTCAGATCAAGGCCATGGCCTGATCCCAGCTTCGCGCTGAAAGATACGCAGAAAAGCCCCGCTGTTGCGGGGCTTTTTGTTTGTCTGCGTGGCGGGTGATGTTGTGCTTTTGCCACGCAATTGCGCGACTAGGCAAGCAGGGAAAATGCTTGTCTGGCCATTTCGCCTTCTTCGTCGGTGGCTAGTACATAGGCATGATGCGGGCTGCTGGCGCTTGTCAGTTGCCGGGCATGCGCCAGATTGGCGGCATGGTCGGCCTCAAAGCCCAGCCAGCCCAACTGACCCAGCACCCGGCCACGCACTTCGGCAGAATGCTCGCCCACGCCAGCGGTAAAGATGATGGCGTCCAGCCCTTTCATGGCGGCGGCCAGCGAGGCAATCTCGCGCACAATGCGATAGCAGAACAGCTCAACTGCCTCGCGCGCTGCTGGCAGGCTGCTGGCCAGCAGTTCGCGCATATCCGCCGACACACCACCGGAAACGCCCAGCAGGCCGGAGTTCTTGTACAGCTCGCGCCGCACATCGCTTACGCCCATGCCTTCGTGCTCCATCCAGTACAGCACCACTTCCGGGTCCAGATAGCCGGGGCGTGTACCCATCATCAGCCCGTCCACGGCAGAAAATCCCATGCTGGAGGCTACGCTTTGTCCCTGCTGGATAGCGCAAGCGCTGCTGCCGCTGCCCAGATGACACACCACTACTTTGCTGCCCGCCAGCCCCAGTCCGGCCAGCCGACGGCTGATGGAAGCATAGGACAAGCCGTGAAAGCCGTAACGGCGTACGCCTTCTTCATGCCAGTGGCGGGCGATGCCGAAGCGGGTGGCTACTTCTGGCTGGCTGGCATGGAAGGCGGTATCAAAGCAGGCCAGCTGCGGCAAGGTGTCATCTGCCGTCTGGAAGGCCTGGATTACTTGCAGGCTGACTGGCTGGTGCAGTGGTGCCAGCGGAATGAACTCCTCCAGGGCCTGGCAGATGCTGTCGTCCAGCCGGGTAACGGCATGAAAGCGACTGCCGCCATGTACCACGCGGTGTACCACGGCGGCCACGGCAATACCGTGATCGGCCAGGGTGTTGAGCATGGCTGCCACGGCGGCCTCGCGGCTGTCATCGCCCAGCTCGCGTTCTTCCAGCTGTTGGTGCAGGGTGTCATGCAGGCTGAGGCTGGTGTGTTTCTGGCCGAAATGATCAATCAGGCCACGCATCAGCAGCGCGCCGCCCTCCATGGCATAGGCACGGAACTTGAGGGTGGAGGAGCCGGCGTTGACGGCAATCAGCGCCTTGATCACTGGCTGGCTCCGCGACGGCGGTGCGCCAGCACATTGGCCACGGCTGCCGAGGCCAGGCGACCGGTGGCGTCTTCGGCGCGACTGGTCAGTACGATGGGCACGCGCGCGCCCATCACGATGCCGGCGGATGCGGCGGCTGCCAGATAGGTGAGCTGCTTGGCCAGCATATTGCCGGACTCCAGATCAGGCACCAGCAGGATGTCCGGGTCGCCAGCCACTTCCGATACGATGCCCTTGGTGTCGGCAGCCTCATGCGAGATGGCGTTGTCGAAGGCCAGCGGGCCGTCCAGAATTGCGCCCTTGATCTGGCCGCGTTCGGCCATCTTGCACAGTGCTGCGGCATCCAGCGTGGCGCGCATGGCCGGGTTGATGGTTTCCACGGCGGCCAGAATGGCGACTTTGGGGCGGGCAATGCCCAGTGCATGGGTCAGGTCGATGGCGTTTTGGCAAATATCGCGCTTGGTCATCAGGTCGGGTTCGATGCTGATGGCGGCATCGGTGATGAACAGATAACGCGGGTAGCTTTCCACCTTCATGATGAAAACGTGGCTGATGCGACGGTCGGTGCGGATGCCGGTATTGCGTGCCAGTACTTCGCTCATGAATTCGTCGGTGTGCAGGCTGCCCTTCATCAGGATGTCTGCATAGCCTTCGCGTACCAGTGATACCGCCTGTTCTGCGGAGGCGTGGCTGTGCGGGGTGTCGATCAGTTCGAAGCGGCTGATGTCCACGTCCAGTTCTTCCGCCAGTTTGTGGAGCTTGCTGCGCGGGCCGATCAGTATCGGGGTGGCAATGCCGTGGTCGGCGGCTTCTACCGCGCCCAGCAGTGCCTCGCGGCTGCAGGGATGGGCCACAGCCATGGGCAGCGGTCCCAGGGCGGCGGCTTGTTGCAGGATGTCGTCAAATGCTTTGTCATCGCGGGTCATGGATGTTCTCCGGGGCGCGAGCAGAATAGGGGAGGCAGGCCAGCGCAGGCGCTGGCCGCCGTGGCATCAGGCCATGATGTGGTGGCCGCCATCGACATAGATGGTCTGGCCGGTGAGGCTGCGGGCGGCATTGGAAATCAGGAAGGCGCAGGTCATGCCCACGTCTTCGATATCCACCAGCTTGTTTTGCGGCGCACGGGCGATGGCGTCGTCGATCAACTGGTCGAAATGGGCGATGCCGGAGGCGGCGCGGGTCTTGAGCGGACCGGGCGATACCGCATGCACGCGGATGCCCTTGGGCCCCAGTTCGCTGGCCATATAGCGCGATACGCTTTCCAGTGCAGCTTTTACCGGTCCCATCATGTTGTAGTTTTCCACCACTTTGTCGGCACCATAGTAGCTCATGGTGATCAGCGAGCCGCCATCCTTCATCAGCGGTTCGGCGTGACGGGCCATCTCGACGAAGGAGTAGCAAGACACATGCATGGCCTGCTGGAAACCATCACGCGAGCAATCCACCACCCGGCCATGCAGGTCTTCCATCGGGCAGAAGGCAATGGAATGAATGACAAAGTCCAGCTTGCCCCAGTGTTGTTCGATGTCGGCAAATACCTGTTGCATCTGGCCGGGTTGCTCCACGTCCAGCGGCATCACCAGCGGCGCGTCCAGTTTTTCGGCCAGCGGACGGACATATTTTTCCGCCTTGGTGTTCAGATAGGTGACGGCCACCTCGGCTCCCAGCTCGCGCAGAACGCTGGCGCAGCCGTAGGCGATGCTGTTTTCGTTGGCGATGCCGACAATCAGGCCTTTTTTGCCATTAATGATGTTACGAATGCTGTCCATGAAATCCTCTTGGGTCGACCTGGTGGAAATGAGCTTTGATGCATCGTGGCAGCGCGATATTGCGAGTGCGTGAAAAACAGCATTTTTGTATTGCGGCGTCAGTCGGATATAATGGTAAGTTTGCGGGCTGGCTACTTGCATTTGCCCGCCCTGACCGCAATTTGCATCATAGGTCAGACCACCGCAGTTATTGTGCAGCGTAGCAAAATTGCATGTTGCACTGTAGCAAGAATACGCCATTTATGCCATTTACATAGTGGTTGGAGCAAGGAATATGCCGATCTACGAATACCGCTGCACCGCCTGTGGCGCAGCCAAGGAACATTTGCAGAAAATGAGCGATGAGCCGATCGCCCAGTGTCCGGCTTGTGGCAGCGCCGATTACCACAAGCAACTGTCTGCTGCCGGTTTCCAGCTTAAGGGCTCTGGCTGGTATGAAACCGACTTCAAGAACGGCAGCGCTTCTTCCGGCGGCGGCGGTCACAGCTGTGGCAACGGCTCTTGCGGCGGCGGGTGCGCTTAATCCCCCATGACACAAATCAAGATGACCGTACGGGGCTATCTGGTGGCCGGCTTACTGATCTGGCTGCCGCTGGGCATCACCCTGTGGGTGTTGAGCCTGATCATCGGCTCGCTGGACCAGACGCTGAAGCTGCTGCCGCACGAATGGCAGCCCGAGCAGCTGTTCGGTTTCAGCATTCCCGGCCTGGGCGTGGTGTTTGCCTTTCTGATGCTGCTGGGTACAGGCATGTTTGCTGCTAATGTACTGGGCCAGCGCCTGGTGGATTTCTGGCACGGAATGCTGTCGCGCACGCCCTTTGTCAAATCCATCTACAGCAGCGTCAAGCAGGTCAGCGATACGCTGTTGTCGGATTCAGGCCAGGCTTTCAAGAAAGCGCTGCTGGTACGCTGGCCTCACCAGGACAGCTGGACGGTAGCCTTCCAGACCGGGGCACCGGCACCGCAGGTGGTGGCGGAAATGGGCGCGGAAGAACACGTCAGCGTGTATGTGCCGACCACGCCGAACCCGACTTCCGGCTACTTCATCATGGTGCCCAAGCGCGATACACGTGAATTGGCCATGAGCGTGGACGATGCCCTGAAATACGTGATTTCCATGGGCGTGGTGGTTCCGGTGCCGGCGGCAGACGCTCTGTGCAGCGACAAGAATCAGCAGGCTTAGGCCGTTTGCCGGCCTTGCCCGGCAGACGCCCGTTTATCCAGATTTAAAGATACAGAATTCAATACAAGGGTTACCCGATGCGTACCGATTACTGCGGACTTATTGACAAGAAATACCTCGGCCAGACCGTCACCGTAAAAGGCTGGGCTCACCGTCGCCGCGACCACGGTGGCGTGATCTTCATCGACCTGCGCGACCGCGAAGGCCTGGTGCAGGTGGTGATTGATCCGGATACCCCGGAAGCCTTCAAGCTGGCCGACAGCAGCCGTAACGAGTACGTGCTGGCCATTACCGGCATCGTGCGCGAGCGCCCGGCCGGCACCGCCAACAGCAAGATGATTTCCGGCGAAATCGAAATCCTGGCCAAGGAAATCGAAATCCTCAACAGCGCTGCCACGCCGCCCTTCCAGATTGACGACGAGAACATCTCGGAAAACGTCCGTCTGCTCAACCGCGTGATCGACCTGCGCCGTGCACCGATGCAAAAGAACCTGCGCCTGCGCTACCGCGTAGCCATGGGTGTGCGCAATCACCTGGACAAGCAAGGCTTCATCGACATCGAAACCCCGATGCTGACCCGCTCCACCCCGGAAGGTGCGCGTGACTACCTGGTGCCGTCCCGCGTGCATCCGGGCGAATTCTTTGCCCTGCCGCAATCGCCGCAGCTGTTCAAGCAGCTGTTGATGGTGGCCGGCTTCGACCGCTACTACCAGATCACCAAGTGCTTCCGCGACGAAGACCTGCGTGCCGACCGTCAGCCTGAATTCACCCAGATCGATATCGAAACTTCGTTCCTGAACGAAGACGAGATCATGGACATCACCGAAAACATGGCGCAGGAAATCTTCCGCGACGTGATGAATGTCGAGCTGGGCAAGTTCCCGCGCATGACTTACAACGACGCCATGTTCCTGTATGGCTCGGACAAGCCGGACCTGCGCGTGTCGCTCAAGTTCACCGAGCTGACCGACCTGATGAAGACCGAGGAATTCAAGGTCTTCCGTGGCGCGGCAGATCTGCCGAACGGCCGCGTGGTTGCCCTGCGCGTACCGGGCGGTGCCGCCATTTCCCGCAAGGAAATCGACGAATACACCCAGTTTGTCGGCATCTATGGTGCCAAGGGTCTGGCCTACATCAAGGTCAACGACAAGAGCAAGATCACCAACGACGAAACCAGCGGCCTGCAGTCGCCCATCGTCAAGTTCCTGTCGGTGGCTGCGCTGGAAGAAATCATGGCACGTACCGGTGCCGACAACGGCGACATCATCTTCTTTGGTGCCGACAAGGCCAAGGTGGTGAACGAAGCCATTGGCGCGCTGCGTATCAAGATTGGTCACGAGCGTGGCGAGAAGGACGGTTACTTCGTCCGTGAATGGCGTCCGCTGTGGGTGGTGGACTTCCCGATGTTCGAACACGACGAAGAAGCCGACCGCTGGACTGCCTGCCACCATCCGTTCACCAGCCCGAAACCGGGTCATGAAGACCTGATGGACACCGATCCGGGTGCTTGCCTGGCACGTGCCTACGACATGGTGCTGAACGGTTGGGAAATCGGTGGTGGTTCCGTGCGTATCCACCGTGCCGACGTACAGGAAAAGGTATTCGCTGCGCTGAAGATTACTCCGGAAGAGCAGCAGAACAAGTTCGGCTTCCTGCTGGACAACCTGAAGTTCGGCGCGCCGCCGCATGGTGGCCTGGCCTTTGGTCTGGACCGTCTGGTTACCCTGATGGCCGGTGCCGAATCCATCCGCGACGTGATTGCCTTCCCCAAGACCCAGCGCGCCCAGTGTCTGCTGACCAACGCCCCGAATGCGGTGGACGACAAGCAGCTGCGCGAACTGAACCTGCGTCTGCGCCAGAAAGCCGAACCGGCTGCCTGAGCCTGATGGCAATGGCAGCACACAAGAACGGACACCTGGGTGTCCGTTTTTTTTGATCTAAAAATTATACATGTACATATGTATTTGTGTATTATTGTGCTCAATTCACGGAGGGCAACATGACACAGCAGACAGAAAACAAAACCATTGTGGTTGAGCGCACCCAGACCGGGGTGAAAATCGAAAAGCGCCTACTCAAAGTGCTGAAGGCCATGGCGGAATACCACGACATCACGCTTGGCGACTTGCTGGAAGGTATCGTCTTGCACGCCTTCGATGGCAAGGTAGCGTTTGGTGCAGAGTCGCTGGAGCGCATCCGCCAGCTCAAACAGGTTTATGGGCTGGAGCTGGACGCCAGTGCCAGTCATCGCTTGCAGGAAAAATCCTGAACCAGTCCAACAGGGCAGCGGTCTGCATGGCTTGAAACCAAAGCGTGGCACCCGCATCTAATCAGAATGGCCTGACAGGGCAGGGCTGCCATTGTGAAACTTTATCGACACGATATGGATTTACAATTTGCCCGTCGTCTGTCGGCTGATTTATAAAGCCCCCGCATTCCGCAGCGTTTTCGTATTGCCCGATACCGCAAACGCTGTCACATCAAAAACGCAAGGAGATCCGCATGGCCGTACTCGTTGGTAAGCAAGCACCGTTCTTCGCTGGTGAAAAAACCTTCTCCGCCGTTCTGGGCGATGGTCAGATTGTTGACAACTACTCCTTCCAGGAAGCTACCGCCGGCAAATACGCCGTCGTGTTCTTCTACCCGCTGGATTTCACTTTTGTTTGCCCGTCCGAGCTGATCGCTTTTGATCACCGTCTGGCTGAATTCAAGGCCCGCAATGTAGAAGTGATCGGCGTGTCCATCGACAGCCAGTTCACCCATGCCGCATGGCGCAATACCCCGGTAGAAAAGGGTGGTATCGGCCAGGTTGGCTACACTCTGGTCGCCGACATCCAGCACGAACTGTGCAAGGCCTTTGATGTGGAAGCCGACGGTGGCGTGGCCTTCCGTGGTTCCTTCCTGATCGACAAGGCTGGTGTGGTACAGCATCAGGTGGTAAACAACCTGCCGCTGGGCCGCAATGTGGACGAAATGATCCGCATGGTTGACGCACTGCAGTTCACCGAAGAACACGGTGAAGTCTGCCCGGCAGGCTGGAACAAGGGCAAAAAGGGCATGAAGCCGAACGCAGAAGGCGTTGCTTCCTACCTGGCGGAAAACGCCGCCCAGCTGTAATAGCTTCCACGTCGCTCCTGTCGACGAAAAAGTCATACTGCAACCCCGCTTTACGCGGGGTTTTTCATGGCGTCTGCTATACATGAGTAAAGACCAGACCAGACATCGGGGGGCAATTTGAGCCTTTCTTCCGCCGGAGAAGAGACCGCAGTAAGGCTGCACATCATGGAGCGCTTTCGCGCCGCCCAGCCGTATTCCATGGTTGGCGGTGCATTGCTGGCGCTGGCGATGAGTTTGCACTCTCCCTGGGGCAACATCGCTTGCTGGTGGGGCGGTCTGTTTGCCTGGCAGTGTCTCTACTTTGTCTTTACCTCTCGGTTATTACGCATCGCCGGTGCAGGACAGGGAGTATCCCTGCCGCATTTTCGCCTGTTCGTCCTGGCTACCATTCTGGCCGCTGCCTGGTGGGGCAGCGCCGTCTGGTGGCTGGTGCCTGACAATGACCCGCTTTATCTGATCGTGGTGTTGCTGTGGCTGGCAGGTGTCGCCTCTGCCTACGCGGCCTATCTGACCGGGGTAAAGTTACTGCCGGTGCTGGTGCTGGGCCTGATGCTGCTGATTGTGCAAACCAAGCTATGGGGGACCGGAATTCCGGTATTGCGGCTGGCCGGAATGTCGGTGCTGCTGTTTACTGCCGTGCTGGTGACGATGACCTGGCCCTTGCACCGCTATCTGCGGGAAAGCTATGCGGTCCGGGAAGAAAACAACCGCCTGCTGCTGGACATGACCGAGCAGCAGCACAAGCTGGATGAATACAACCAGCAGTTGGAGGAGCAAAGTCGTCAACTGGACGAGGCGCTGGCGCGTGTAGAAGCGCTGGTGGCGCATGATCCGCTTACCGGTGTGCTGAGCCGGCGTGCGGTGATGACGCGGGCGGACCAGTTGGTTGCCCAGGCGGTTGCTGGTCAGCCATTCTGCCTGGCCATGCTGGATCTGGATCACTTCAAATCCATCAATGACGGCTTTGGTCATCTGGCTGGTGACGAAGTCTTGCGCCAGACCAGCCGGCTGGTAGGGGGCGAACTGCGCGGCAACGATAGTCTGGGGCGCTACGGTGGCGAGGAATTCATGCTGCTGCTGGAGGGGATGACTCAGGATGCGGCCTTGCTGCGGCTGGAGCACATTCGCAATCTGGTACAGCAGCATGACTGGTCGGCACTGATTGGAATGCGTGTGGTAACCGTATCAATAGGGTTGGTGGCCTGGAAAAATGGGCTGGATGTGCCGCAGCTTATCAAGCGGGCGGACACCTTGCTGTATGCCGCCAAACGGGCTGGTCGTAATCAGGTGATGACCGAGGCCGCAGCCGAAGCTGCTGCAAGGGGGCATGCATGAAGCGGCTGGCCTATCTGCAGCAGCAAAACCCGCATTGGCGTGAAGAGGCCGACCTTACGCGCTACTTCGTGGATGCTGCCCATGCTTCCATCGCCCCGGCGGTATGCAGCACCCCACTGCTGGCCTGGATTGCCTACGGTGAGGCATCGCTATGGCGCATGCTGTGCTGGATGGGCCTGTTCTGGCTGGTGGAGTGGCGGCTGATCCTGGTTATCCGGCAATGTCGTCAGCATGACACTCATCCGCTTAGCGTTTATCAGTACTACCCGGCGGTGCGGGATTGCCTGCTGGCCAGCAGTCTGTTGTGGGGTGGTTGTATCTGGTTCATGGCTCCGGTACAGCCTGATCCGGCCTACCAGATGCTGTTGCTGCTGTGGGTAGCCGGCATTTTTGCGCTGCTGTGCATCATGATGGCAGCCTGCCGCGACATTCACGTGCTGTTTTTTGCCGCGTTCTGGGCGTTTCCGGTATTTTCCCTCCTCAATGGCGGGAAAAGGCTGGAGCTGCTGGCCCTCTTGGGTGTGAGCATCTATCTGTTATCGCAATGGCGCTTTGTACGTGGTTTCCAGCAGACATTGTTTGACACCGTGCAGCTCAAACATGCCAATCAGAACATGATGGACAAGTTGGTGGAAATGCACGTACAGGCCACCATGCAGCGGGTTAGCCTGGAAGAGAACCGGCAGGCGCTGCAGATGGCTGTTGCCGAAGGGGAGCGATTGCTGGAGTGCGATGCGCTCACCGGCTGTTTCAACCAGCGGGCGCTGCGCAGGCAACTGGACAAGTACGCCGCCGACAGCATTGCCAGCGGCAGCAGCTGGTCCCTATCCATTCTGGACCTGGACCATTTCAAGCAGGTCAATGATACCTTCGGCCATCAGGCTGGCGATGCGGTGCTGGAGCAACTGGTGCAGAAGGTCAGCCAATTGCTGCCGGACGGCTTGCAGATGTTCCGCTATGGCGGAGAAGAATTCGTGGTGCTGGCCCCTGCCATGCAGGAAGCCGAATTGGCCGCCTGCCTGGATGGCATTCGTCAGCAACTGGCCGTGTCACGCTGGGAAGCGTTGCCGGCCTCATGGCAGCAAACCATCTCGGCCGGGGTGGTTGCCTGCCAGCCTGGCGAGCAGGTCAATCATTGCCTGCAACAGGCCGACCTGGCGCTTTATGCCGCCAAACATCGTGGCCGCAACCGGATTTGCCTTGCCAGTGATCTGGTTGATGTGCCGCTCAAACGCTTTTCTCATTCATCCTGAATATTATTTCAATGGCAGCTTGGCCTTCACCGTGCGCATCATGGTAGCTTGTACGCTGGCTACAGGGTGTAGCCCGTCAGGCTGGAACTTGCTGATGTCGGTGGCAAACCCGGCAACCAGCAACGGCACGTAGGCCAGTTGGTTGCGCTTTGCGATGCGGTCGTACACCGCGCGGAACTCGGCGGTGTATTGCGGGCCATAGTTGCTGGGCAAGGCCATGCCTACCAGCACCACCCGGGCCGAGGCCTTGCGCGACAGTGCGATCATCTGCTGCAGATTGCGCTCCATGCCGGCAAGTGGCAGGCCGCGCAAGCCATCATTGGCACCCAGCTCCAGCACTACGATGTCCGGTTTGTGACGGCGGAGTGCATCAGGCAGCCGTGCCAGGCCACCGTCACTGGTTTCACCGGAGATGCTGGCATTGATAATCCGGTGCTTTGGCTCCAGATCCTGTTGTAACAGGCTGACCCAGCCTTGGCCTGTCTGCAGGCCGTAACCGGCAGACAGGCTGTCGCCCATCACCAGGATGGTGGCAGCCCCGGCCGGAAGGGCCAGCCAGGCAGCAAACAGGGTGCAAACCAGCTTTACCATTGCAGAAGACATATGACTCCAATCGAGAACAAGGCAGTGCTGTCGGCGCGGGATCTGGCCAAACAGGTGGTATTTAACGGGGCTCCACTGGATATCCTGCAGACGGCCAGCCTGAGCGTGCAGCCGGGCGAAAGCGTGGCCATTGTCGGGGCTTCCGGTTCGGGCAAGTCTACCCTGCTATCCCTGCTGGCCGGGCTGGATCAGCCAACGCACGGCGAGGTCGCCCTGTTTGGCCAGTCGCTGGCCGGTTTGAGCGAAGATGGCCGCGCGCTGCTGCGCAGGGACAAGGTGGGGTTCGTATTCCAGAATTTCCAGCTCATGCCACAACTGACTGCGCTGGAAAACGTCATGCTGCCGCTGGAGCTGGCTGGGCGCAAGGACGCCCGCGATACCGCCAGCCAGATGCTGGGTCATGTTGGCTTGGCGCATCGCCTGCGTCACTATCCCAGGCATCTGTCCGGCGGCGAGCAGCAAAGAGTGGCGCTGGCGCGTGCCTTTGCCATTCACCCCGGCATCCTGTTTGCCGATGAGCCCACCGGCAATCTTGATGCCGCCACTGGCCGGCAGATCATCGATCTGCTGTTCCAGCTCAATAGCGAACAGCATACCTCGCTGGTGCTGGTAACCCACGATAACGAACTGGCCAGCCGCTGCGATGCCATCTACCGGCTGGTGGACGGCCAACTGAACGGGGCGCGCGCATGAGCTGGTGGAGCCGACTGCTGCTGGCAGCACGCTTTGTACGTCGCGAAATCGTATCCGGCGAGTTGAGCATTCTGGCACTCGCCCTCTTGGTAGCGGTGACGGCACTCACCAGCGTCAGCTTCTTTTCTGACCGGGTGGCGCGGGCGCTCACCACCCAGGCCACTCAGTTGCTGGCAGCCGATCTGGTGCTTAACGGCAACCAGCCGGCACCGGCCATCATCCGTCAGGAAGCGCAGCGCCGTGGCCTCCGGCTGGCGGACAACATCAGCTTCCCGTCCATGGTGTTTGCCCAAGGGCAGGCCACGCTAGCCACCTACAAGGCGGTGAGCAACAGCTACCCGCTGCGTGGGGAAATGACCGTGCGCGGAGAGAGCGGACAGGCGCAAACCGGCAGCCTGCATCCTGCCACTGGCACGGTATGGGCCGATGCCAGGCTGCTGCGCAAGCTGGGGCTGAAGCTGGGTGACAACATCACGGTCGGCAATACAGCCTTGCGGCTGAGCGGTGAAATCCTGCGCGAGCCTGATGGAGCCATGGATTTGTACAATTTTGTGCCACGGCTGATGTTCAATAGTACGGACCTGCCGGCCACCGGGCTGATCCAGGAGGGTAGCCGTGCGCGCTGGCGACTGATGCTGGCCGGGGACGACCGCCAGATCAGCGACTTCCGCCAGTGGCTGAGTCAGCACCTACCCGCTGGCAGCCGGTTGGAAAACGTAGAAGAAGCACGCCCGGAAATCCGTACTGCACTGGAACGTGCGCGGCGTTTTCTCGGCCTCACTGCCATGTTGACTGTGGCTCTGTCTGCGGCGGCGGTGGCGCTGGCAGTAAGGCGCTATCTGGCCCGGCACTGGCAGCCGGTGGCGGTGTTGCGCTGCATGGGGCTGACCTCGTCCGAAGTGCTGGGCCTGTTTGTCTGCCTGTTCCTGCTGCTGGGTCTGCTAAGCGGTGGGCTGGGCGCGTTGGCCGGTTATGCGGTGCAATTGGGACTGATGCAACTGAGCAGCCGTTTTGTTGGCGAAGTACTGCCGGACCCGGGCTGGCAAAGCTGGTTACTGGGGCCGGCTGCTTCATTGCTGCTGCTGACCGGCCTGGCGTTGCCCCCGCTGCTGGCAATACGCAATGTGTCTCCGCTGGCGGTGCTGCGTAATGACCTGCCCTTGTTGCGCAGCAATCTGGCTGCGCCTCTGCTGGCGGTACTGGTCTTGCTGCTGCTGGCAGCATGGCAGATGGACGATCTGACCCTGGCCGCCTGGTTGCTGGGGGGGATGGCGGCCTTCTTTGCCGGCGTGGCGTTGCTGACCTGGGGCATGCTGTGGTTGTTGCGGCACTTGCCGGCGGGGCGGCAGATCGGCTGGCGCTATGGCGTGGCCAATCTGGCGCGCAGACCGTGGCTGGCCATCGTGCAGATTGTGGCGCTGGCAGTGGGCATCATGGCCTTACTCACTCTCACCCTGGTGCGTGACGACCTGATTTTAGCCTGGCAGCAGAGCATTCCGGCAGATGCACCCAATAAGTTTGTCATCAACATTCAGCAAAACCAGCGCCTGGCTTTGCAGCAGCGCTTTGTTGATGCTGGCCTGCCAGCACCGCAGCTGGCACCGATGATCCGTGGTCGGCTGGTGGCCATTAATGACAAACCGGTACGGCCATCTGCATTGCCGGATGAGCAGGCGCGGCGGCTGGCCGAGCGTGAATTCAATCTGTCCTGGCGCGACAGCCTGCCGGAGGGCAACCGGCTGGTGGCGGGGCAATGGTGGCAGGATAAGGCCCGGCCACAGTTTTCGGTCGAGCAGGGGCTGGCCAGAACGCTGGGTATCCGCATGGGGGATACGCTGGCATTTGATATCGGCGGCACTACTTACCGTGCCAGGGTGAGCAGCCTGCGCGCGGTGGCCTGGGACAGCTTCCGGGTCAACTTCTTTGTGCTGGCACCGCCATCCCTGTTGCAGCAGCAGCCAGCCAGCTGGATCAGCAGTTTCCGGCTGGATGCAGCGCAGGAGGATTTTGCCAACCGGCTGGTTGCGGCCTTCCCCAATATCACCATCATTGATGTCAGCGCTATTCTGAACGAAGTGCGCACCATGGTGGACAAGCTGACTCGCGGCATCGAAGCCATGTTTGTACTTGCACTGGCGGCTGGTGTGCTGGTGTTGTGGGCTGCCCTGGCCGCCACACGGGACGAACGCCTGTTTGATATCGCCCTGATGCGTGCGCTGGGTGCCTCGGATGCGCAGGTACGCAGTGTGGTGCTGGCCGAACTGGCTTGGCTGGGTGGTTTTACCGGCCTGCTGGCTGCGCTGGGTGCCATGGGTGTGGGTGGTATCGCGGCCAGCAAGCTGTTCAACCTGCCGTGGGTAATGAATGGCTGGCTACTGCCGCTGGGCATGGGCTGCGGCATGCTGGTGGTGATGCTGGCTGGCTGGCCGTTGATCGGCAAGGTGACGCGCAGCTCGCCACTGGCGGTATTGCGTGCAGTCTGATGGTAGGGCGGTACAAAGCCGCAAGAAATAACAAGGCGGGTAGACCCGCTTGCAAGGAGTGCAGGAAATGGATTCCCAGGTGTTGGCGGCAATGGCCAAATGGCCCAATGTGCCGGCGGTATTCGGCTGGTTGCGGCTGGATGCGCGCGGGCAGTGGTGGATACGCGAAGAACGCCTGACGCATGAAGGCATGGCGGCCTTCTTCAACCGCAATTACAGCCGCGATGCCCAGGGGCGTTACTATGTCCAGAACGGCCCGCAAAAGGTGTTTGTCAATCTGGATGCCGCGCCGCTGATCGCCCGGTTTACCGAAGGCCGCTGGCAGACCTTGCCCTGCGATGATGATGTGCAGGCGCGGGCGGCCTTCATGACCGACGACGGGCAGCTGTTCATCGAAATTGCCGGCGAGCTGGCGGTGGTGGACGACCGCGATCTGACCGGCATTGCTGCGGCCGGTCTGCCCGGCTGGGACGGGGATGTTTCACGCCTGCCGCACAGCCTGCAGTTGGCAGATCACCCCTTGCCGCTCAGCCGTCACAGCCTGGCCGAGCTGTGGCAGCGCTATGGTGTAGTGGTACACCCGCACGCCTGATGGCGTCCGCGAGGATGCAAAAAATCAGCCCAGTCGTTCGGCGCGCGCGCTGACCAGCAGTTTGCGGCCGGCCAGCAGTCCTGCGGCCAGCGCAGTCGCGACAATGCCACCAAACAGCCAGCCCACCGGTGCCCAGCGTCCGGCGACATCGTGAATGATGCCGGCAGCCAGCGGACCGCAAGCTGCCACGGTATAGCCTACGCCTTGTGCCATGCCGGACAGATGAGCGGCAACGTGGGCATCCGGTGCGCGCAGCACCAGCAGGCTGAGCGCCAGGCTGAACGCACCACCCTGGCCAATCCCCAGTAATACCGCCCACAGCCACAGCTGGTTGATGGGGGCGTACAGCATCCCCAGCAGCCCGGCCAGGGTCAGGACCATTACGCAGGCAATCGGCAGGCGCTGGTCGGCACCACGCTGTGCCAACAGCGGAACCCCTAAGGACGCAATCACCTGCGTCATGATGGACAAGGACATCATCAGTCCGGCCTGCAGCGGTGTCAGTCCGCGTTCGATCAGGATGGATGGCATCCAGCCGAACACAATGTAGGACAGCGATGACTGCAAACCCATGTAGACCGTTACCTGCCATGCCAGGGCATCGCGCCACAGACCACGTACCTGCCAGTGCCCCGCATGTTGTTGCTGGTGTGAGGACAGCTGTGGCCACCATACCGCCAGTGCCAGCAGTGCCGGAATGGCCCAGAACGCAAGTGCCGGCTGCCAGCGCTGGCCAAACAGCTGATCCAGCGGCACGGTGGCGCCGGCTGCCAGTGCGGCACCCAGGCATAGTGCCATGGTGTAGACCCCGGTCATCAGGCCGGCCTGAGCTGAGAAGTCACGTTTGACGATGCCCGGCAGCAGCACGCCGATGATGCCGATGGCGGCACCGGACAGTAGCGATCCCATCACCAGGCCGGTCAGTCCCAGTTGGCTGCGCAAGGCAATGCCGCAGGCCAGCAGCAACAGTATGCCGGCGATGCTGCGCTCGCTGCCGAAGCGGCGGGCCAGGTGCGGAGCCAGTGCACCGAACAGACCCAGGCATAGTACCGGCAAGGTGGTGAGCAAGCCGGCCATGGTGGCGGACAGGCCGATTTCAGCCTTTACCTGCCCCAACACCGGAGCCAGGCTGGAGAGGGCGGGGCGCAGATTGATGCCGATCAGAACCATGCCCAGTGCCAGCAGCCAGCGTGATTGAGGTGCTGGGGAGTGGTACTGGACGCCGTCATCATCGATTTCGGCGTCGATCAACAGTTCTTCTGCCAGTTTGTCTGCAATATGTTGTGGCGTGGGTGACATGCTTATTCTCTATTGCTACTGCTGCCTGGCGGTGGCCGGTTGTATTCAGCTGGAGATGGGGGGAGCAGGCGGTCCAGAATCTGCAGCAAGGGCCGGGTGACAGCAGCAGCGGCTGCACCGGCTGCATCGGCATCACCAGCCTGGATGGCAGCAACGATGGCCTGGTGTGAGGGCAGATCCGGGTCCGGCAGCGCTTCGTCGTGAATGGAACGCTGGATGCTGTCCTGCACCACGCGGGAGAAATAGCGATACAGCTCGGCCAGTGCCGCATTACCGCAGGCATCGGCAATGGCCAGGTGGAAATCCAGATCGCGGGCGATGAAATCGTCTGCTTGCGCATACTGGCTTTGTTCGCCGCGTATGGCCAGCGCATCTTCTATCCGTGCCAGTCCGTGGGTATCGGCACGCAATGCCGCCAGTCGGGCTGTGCTTTCCTCCAGCATGGCACGTACTTCCAGCTGCTCGCGCAGGCTGGCACGGCTGATAGCGCGCAGGGCATCGGCCGGGCTGGTCATGGTTTTTACATAGGTGCCGTCACCCTGACGAACCTCCAGCAAGCCGGCGTACAACAGAACCCGAATGGCTTCGCGCACGGTGTTGCGGCTGATGCCCAGCAGAGTGGCCAGCTCGGGTTCGGTGGGGATACGGCTGTCGACCGGCCATTGGCCGGCGGCAAGGCGCTGGCCGATATCTTCGACGGCAAGGTCTACCAGCGAGCGTCTGGCTTGATGCAGTGGCGGCATGTTTTGTCTCTATTCATCCAATCATCCGATGTATTTTGACGCGGCTTGTCACTGGCAGCAAGTTGGGAGAGTGAGGAGGGGGAGGGGGCGGGCCGGGATGGCCCGCCGGGGTGCTTATTTGGCGGCGGAAGCTGCGTCTTTCACGCACTTCTTCACAAAGCTGTTCTTGGCAGCGCCAGCCAGTTTCTTGTCGGCAGCCTTGCCTTCGCACATGGCTTGCGGTGCGGCAGCCTTGCTGTCCTTTTCACATTTCTTCAGGAAGCTGGCCTTGGCGGCACCAGCCAGTTTCTTCTCGGTGGCCTTGGCATCACAGCTGGCGTCTGCAGCCAGAGCGACATTGGCAGTGGCCAGGGTCAACAGTGCCATCATCACGAATTTGCGCATTGCAGGTTCCTCAAGGTTGGATGGGAAACATTCCCGGTTGGCAGGCAGGTATTGCACTGCTTGTGCACCGTAACATATATGGATTTGTCCTGTTTATCCATCACGGATTGTTACAAGGCTTGTCAGCAAGTCATGGCCGCAGGCAGGCATCCGGGGTGCAGGTCTACGGCGAGCCTCCAGTTACCGGACTTACGGGCTTGGGCTGCAATGCCCTTATCCTAGTTCACCTTGATCCAAATGGCATTAATTGTCTTTGTTGCAGGATGGAAGCCGGGCTTGCTGGTATCATTCCGCTTTTACAGCCTGCGGGCTGTCCATACTTCATCTCTTGTTGCTGCATTGCATGAAAACTCTGTCTCGCCTGTTATTGCTGGCCATTCTTGCCGCCATGGGCTGGTTGGCCTGGGTGGTGGTCATTCCGGTTGATCTGCCACAAACGCCTTACAAGCTCACCATCGGCCCCAATCGCACGCTGGGTCAGGTGGCGCGCGGCCTGTCCGAGGAAGGGGTGATCCGTAACCGCAACATCATGATGTGGCTAGGGCGCATGCTGGGCATGGACCGCAAGATCAAGGCTGGTCTTTACCAGTTCAGCGATAGCGCCTCGATGTGGGACATCCTGCAGCGGCTGGCTGACGGCCACCCGGATGAGGCCAGCCTGACGCTGATTGAAGGCTGGAATTTCCACCAGTTCCGCCAGGCCATCGACCGCAACCCGGACATCACCCATGATGCGCGCGGCTTGAGCGATGCCCAGTTGCTGCAGCAACTGGGGCTGGATGGCGTAGCGGCCGAGGGGCTGTTCTTCCCCAGCACCTATCTGTTCACCCCCGGCAGCAGCGATCTGGACCTGTACCGCCGCGCCTATGGCACCATGCAGCAAAAGCTGGATGCCGCCTGGGCGGCACGCAAGGCCGACCTGCCATACCATACGCCCTATGAATTGCTGATCATGGCCAGCCTGGTGGAAAAGGAAACCTCGCTGGATGCCGACCGGCCCCTGGTGGCCGCGGTGTTTGTCAACCGGCTGCACAAGGGCATGCGCCTGCAGACCGATCCGTCGGTCATCTACGGCATGGGCAGCGCCTATCGCGGCAATATCAGCAAGGCCGACTTGCGCCGCGACACGCCCTACAATACCTATACCCGCAACGGCCTGACGCCCACCCCCATCGCCATGCCCGGCAAGGCAGCACTGGAGGCAGCAGCCAATCCGGCCAATTCCACGGCACTGTACTTCGTGGCCAAGGGGGATGGCAGTTCTTACTTCTCTGCCACCCTGGATGAACATAATCAGGCGGTGCGCAAATACATTCTGAAGAAAGGCTCCAATGACTAGTCAGACTGGCTGCTTCATCACGCTGGAAGGCATTGATGGTGCCGGTAAAAGCACCCATCTGGGCTTTATCCGCGACTGGCTGGCCGAGCATGGCATTGCCGCCGAATTCACCCGCGAACCGGGTGGCACGCCGCTGGGCGAGCAAATCCGCGCCTTGCTGCTGGCAGTGGACACCGAAGTGTCGCTGGATGCCGAAACCCTGCTGATGTTCGCCTCGCGCCAACAATTGGTGTCCAGCCTGATCCGTCCTGCACTGCAAGCCGGACGCTGGGTGGTGTCAGACCGCTTTACCGACTCGACCTTTGCCTTTCAGGGTGGTGGCCGCGGCGTGCCGACCGAGCGCATTGCCGTGCTGGAAAACTGGGTGCAGCAAGGCCTGCAGCCCGATCTGACCCTGCTGTTCGATGTACCGCTGGATGTGGCCAGCCAGCGCATGAGCGGCAGCCGCCAGCTGGACCGTTTCGAACAGGAAAAAGCCGACTTTCACCAACGCGTGCGTGATGCCTACTTGCAGCGTGCCGCTGCTGATTCCCGCTTTCGCATTCTGGATGCCACCCGTAGCATTGCCCAGTTGCAACAGGACATTGCCGGCCATCTGGCCGCCTTGCTGGAGCAACGCTAATGCTGTTTCCCTGGCAGCAGCAGGACTGGCAGCGCCTGAATGCCGAACGCACCCGCCTGCCCAACGCCTGGCTGTTCATCGGCCCGGCTGGCACCGGAAAGCTGGAGTTTGCCCTGCACCTGGCCCAGTCGCTGCTGTGCGAGAAGCTGGCGGTCGACCATCAGCCCTGCGGCCAATGCGAGGCCTGCCGCTGGTTCGAGCATGGCACCCATCCAGACTTCCGCCGCCTGTCGCCGCTGACCGACGAAGAAGAAGAGGGCAAGGAAGCCAAGCCCGGACGCAAGCTGCCCCTGATCAAGATTGAAGCCGTGCGCGAGGTTATCGAGTTTGCCCACCTCACCGCCCACCGTGCCGGACGGCGCATCATCGTGGTGGAGCCGGCGGAAAACCTGAACCCGGCGGCAGCCAATGCCTTGCTCAAGATTCTGGAAGAGCCGCCGCAGGATGTGCTGTTCCTGCTGGTGGCACAGGCTGCACAGCGCCTGTTGCCCACCATACGTAGCCGCTGTCGTCAGTTTCCCCTGTCTGCGCCCAGTCAGGCACAGGCGCTGGACTGGCTGCGCCAGCAGGGCGTTACCGATGCCGAAGCCGAGCTGGCTCACAACGGCGGCGCGCCGCTGTTTGATCACGACCCGGCTCTGGCCAAGCTGCGCAGCCAGTTTATTGATGGCCTTGCTCAGCCCACTTTTGCCAGCATCCTCAGTCTGGCCGAGCTGGTGGACAAGCAGAAGCTGCCGCTGGCCATTCCGCTGGGCTGGCTGATGAAATGGCTGCATGATCTGGCTGGTTTGAGTCTGGCAGGGATTGTCCGCTATCATCCAGACAAGCAGGCGGTGTTGCAGGCGCTGGTACAGCGTTGCGACACCGTGGCTCTGATGCGCTGTCAGGATGCTTTGCAGCAGCTGGCTCCCTTTGGTCAGCACACGCTGAATACGCGTTTGCAACTGGAGGCCCTGCTGATGGATTATCTGAAAATCTTTGCCGGTAGTCGTCAGGGCTGAAGCCAGGCGGCTGCAGCAACTGATACCGGTTTTGGACAAGGCTGCGGCAGCAGCCGGCAGCACAACCAACAACAGCGGAATACGCGCAAATGGAAAACACTTCCCGGCCCGATCTAACTCGCCCCGGTGTGCTGTCGCTGCACATCAAGGAACGTAGTGCGTTGTTTGCCGCCTACATGCCTTTTCTTAAGAATGGCGGCATCTTCATTCCCACCAATAAGGACATGAAGCTGGGCGAAGAGGTATTCCTGCTGCTTACGCTGATGGATGAACCACAGAAAATTGCTGTGCAGGCCAAGGTGGTGTGGATTACCCCGGCTGGTGCCAACAACAGTCGCGTGCAGGGCATTGGCGTGGAGTTTGCCTATGGCGAAGCCGGCAACCAGGCCCGGGCCAAGATCGAAACCCTGCTGGGTGGTGTGCTCAACTCCAGCCGTCCCACCCATACCATGTAACCCTGTCACCCGGCCGTGGTCGGGTGCATTGCCAGCCAGATCAAACATCATGCTTGTCGATTCGCATTGCCATATCAATTTTCCCGACCTCTCCAGCCGCCTGACAGAGGTGCTGGGCAATATGCAGCACAACGGTGTCGAGCTGGCGCTGGTAATTGGCGTATCGCGTCCCAAGTATCCTGAAGTATTGGCGCTGGCGGAAAACCACGCCAATCTGTACGCCACCGTGGGTATTCATCCGGACGATCCCGAGGCCGAGGAATTCAGCGAGGAAGAACTGCTGGCCCATGCAGCACACCCGCGCGTGGTGGGCATTGGCGAAACCGGGCTGGATTACCACTGGTGCAAGGGTGATCTGGAATGGCAGCACCAGCGTTTCCGCACCCATATCCGCGCCGCCAAACGCGCAGGCCTGCCGCTGATCATCCATACCCGCGAATCCGCCGCCGACACCATCCGCATCCTGCGTGAAGAAGGTGCCGAGCAGTGTGGCGGGGTGATGCACTGCTTCACCGAAAACTGGGAAGTGGCACAGGCCGCGCTGGAGATCGGCTTTTATATTTCCTTCTCCGGCATCGTGACGTTCAAGAACGCCGCGCAGATCAAGGAAGTGGCGCAGAAAATGCCGCTGGAGCGCATGCTGGTGGAAACCGACTCGCCCTATCTGGCCCCGGTGCCTTACCGTGGCAAGCTGAACGAGCCGGCCTATGTGCGGCACGTGGCTGAGCATATTGCCGAACTGCGCGGTATCCGTTTCGAGGAGGTTGCCGCCGCCACCAGCGACAACTTCTATCGCCTGTTCAGCAAGATCCAGCGCCCGCAAGCCGGGCAGGCTGCCTGATCCCATGACGGCCCCACGTGTTGGCGAGATGGAAATCACCATTCTGGGTTGCGGTTCCAGCTCCGGCACGCCGGCCATCGGCTGTCACTGCGAAACCTGCAGCTCAAGCGATCCGCGCAATCACCGCACGCGCTGCTCGGCCTATATCCGCTGTGGCGACAAGGGCCTGCTGATCGATACCGGCCCGGACCTGCGCCAGCAAGCACTGCGCGAAGGCATCCGCCAGGTGGATGCCGTGCTGTATACCCATCCGCATGCCGATCACCTGAACGGTATCGACGATCTGCGCGCCTTCTGCTATGTCAAGCAAGGTGCCATCGTGCTGTACGGTAATGCCTTCAGCATGGACAACATCACCAGCCGTTTCGGCTATGCGCTGCAGCCGCCGTCCAAGGTGTGGGACAAGCCGGTGCTGCTGCCCGAAGTGGTGGACGGCCCATTCGAACATGATGGCCTGCCCATCACCCCCATTCCCTTGCGACACGGCAGCTGGCCCTGCCTGGGGTGGCGTATTGGCAATGCCGCCTGGCTGACCGACCTGTCCCGTATTCCGGATGAAAGCCTGGCGCTGCTGCAAGGGCTGGATGTGCTGTTTCTGGACTGCCTGAACATGGATGGCTACCCCTCACACCTGGGTTTCCATCAGTCACTGGAGTGGGCAGCCCGCATCGGTGCCCGCCGCACGGTGTTGATCCACATGATTCACCGGCTGGAATACCACGCCTTGTCGGCACTGTGCCCACCGGGCGTTGAAGTGGGGTATGACGGCCTGAAGGTGGTGCTGCCGACACCAACGGCCTAGCTAGCCTGAGAGCTGTTTGCTGCGCGGGCTCCGGTTGTAGGCAGGTCATCCAGCGCGCTGCCACGTAACAGGTGGCGGTTGTAACCCAGCGCAATCAGTTGTTGCCAGGCTTCCAGCACCTCGTCCGGAATGGGCAGTGCCTGCTGAAAACCCAGCCGCGGATAGCGCAGCAGGCGGTGGATGTCACCCACCATTTCTTCGATCAGGCCAAACACCCCCACCATATTGGATACGCCCCAGGGGAAGGCGAACTCCGGCGCATCGACGGAGAAATCGATATCTGGCCAGTGTATCGGCTGGGTCTGGGCCACCCGGCGGATGGAGTTGGGCTTGGTGACAAAGGTAACGCGCCGTACATCCGGGCAGATGGCGCGCGCCAAGGCCAGATTCTCGGCAAAGCTGCGTGCCTGTGGCTCCAGCAGTATTTGCTGTCGCTTGACGCCCAGCGCCAGCGCACGCTCGGCAAACACCTCGGCCTCCGGCCTGTTCCACAAATCGCGCGTCCAGTTGCCGGTATTGCCGCTGATCAGCATGTGCGGGGCAATGCCCTGCTGTAGCAAGGCGGCAGCATGATCCATCACCCGCAGGTCATAAGAGCCGCACACCACCAGCACGTCGCAGGGTTGATGCCCGCGCCCGGCGGAGAGGAAGTCCCAAAGCCGGCCGGCCAATTGCAAGGTGAGGGTGGGGCGGTCCTGTGCGTGGTTCATCGGCACCGCCGCTTACTTCTGCGGAATGTTCTGGCCGCTGACCGGTACGGCGGTGACCGCATTGTCCGGGCTGCCGTCCACCAGCTTGTCGGAATAGGTCAGATACACCAGGGTATTGCGTTTGGCATCGACAATGCGCACCACCCGCACATGCTTGAAGATGAAGGACGCACTCTCCTTGAACACTTCTTCCTGTTTCGGCAGCGGTTTGGCAAAGCTGATGTTGCCGATCTGGCGGCACGCCACGGAAAAGCGCGACGGGTCCTTGGCCAGGCCCACTGCACCGCTATAGCCGCCGGTCTGGGCACGCGATACATAACAGGCCACACCGGCCACCGAGGGGTCGTCGAAGGCCTCCACCACCACCTTGTCGTTGGGGCTGAGCAGGCGGAAGGTGGTGGATACCTTGCCGACTTCCTCGGCCTGGGCCAGGGGAAGCAGGCTGCACAGGCTGGCAGCCAGCAGCAGGGGGCGCAGCAGCGTCATGGTCGTTTCCTGAAGGATAAGTACAGGCTGACAGTCTAAGCCGTGGGCAGCGGTTTGCCCATGCTGGCGAATTCCTGCAGTTCACTGGCAATGAAATGGCTGATCATGGTGCGATACACCTCGGCAGTCAGCCTGGGGTCTGCTCCCAGTTCGCCCGCCAGCTTTTCCACCCGGCGCATCACCTGATCCACCCGCTTGCCGCCTTCCACTTCCTCGTTGCTGTGCTTGAAGCGGGCGGCCTGTTTCACATACAGGCCGCGTTCGGCCAGCAGCGATACCAGCGCACGGTCGATGCGGTCGATTTGCGTGCGTACTTCATCCAGATTCTGACATTGATAGACGAATTCCACGGGTGTTGCTCCTGTTGGCGGCCACCCGCAGCCGGGTGGCCGTGTTGCCATGGTGGATGGCGGCGGATCAGTAGTAATTCAGCCCCATGGCTGCCTTTACCTCACTGAGGGTGACAGCCGCCACCTGACGGGCGCGCGCCGTGCCTTCCTTCAGCATGGCCAGCACGGCGGCCGGGTCGCGCGCGTATTCTTCGCGGCGCTGGCGGATGGGGGCGAGCAGCTCCTGCAGGCATTCCTCCAGATGCTGCTTGATCACGCTGTCGCCCAGCCCGCCCAGGCGGTAGTGGTCCTTCAGGCGTTTGACCAGTTCGATATTGGGGTGGAAGGCATCAAGATAGCTGAACACTACATTGCCTTCCACCTGGCCTGGGTCGGACACGCGCAGATGGTTGGGGTCGGTGTACATCATCTTCACCGCCTGGCGGATTTCATCGGCACTGGCGGACAGGGTGAGGGTGTTGCCCAGCGATTTGGACATCTTGGCCTTGCCGTCGATGCCGGGCAGGCGGGCGCCTACTTCCGGCACCATGGCTTTGGCTTCCACCAGTACCGGGTTTTCCACGCTGGCATTGAAGCGGCGCACGATTTCGTTGGTCTGCTCGATCATCGGAATCTGGTCTTCACCCACCGGCACGATGGTGGCCTTGAAGGCGGTGATGTCGGCGGCCTGGGCGGCAGGGTAGGTGAGGAAGCCGGCCGGGATGTCGCGCTCGTAGCCGCGTTGTTTTATTTCATCCTTGATGGTGGGGTTGCGTTCCAGCCGCGATACCGTCACCAGGTTGAGATAGTAGGACGCCAGCTCGGTCAGCTCCGGCACCAGGCTCTGGATGAAGATGGTGCTCTTGGCCGGGTCTATGCCCACCGCCAGGTAATCCAGCGCCACCTGCAGCACGTTGTCACGTACTTTCAGGTAATTGCCCATATTGTCGGTCAGCGCCTGGGCGTCGGCCAGCAGCAGGAATTGCTGGCAGCGGTCTTGTAGCAGCACGCGGTTGCGCAAGGAGCCAACGTAATGGCCAAGGTGCAGCGAGCCGGTGGTGCGGTCGCCGGTGAGAATGATGTCCTGGGAAGTGATGTCGCTCGGTTTCATGTCGTGTTCCTGTTGCTGATCAAGTAACGGAAACCATCGACAAGGCGGAACGTAGACAAAACAAAACCCGGATCCGCCTTGTCGGCAGCCTCCGGGTTGTATGCGTGCGCAGTCGCCGGTGCTACCTCAGAAGAGGCGCCACCACCAGTTGAAGGATGCGAATGCGATACGGGAGTTCATGTTTTCTATCACACCACGGCGCAGCGGCAGGCGTCAAGCATCAAGCGCAATACGTGGTGTGTGGCCACAAGGGCGCTGCAGGTTTTTGATCTGCGACTTTCAGGGCGGCTCACAAAACGGGGTAGTGTCTCTGGGGCCGAAGCAACAGGGGTTTTGTGCAAATGACTGGAGCGGCTCACAAAATAGCGTAGCGTCCCTGGGGCAAGGCTCGCCGACGTGGACAGCACACGGGGTACGGCAAGGAGGCGCAACGCAGCACCAGGGGTTTTGTGAGCCGCTTGTGTCTTAGAAACGACGGGTCAGCGTGGCCTTGTGCATGATGGTGGTGGCAATTTCCTCGATCGACTTGTGCGTGGTGCTGATGAAAGGCACACCGTGGAAGCGGAACATTGACTCGGCCTCGTTCACCTCGAAGTGGCAGTTGTCCAGGCTGGCGTACTTGGAATCCGGACGCCGCTCCTGGCGGATGTGGTGCAGGCGGGCCGGGTCGATGGTCAGGCCGAACATCTTGTTGCGATAGGGCAGCAGCATCTTGGGCAGGGTGGGGCTGTCCAGGTCTTCCGGGGTGAGCGGATAGTTGGCCGCCTTGATGCCGTATTGCAGCGCCAGGTACAGGCAGGTTGGCGTCTTGCCGGAACGCGACACCCCCACCAGGATGACATCGGCTTCGGCCAGATCTTTCAGCTTCACGCCGTCATCGTGGTTGAGCGAGAAGTTAACCGCCTCGATGCGGTGGTCGTATTTTTCCTCGCTGCCCACGCCATGGGCCTTGCCCAGCGTCAACGAGGCCTTCTGACCCAGCTCCGCTTCCAGTTCTCCGATAAAAGTGTCGAAGAAGTCCATCACCAGCGCATTGTCGATATGCAGCACTTCGCGCACCTCCGGATTGACGATGCTGGTGAACACCAAGGGCTTGAGGTCGTCGGCTTCGGCCACTGCGCGGATATGGTGGGCCACCACCTGGGCCTTTTCCACCGTATCGATGAAGGGGATGGCTTCGCGCTTGAAATCCAGCGTGTCGAACTGGGTCAGCAGGGTATTGCCCAGCGATTCGGCAGTGATGCCGGTGCGGTCAGAAATGAAAAAGGCGGAGCGGCGGTGTGGCATGGATGCACCTGTTTCGGAAGCAATGGGGAAAATGTTGCAGCAGATTATACCCTCGGCTGCCCTGCGTACGGCAGCCGGGTGTAGTTGACGGGGGATTTGCCACGAATTGGCCATGATCCGCCCCTGCCGTGGCTTTTGTTGTAGTTGCCACACTACATTGCAGTCACAAATCTGCAAAGAAACGCCCCTGTATCGACCATTCCTGGGCGCAGTTTGCATTGATATGGGGCAAACCCTTGCGTTGTGCGCCGCAAAATGGGCTACGCAAATGCAGTGGTATTCGGCTAGAATGCGGGTTTTCTATCCGTCCAATCCAATACAGGAAGTGAAGTGATGGCAGAGAACTACGTCATCTGGTTCGAGAAGCTGCGCATGACTGACGTTGAACAGGTAGGCGGCAAGAATGCCTCCCTGGGCGAAATGATCAGTCAATTGGCAGGCTCGGGCGTCCGAGTCCCCGGTGGTTTCGCCACTACCGCGGATGCCTACCGTGATTTCCTCCAGCACAATGGCCTGGCCGACAAGATCAGCGCCGCGCTGTCCAAACTGGACATCGACGACGTGACCGAGCTTGCTCGTGTCGGCAAGGAAATCCGCCAGTGGATCATCGACACACCTTTCCCGGCCAAGCTTGATGAAGATATCAAGACTGCCTGGGACAAGATGGTCGCCGACTCCGGTGGTGCAGATATTTCCGTAGCAGTCCGTTCTTCTGCAACCGCAGAAGACCTTCCCGATGCCTCGTTCGCAGGCCAGCAAGAAACCTTTCTGAACATTCGTGGCCTTGAAAACGTCAAGGATGCCATGAAGCATGTTTTTGCTTCCCTGTACAACGACCGCGCCATTTCCTACCGCGTACACAAAGGCTTTGCCCACGATGTTGTGGCCCTGTCCGCCGGTGTACAGCGCATGGTGCGTTCCGACACGGGTGCTGCCGGTGTGATGTTCACCATCGACACCGAATCCGGCTTTGAAGACGTGGTGTTCATCACCGCTTCCTATGGCTTGGGCGAAACCGTGGTGCAAGGTGCGGTCAACCCTGACGAATTCTACGTACACAAGCCGACCCTGAAGGCAGGTCGTCCGGCTGTGCTGCGCAAGAACATGGGTTCCAAGCTGATCAAGATGGAATTCACCGATGCATCCCAGGCTGGCCGTTCGGTCAAGACCGTGGATGTGCCGGCAGAACTGCGCAAGCAATTCTCCATCACCGACGCCGAAGTGGCCGAGCTGGCTGAATACGCGCTGATCATCGAAAAACATTATGGCCGCCCGATGGACATCGAGTGGGGCCGTGATGGTGGCGATGGCAAGCTGTACATCCTGCAAGCCCGTCCGGAAACCGTGAAGTCGCAGGAAGACCGCAAGGACACCCTGCGCCGCTACCGCCTGAACAACAAGTCCGCCGTGTTGTGCGAAGGTCGCGCCATTGGTCAGAAAATTGGCCAGGGCACCGTGCGCACCATCAAGGATGCGTCCGAGATGGACCGCGTGAAGCCGGGTGACGTGCTGGTGACCGACATGACCGATCCGGACTGGGAACCGGTGATGAAGCGTGCCGCCGCCATCGTGACCAACCGTGGTGGTCGTACCTGTCACGCGGCGATTATCGCCCGCGAACTGGGTATCCCGGCCGTGGTAGGTTGTGGCGACGCCACCGACATCCTGCGTGAAGGCATGCAGGTGACCGTATCCTGCGCCGAAGGCGATACCGGCAACATCTACGATGGCCTGCTGGACGTTGAAATCATCGACCTCGAGCTGGACAAGATGCCGGCTGCTCCGGTCAAGATCATGATGAACGTGGGTAACCCGGAACTGGCCTTCGACTTCGCGCAGCTGCCGAACGAAGGTGTTGGTCTGGCGCGCATGGAGTTCGTGATCAACCGTCAGATCGGTATTCACCCCAAAGCCCTGCTGGAATTCGACACCCTGCCGGCCGACCTGAAGGCGACCATCAGCGATCGCATTTCCGGCTACGCCAGCCCGGTTGACTTCTACGTGGACAAGATTGCCGAGGGTGTTGCTACCCTGGCCGCAGCCTTCACCCCGAAAAAGGTCATCGTGCGCATGTCCGACTTTAAGTCGAACGAGTACGCCAACCTGATCGGCGGTCAGCTGTACGAACCGCATGAAGAAAACCCGATGATCGGTTTCCGTGGTGCAGCGCGCTATGTGGCTGAATCCTTCCGTGACTGTTTCGACCTGGAATGCCGCGCCATCAAGAAGGTGCGCGACGAGATGGGTCTGGTCAACGTGGAAGTGATGATCCCGTTCGTCCGTACCCTGGCTGAAGCCGAGAAGGTTGTTGAGATCCTGGCTGCCAATGGTCTGAAGCGTGGCGAAAACGGCCTGCGTCTGATCATGATGTGCGAACTGCCGACCAACGCTGTGCTGGCCGACAAGTTCCTGCAGTTCTTCGACGGCTTCTCCATCGGTTCCAACGACATGACCCAGCTCACCCTGGGCGTGGACCGCGACTCCGGTGGCCCGATTGCCGCTACCTTCGACGAGCGTAACGAAGCCGTGAAAGCCATGCTGCACATGGCGATCCAGGCTTGCCGCAAGGCCGACAAGTATGTCGGCATCTGCGGTCAGGGCCCGTCGGATCATCCGGACTTTGCCAAGTGGCTGGTGGAAGAGGGTATCGAAACCGTGTCCCTCAACCCGGACACTGTGGTGGAAACCTGGCTGTACCTGGCTCGCGAACTGAACGCCTAAGCCTGCATCTGCCGGCTAGACAGAAACCGCCCTTTCGGGGGCGGTTTTTTTATGGCTGCGCTGTGGGACCACCAAACCAAAAGCCGCTTGTTGCAGCGGCTTTTGGTCAGGTAATCAGCTGCGGGTCTTAGCGCGGCAAGCCCAGCGCGTAGCGGATGACTTCACGTTTGAGCGGGCCGGCCTTGTCGGCCAGTTTCAGCCCCAGCTTGCGGGCGGCCTTTAGTGGACCGATGTTGTTGGCGAAACCGAAGCAGAAGGCGTCCATGCCGGTTTGCATGGCCAGATTGGCCGGTTTGCGGCGTCGTTCGTAGGCTTTGAGCACACTGATATCGGCAAAGTCACGGCCTTCGCTGACGGCGCGGCTGATGATGTCGGCCAGCTCAGCCACATCCTGAAAGCCGAGGTTGACCCCTTGACCGGCCAGCGGGTGAATGGTGTGGGCGGCGTCACCGGCCAGCACCACGCCATCCTTGGCATACGTTGCCGCATGGCGACGGGTGAGGGCGAAGGAGCCACGCGCCAGCAGCTGGCGGATGCCGCCCAGTTTTTGTGGGAAGGTGGCGCTGAAGGCGGAAACCAGTTCTTCGTCGCTCAGTGCCAGCAGGCGCTTTACCTCGGTGGGCGTGTTGTACCACACCAGTGAGGCATGCGAGCCGGTGAGCGGCAGGAAGGCTTGCGGGCCGGTGGCGGTAAAGCGTTGCCAGGTGATGTCCTGCTGGCCGTATTCCATTTCGCAGCTGGCCACCAGCGCATGCATGGGGTAATCCCAGCTGGTAATGCCGATGCCAGCGGCGTCGCGCACCTGGGAGCGGGCACCGTCGGCGGCCACCAGCAGGCGGGCTACCAGTACGGTGCCGTCTTCCAGCGTGACGCGGGATGCCTTGGGTGAGTAGACAATGCTGGCAATGCGTGCCGGGCAGATATAGCGGATGTCGTCTTTCTCTTGCAGGCAGGCGGTGGTGGCCAGCTGCACGATGCGATTTTCCACAATGTGGCCCAATGCGTCCACACCGGCTTCGGCAGCATCAAACAGGGTGCCATTGCGCTCCTTGTCTTCCCATACCTGCATGCGGCGGTAAGGCGCGGCGCGCATGGCCATGATGCGCTGCCATGCGCCAATGCCGTCCAGCAGGCTGGCCGAGGCCGGGCTGATAGCCGAGACGCGCAGGTCGGGTGGCTGTGCCGGGTCGAACGCGGGGGGAGCGGTCTGCTCCAGTACGGCCAGTTTCAGGCCTTTGCCACTGAGTGCGCAGGCCAGGGCGCTGCCCACCATGCCCCCGCCGACGATCAAGGTATCCAGATGTTCCATTGCTGCCCTCATGCGGCGCACTGCGCCTGATTCTCGATTGCTTTTCTGACGCGCGATTGTGGCAAAAGCCGGTCGCAGCTGCTTTGGTCTGGATCAAGGGTCTGGCCGGGGCCGCGTGCTGGCCGTGTCAGGCTTTTTCACCGGAATATAGCGGCCGCTCTTCCAGCACGGCGCGCAGGCGCGGGGTGACGTGCTGGATGAAGGCTTCATATTTTTTCGGCAAGGGCTGGCGGTAGGGAAATACCAGATACACCGGCCAGCTGCCGCCTTGCCAGCCCGGCAGTACGCGTACCAGATGCCCGCTTTCCAGATAATGGCTGGCCACATAGTGCGGCAGCAGGGCCACGCCGTGGCCGGCAATCAGGCCGGAGATCAGCGAGGCGTACTGGTCGCATACCAGCATGGGGCGGGTGGTGATGGATTTGAGTTCCCCGTCTTTTTCCAGTCGCCATTCACGGCCATATACATGGTGGCTGTTGAGCAGGATGCGGTGGCGACACAGGTCATCCGGACTATTCAGCGGTGGAGCCTTGGCCAGATAGTCCGGCGAGGCGTAGGGTGCTTCCCAGACAAAGCCCAGTGGTTTGGCCACCAGCCGGTCGTCATGCACATTGCGCGAGCGGATGCAGAAGTCCACGCCGTCGTTGATGGGGTCTTGCAGACGGTTTTCCGCGCGTAGCTCCAGCTCCAGGCCGGGGTGGCAGGCGGCCAGCTCGGACAGCATGGGCGCCAGCAGGTATTGGGCGAAGGAGGCGGTGGCGCTGATGCGCAGCGGGCCTTCGATCAGTCCCTGCGCCTCTTCGATATCCGGCCCCACTTTTTCCAGCATCTCGCGCAACTGGCGGGCGTGTTCGGCCAGACGACGACCGGTTTCGGTCAGCGCCACGCGGCGGGTATTGCGCAATACCAGTACCGTGCCCAGCTGTTGTTCCAGCTCCTTTACCAACTGGCTGATCCGGCTTTTGGCACAGCCGATGTCATCGGCGGCGGCGGTAAAGCTACCTTTTCGGGCCAGCGCATCAAAAGCCAGCAGGGCATCGGGCGTAGGGGTGCTACTTGTTTTCATGGCAGAACAGTGTGTGGGAAGGGCTAGGTATTTGACGGTATTTTTCACGATATTAGCATAGGGATGGCCCTGTTTTTTGAACAGTGCCAAGAATTTTCCCAGTGAGCTGTCTCGGAGGCGTGATTATCCTGAATTGTTTTAAATGTTGAACATTGAAGTCTTTTTTTCAGGATTAATCAGTTAATTCGCCCTGTGTATGATTGATTGGCATGTTTTTTTGAACGATTGTCAATCATGAAAGGCAAGGCAATGAAAGTATTGGTTATTGGTGGACGCGGTGTTATCGGGAGTGCTGTGGTGGCGCTGTTGTCCGCGCAGCATGAGGTGTTGGTGGGTGGGCGTAATGGTGGTGAGGTGCGAGTGGACATGACCGACCCGGCCAGTATCGAGGCGATGTACCAGGCGCATCCTGATCTGGATGCCGTGGTGGTGACCGCCGGCCACGTGCCGTTCAAGCCCTTGCAACAGCTGAGCGAGGCGGATTGGCAGTCAGGCTTGCATGACAAGTTGATGGGGCAGGTGCGGCTGGTGCAGATCGGGGCGCGCCATCTACGGCCGGGAGCGGTATTCGTGCTGACTTCCGGCCTGCTGGAGCGTGAGCATATCCTTGGCGGCAGTTGCGCTAGCGTGGTCAATGCCGGCCTGGCTGCCTTTGTGCGCTCCGCGGCACAGGAATTGTGGGGACAGGCGCGGGTGAATCTGGTCAGCCCCGGCGTGGTGGCGGGGGATGAACGCGGTGCCGAGGCTTTTGCCGGTTTCACGTCAATAAGCCGCGAGCAGCTTGCACAGCGTTATCTGCGCGCCCTGAGTCAGCCCTTGACTGGCAAAGTGCTGGAAGCCTTTGCCGAAGTAACGCGCTAGAGCCGGATATGGGAGAATGACCGCCGCCGGTGATGGTCGCCGGCGGTTTTTCTTTTGCAATGGATTGCTCATGTTGCCCACTTTTGCGCTCAGTGCCGCCATGCTGCTGTGGGCCAGTGCCTTTATCGCCCTCAAAATCGTTTTTGCCGTGTTCGACCCGCTGGCCGTGCTGTTCGCCCGCATGGTGCTGGCCAGCTGCTGCATCCTGCCGCTGTTGTGGCAGCGGGGTGAGCGCTGGCGTTACCAGCGTGGTGACTGGCGCTGGATGTTGGCGATGGGCCTGGCCGAACCCTGTTTGTATTTTCTGTTCGAGGCCCAGGCGCTGGTGAATACCAGTGCCGCTCAGGCATCGGTGATTACCGCCACCCTGCCTTTACTGACCGGGGTGGGGGCGATGCTGTTCCTGCATGAAAAAATGAGCCGGCGCAGCTGGCTGGGGCTGGCCATTTCTTTTGCCGGTGTACTGTGGCTGACGCTGGACAACCAGGTGAGCGCCCAGGCACCCAATCCGGTATTGGGCAATGCGCTGGAGTTTTGCGCCATGTTGTGCGCCACCGGCTATGTGCTGATTGCCAAGCGGCTGTCCTTGCGTTACTCCGCGCTGGCCATCACCGGCATGCAGACCCTGCTGGGTAGCGTCTGGTTCGGTGCCGCCTTGCTTACCCCGTGGGCGCATTGGCCCACGCATTTTCCGCTGTTGCCCAGCCTGCTGGTGGTGTATCTGGGGGTGTGCGTGACGTTGGGGGCCTATGGCTTGTACACCTGGGCGGTCAGCAAGATGCCGGTATCGCGGGCATCTGCCTTTATCAATCTGATTCCACTGTTTACCGTGATACTGGCCTGGCTGCTGTTGGGTGAAACCCTGGCGGCCGCGCAGTGGCTGGCTTGCCTGCTGGTGTTGGGCGGAGTGTTGCTGGGGCGGGGCCAAGGGGATAAGGCGGCGGCTGAAGGTTAAGTTTGGTAAAAAGTGGTCGATATGACGAGTAGCAGTCACTGGCTGGACTCAGCGCATCGCCTGAACAGGCAAGGCGGCGGGCCAGATCAGCATAAAAAGAGTAAGTGGCGGTCCGTCGGCCTGACGGGCAAGCCTGCCGGCTTCACTACCGGGGCAGGGCAAGCGAGCACGGTATCTCTATACCAACAACAGGATGCAAGGCGTGATGAACAAGACATGGCAGATCCGTTCGCTGCAGGCGGCGGCAGTGGTACTGGGGGGTGGTTTGCTGGCAGCACTGGTGCAGGCGGAAGAAAAAGCCGCCGCCCCTGCCGAGCATGGCAAGCCGATTGTATTGCCGGGCAAGCAGGCTGCCTCTGCTGCGGCTGAGAGCCCAAGCAAGACCATCGTGCTGCCGGGCAAGCTGGCGGCATCCATGGCGGCGGCGCGGGCCAAGCCCAAGGAGCCGGAGATATTGCAGCCCGAGGTGAAGCAGGCTGCCGCACCGCAGGTCAAGGCTCCGCTTGGCCCCAGCCCGGAAGTACATGCACCGGGCGGGGCTGCTCATGCAGCAAAACGCACGCTCAAGCCGCATCGAGCCAAACCCAAACCGGTGTTGCCAAAGCCGGCGGAGAGCAGCCACGACGAACACGGCCATGGCTCCGAGGTGCAGCAGGTGCGTGCGGCAGTTACCACCATCCTGCACGACAATACCGACTATATGGCGCACCACAGTGCCACCTATTTCAAGACCTTTGCCGACAAGCAGACACCGCGCGCTACCGTGGTGACCTGCTCCGATTCGCGGGTGCAAAGCGAGGTGATGGACAAGGGTGCGGTCAACGACCTGTTCATGGTGCGTGATATCGGCAATCAGCTGGCCACGGCAGAGGGCTCGGTAGAGTATGGAGTACGTCATCTGCACACCCCCTTGCTGATTTTTGTCGGCCATTCTGCCTGCGGGGCTATCAAGGCCGCTTCCGCCGATTACGGCAAGCTGGAACCGGCGATTCGCAAAGAGCTGGCCACCATCAATATCCCGCAAGGAATCGACCCCACCGATGGCGCGTTGCTGAATGTCAACAACCAGGTGGAAAGCGCCATCCTGAAGTTCTCCGGCGAGGTTGAGCAAGGACACCTGGCTGTCCTGGGGGCGTTTTACGATTTCCGTAACGATCTGCGTCAGGGGGCCGGCAAGCTGATCATCACCAATCTGAACGGTGAAACCGAGCCTGCCAGGATTCGCGAACTGATGAAGCAAGGCCAGTATTTCAAGTACAGCTTCATGCGCTGAACGCCAGCCCTCGGCTTTGTCCCATCCACCGCCACCGCGTCATTGCGCCGTGGCGGTTTTTGTTTTGGCGGCAGGTGGCCAAGCCTTGCTGTAAGCAGGCCGCTACAAACCATTGCTATTGCTGTTTCACGCGGGCGCTCAATTGATTCAGCTGTGCGATGAAATTGCTGCGCAGATTTGGCCTGGCGCAAAACGCTGGCTAAATAAAGGGAGTAATCTGGCTTTAATTAAGAAGATGCCTTGAAAACAAAGGCTGTCTGACAATTTTACCGTACAGATTAATTGACGTTTTTGTAGTGAGTTAATTACAGAAATGGCGCGCTGAGCCGGATGAAAAGATGCCGTGATTATATATCCATGTAAATGGAATAATTGGATGGCCATTGGTCCGCTCTGACAGATTTCTTTCCTTATTGGAGTAGCATCATGTCGGTTTCCACTCTTGAACAACTCGATGCGCTGGTAGCGCGTGTCAAACAGGCCCAGGCGGTTTTTGCTGAGTTTTCCCAGCAGCAGGTCGATGTCATCTTCCGCAGCGCGGCGCTGGCCGCGGCGGATGCGCGCATTCCGCTGGCGCGCATGGCGGTGGAAGAAACCGGCATGGGGGTGATGGAAGACAAGGTGATCAAGAATCACTTTGCCTCCGAGTACATCTACAACAAGTACAAGGATGAAAAGACCTGCGGCGTGCTGTCGGAAGACGACAGCTTCGGCACCATCACCATTGCCGAACCCATCGGCATCCTGTGCGGCATCGTGCCCACCACCAACCCCACCTCCACTGCCATTTTCAAGGCGTTGATCGCGCTGAAAACGCGCAATGCCATCATCTTCTCGCCCCACCCGCGGGCACGGCGTTCCACTTGCGAAGCCGCCCGGCTGGTACTGGAAGCTGCCGTGGCTGCCGGTGCACCGCAGGACATCATCGGCTGGATAGACGAGCCTAGCGTCGAGTTGTCCAACGCACTGATGCAGCACCCGGACATCAACCTGATTCTGGCCACCGGAGGCCCCGGCATGGTGAAGGCCGCGTACTCCTCCGGCAAACCCGCCATTGGCGTGGGCGCAGGCAATACCCCGGCGGTGATCGACGAAACCGCCGACATCAAACGCGCCGTGGCCTCCATCCTGATGTCCAAGACTTTCGACAATGGCGTGGTGTGCGCCTCCGAGCAGTCGGTCATCGTAGTGGACAGCATTTACGAGGCCGTGCGCGAGCGGTTTTCGCGCCATGGCGGTTACATCCTCAGCGCTCAGGAAACCGCCGCCGTGGCTGGTGTCATCCTCAACCGCGGCAATCTGAATGCCGCCATCGTCGGCCAGAGCGCGGTGAAGATTGCCGCCATGGCCGGCATTTCCGTACCGGCGGACACCAAGGTGCTGATTGGCGAAGTGAGTGATCTGAGCAATGACGAAGCCTTCGCCCACGAAAAGCTGTCGCCCACGCTGGCCATGTACCGTGCCCGCGATTTTGCCGATGCCTGCGACAAGGCCGCAGCGCTGGTAGCACTGGGCGGTATCGGCCACACCTCGGCGCTGTATACCGATCAGGACTTGCAAGGCGAGCGCATCCGCTATTTTGGCGACAAGATGAAAACCGCCCGTATCCTGATCAACACCCCGTCCTCACATGGCGGCATCGGTGATTTGTACAATTTCAGCCTGGCGCCGTCGCTGACGCTGGGTTGCGGTTCCTGGGGCGGTAATTCCATCTCGGAAAACGTCGGCCCGAAGCACCTGATCAACAAGAAAACCGTGGCCAAGAGGGCGGAAAACATGCTGTGGCACAAACTGCCCAAGTCCATTTACTTCCGTCGTGGCTGCCTGCCGGTGGCGCTGGAAGACCTGGCTGGTAAAAAGCGTTGCCTGATTGTCACCGGGCAATACCTGCTGGAACACGGCTTTGTCGATGAGCCGGTGCGGCTGCTGAAAAAAATGGGGCTGGAAGTGGAAGTGTTCTTCGATGTGCCTGCCGACCCCACGCTGGCCGTGGTGCGCAAGGGTGCCGAACTGGCCCATGCCTTCCAGCCGGACGTGATCATGGCGCTGGGTGGTGGTTCGCCAATGGATGCGGCCAAGATCATCTGGGTGATGTACGAACACCCGGAAGTGCATTTTGCCGATCTGGCGCTGCGCTTCATGGACATCCGCAAACGCATTTACCAGTTCCCCAAACTGGGCGGCAAGGCCATGCTGGTGGCGGTGCCCACCACATCCGGCACCGGCTCGGAAGTCACGCCGTTTGCCGTGGTGACCGACGAAGTAACCGGGGTGAAATACCCGATTGCCGATTACGAGCTGACCCCGCACATGGCCATTGTGGATGCCAATCTGGTGATGGACATGCCCAAGTCGCTCACCGCCTTTGGCGGCATCGACGCGGTGACGCATGCGCTGGAAGCTTATGTGTCGGTGATGGCCAACGAATATTCCGACCCGCAGGCCCTGCAGGCGCTGAAGCTGCTGAAGGACTACCTGCCATCGGCCTATGCCAAGGGCGCAGGCGACCCCAAGGCGCGCGAGCAGGTGCATAACGCTGCCAGCATTGCCGGCATCGCCTTTGCCAACGCCTTCCTGGGCGTATGCCACTCCATGGCGCACAAGCTGGGTGCGGAGTTCGGCCTGGCGCATGGTCTGGCCAATGCCTTGCTGATCAGCAATGTCATCCGCTACAACGCGGCTGATATTCCGACCAAGCAAACCGCGTTCAGCCAGTACGACCGGCCCAAGAGCGTGGCGCGCTATGCCGAGATTGCCCGTCATCTGGGGCTGGAAGGCGAGCGTGATCATGAACGGGTGGAGAAACTGGTGCAGTGGGTGGACGAGCTCAAGCAGACGCTCAACATCCCCATGTCGATTCAGGCTGCCGGTGTGGAAGAAGCGGACTTTCTGGCCCGGGTCGACCAGTTGGCCGAAGCTGCGTTTGACGACCAGTGCACCGGGGCCAATCCGCGTTATCCGCTAATCAGCGAACTGAAGCAGCTATTGCTGGACAGCTACTACGGCCACGCCTGGCGCGAAGCCCATCTGCGCGAGGTCGCCACTGCACCTGCCGTGACTGCCAAGCCCAAGGGCAAGCTCAAGGCGGTATAAATCTTCAGCACATCACCGCACAGGCCCGGAGCACGCTCCGGGCTTCAGGCTGCTGACAAAGTGATTTGGTGCGATTGCACTGGACCCGGCAAAGCCGGGCCTTTCGACCCACTGATTGCTTCCGCAGCCTTGCCATCTATTCCCCATCCCCCCGCCCTTGCCCTGCAAGGGAGCCTCGCTTTCCTTTGGAAAGCGAGAGAGGGTTTGTCAATAATCTGGGCCCGGAGCACGCTCCGGGCTTTTTTGCGTCGGACACCGCTTAGGGGGCTGGTCACCGTGCGGGCTAGCGCAGTAGCATGCAGACTGGTTTGCCGCATCAGGAGGAGGGCAAATGGCCGAGCGCATCGATTATTACCGTAGCGCCATGCACGGAATTCACGCCATGCAGGCCGATAGCCGCCGAACCTTTGCCCGCCACAGCCACGAGGTGTTCGGCATCGGGCTGATCGTGCGTGGTGCACAGCGATCGTTCAGCGGCCGTGGCACGGTGGAAGCCGGGCCGGGAGACCTCATCATGGTCAATCCCGGCGAGGTGCATGATGGTCAGCCGTTGGGGGAGGGGGGACGTGCATGGCACATGCTGTACATCCAGCCGGCGCTATGGCAGCAGTTGGCAGCTGAGCTGGCGGAGCAGGACGGCGGTACGCCACCGCTGTTGATGCCGCAGGTGAGAGATGTCTGCCTGCGCCAGCAGTTCATGCACCTGTTTGCCCTGCTTGGCGGCAAGGAGCAGGCAGGGCTGGAGGAAGAGCAGGCCATATTGCAGTTGCTGGCCAGACTGATGCCGGCACATGGTTATCGCCCACAGCCTTCGGTTTGCTCTGCCGATATTTCCCGGGTGCGGATACTGCTTGATGATGAGCCGACGCGCGCGCACAGTTTGTCTGCGCTGGCGGAGCAGGCCGGTATCAGCCGCTTTCGCCTGCTACGCAGCTTTACCCGCCAATTGGGTTGCAGCCCGCATGACTATCTGCAGCAGCGGCGCTTGAATCTGGCTTGTGGCCTGATCGTGCAGGGCAGTCCGCTGGCTGATGTGGCGGCTGCAAGCGGCTTCGCTGATCAAAGCCATATGAACCGTGTCTTCCTGCAGCGGCTGGGCATTACTCCTGGCCGTTACATTCAGGCCATGCGCTAAGTGTTTCATCCTGCTGCTGTCCACCTCCTGCACTGCAATTTTGTCCAAGCCGGCCACGGGTGATGCCGGTTTAACTGTTGGCTTCATATCCCATGATCTGGAGCTGCCATGTCTGCGCGTCATATTCCCTATCTGTATTTGCTGCTGGCCATGCTGGCCGCTGGCAGTACCGTGGTGGTCAGCAAGTTGGTGTCCGCCAGCCTGCCGCCCTTTACTGCCACCGCCATCCGTTTCGGCATGGCTTTACCCTTGTTCCTGCTGCTGTTGTACTGGTGTGGTGGTAGCTGGCCACGTCCGTGCCGCCATGACTGGCTGCTGCTGGTGTTACAGGCCGGAGCGGGCAGCGTCGGCTATACCGTGTTGTTGATGGCCGGAGCGCGGCTTACTTCTGCTGCAAACGCCAGCGTGATGATGGGAACATTACCGATGGTATCCAGCGTGCTGGCGCTATTGCTGTTCCGCGAAAGCATGCACTGGAGGCAGGTGTTGGCGCTGCTGCTGTGTACTGCGGGGGCGCTGGCGGTGTCCTTGCGTGCGGATGCTGCACTATCTTTCAGCAGTACCGATGAACTGGCCGGCAACGGGCTGATCCTGCTGGCGGTTGCCTGCGAGGCGCTGTTCATTCTGCTTAACCGCCGCTTGCGTCAGCCATTGCCACCGCTGGTCTTGTCCTGCTATCTGTGTGCGTTGGGTTTGCTGCTGGCCTTGCCGCCAGCGGTGCTGGAGTGGCTGCACTGCTTGGCTTGGTCTATTACGCGGTGGTGCCAACCGTAGTGGGTTTTGTACTGTGGTATGCCGGCGCGGCACGGGTGGCGGCGGGTGAGGCGGCGCTGTTCACTGCGGTGTTGCCGGTGTCGGCGCTATTGTTTGCTGCCGGCGTGCTACAGGAAGATATTCGCCGCTCACAGCTGTTAGGCATGGCCTGTGTGCTGTCGGCTTTGTTATTGCAGGTCTTACCTGCGGTACGTCGCTCTGTGCGGCCAACTGCTGCAGGTGCAGGGCAAGCTGAGTGAGCTGTGCGCTGCCGGTTGGCATCCGATGCCGACTGCGCTTGCAAGCAGGTCAAGTATTCTGTCATACAAGTGGTTTGTACTCATGGCGAGTACTTCAACCCTTCCGCACTGGAGCAGATCATGCAGATGAGCGACTTTCCCTTTGGCGTGACCGACTGGTCGGCCATTGCCCCTACCGAGCATCCCGGCGCAAGCGGCATGGCGCTGTGGCGCACCTGTCAGTTCGGCAACATTCGCGTGCGCATGGTGGAATACAGCGCGGGCTATGTGGCCGACCACTGGTGCCGCAAGGGCCATATCCTGCTGTGTCTGGAAGGTGAGCTGCTGACCGAACTGGCTGATGGGCGTCGCTTCATGCTGACTCCGGGCCTGAGTTATCAGGTGGCAGATGAAGGCGAGCCGCACCGTTCGTCTACCAGAACCGGTGCGCGCCTGTTCATTGTGGATTGAAAGCGGCTCACAAAAAACCTGCTGCGGTGTTGCGCCTTGCCGTACGCCGACTGTCTGCGTTGGCGTGGCTTGTTTCAGCGCTGCTACGCTATTTTGTTAGCCGCTCTAAGTATGGACTCAGACCGGCTTGTTCTTGCGCGGCTTGCTGGCCGGTTTGGCGATGCTGCCGGCTTCATCTTCGCCCACGGCCACCGGTTTGACCTTGGCGCTGGCCGCTTTGGGTTTGACCGCCGGCTCGCCTTTCTGGATGTGCAACAGGCGGCGGCGGATGTCGTCGGTGTCCAGCCAGATATCCTCACCCTTGCTGATGCGCTCCAGTTCCTGATCGCTCAGGAAGGGGCGGCAGACATTGCGCATCACTTTGTCGAACCATTTGCGGCTGGCCATCACCTGCGCTGCCTGCTCATTGCCCTTGCCGATGGAAGCCGATGAGTAGTTGTGGAACATCAGCTGGCAGGTGTCGTGCACGATCAGCTCATCCCCGGACAGGAAAATCAGCGCGCCCATGGAAAAGGCGCGGGCTTCCAGAATGGTGATGACATGGGCGTCGCTGGCGGCAATGTTGTTGATGATCTGCAGGCCGGTATCGAAATTGCCACCGGGGGTGTTCAGGTGCAGGAAGATCAGGTCGGTGGCACTGGCGGTGCGCAGGGTGTACAGCAGGTCGGTGTACTGGATGGGATCGACGATTTCACCGGATAGATAGTAGGAAATCTGCCGGATCACGCCTTGTGATTCGTAGCGGCGGAAGGCGGGCAGTTTGACTGCGTCGTCATCGTCATCGTCGCTGCCGCTGTGCAGCGGCGTAGGGTAGAGGGGCCGGGACATCGCTTTTCCTTTTGCTTTCGGGAGGGAATTATGCGGTCTTGCCCTTGCAGTGTAGCGCCACAACAGGGCCTCCTGCCAGTTGCATTCCGCTGCATTTATCTTGCGCGCGACCACTGTCAGCCGCTGTCTGGAAGTGGCCGTGCGCAGAGCAGGTTGGCTCCAGGGCTGGGCTTGCCCTGCTGCATGGGCTGGTATAGCGATGCTTGTTATTCAGTCAGTGCCGGAGGTTTCGGCTGCGCTTGCCGTGAATACGGATAGATCAAGCTTGGGGCGCTTGGCTTCGAGTGTGGATAAGGGCTGTACAGCTACCAGGCTGCGACGGCAGCGTATGGTCAGATGGTGATAAGCGCGTGTGTCGCGCTGCTTGGCAATGATTTCTTCAGCGCTGAGCGTGCGCACGGCTTTGGCCGGCAGGCCCAACAGCAACTGGCGTGGAGCGCAAACCCTGCCCGCCGGGATGAAGGCCATCGCGCCGACGATGCATTGCCGGCCTAGTCGTGCGCCATCCATCACGACGGCATTCATGCCGACCAGCACCCCGCGTTCCAGGTGGCAGGCGTGCAAGACGGCACCGTGGCCGACGTGACCGTTTTCTTCAACGATCAAGGGCGTATCCACTCCGCTATGCAGCACGCAGTTGTCCTGGATATTGCTGCCTGCCGCAATGCGGATCGGGCCAAAGTCCCCGCGCAGTACCGCACCCGGGCCGATATAGCAGCCCGCGCCCACCACAACGTCCCCGATCAATGTGGCTGAGGGGTGGATGAAGGCATCCGGGCTGACAACAGGAATCACTCCGTCAATTGCAAAGCACTGCATCGCGCGATCTTTCCGCAAACAAGATGAAAAACGCCCGGCAGATACCGGGCGGCAAGTGGCTTAGGCGAAGCGGCGGGTTTGTACCACACGGAAGCGGTTGGCTACGAAGGCGCTGTCCGATAGCGCGGCATTGGCCGCCGGGTTGCCTCCGGTGCCGTGGAAGTCGCTGAATGCAGCCGACTGATTGACCAGTACGCTGCCGGTGAGGTTGAGGGACAGCGAGACACAGGCACCTTCGGCAACCGCCTGTGCCTGCTGTTGTACGGTGGCGTCGGTGCTGTACACCGAGAACGACAGCGCACCGTGTTTGCGTACCGTATCTTCAATAATGGCAAGGCTTTCGGCACTGCTGCTGGTTTTGATCACGAAGGCAATCGGGCCGAAATGCTCTTCCTGGTAGATGGCCTGGTCTTGTACCGACAGGGCGCGCAGCAGCGGTGTGCGCACGACGGCTTCGGGATAAAGCGGGTGCGCGATGACACGACTGTCGAGCAAGGGTTGACCTAGCTTCCGTGCCGCCTCCAGCCGGGCCAGAACCCCCGGGTTCTGGATGGCACCCAGGAATTCCACCGCCTTGGCCGGGTCGGCGGTCAAGCCATTGATGGCTGAGACGATACCAGCCACCACTTCTTCGTAGGACAGATGCCCTTCCGCGCTTGCAATGCCGCCGGCCGGAATGAAAATATTCTGCGGTGCCGTGCACATTTGCCCGCCGTACAAAGCCAGCGACAGGGCGATATTGCGGCTGAGTCCTTTGAAGTCGTGGGTCGAGTCGATCACGATGGTGTTAACACCGGCTTTCTCGGTGTAAACCTGTGCATGCCGACAGTTGGCCTCCAGCCATTCACCGTTTTTACGGCTGCCGGTGAAGTCTATCAGTTTGATCGCTGCGTTTTCCGCCAGCTTGCTGGCCAGCGGTTCCCCACTTTGGTTAGCGGCTAGCAGCACCACATTCGGGTCGAAGCCTGCTTCCTGCAGCACCTCGCGGGCAATCTTCACCGTGATTGCCATCGGCAGTACCGCACCTGCATGCGGTTTGACGATGACGGTGTTACCGGTTGCCAGGCTGGCGAACAAGCCCGGATAGCCATTCCAGGTCGGGAAGGTGCAGCAGCCAATGACCAGACCAATGCCGCGCGGCACGATTTTCCAGTTCTTTTGCAGCACGACCGGCTCATGCTTGCCCTGCGGCTTGCTCCAGCTGCTTGAGGCCGGAATGGCCGACATTTCACGCCAGGCGTAAGCGACCGCCTCCAATCCACGGTCTTGCGCATGTGGGCCACCGGCCTGAAACGACATCATGAATGCCTGACCGGTGGTATGCATCACCGCATGAGCCATCTCGAAACTGTGCTGGTTCAGCCGTGCAAGAATCTCCAATGACACCCCCACCCAGGCTTCCGGCCCGGCCCGGCGCCAGTTCTCCAGCGCATCGCTCGAAGCGGCGATCAGGGTCTCAACTTCAAAGCGCGGGTAGCGGATATTGAGTGCGCCGCTGTAGGGCGAACGTTCGCTACCAACAAGACCGCTGGCTGGCGGCTGGCCGGGAAAGTCGAATGTACTGCCAAGCAGGGCCTCGAACCTTGTCCTGCCTTCATCGGCGGCTGCCTCCCCATAAATTTTCGGGCTCGGTGTCTCCGGATATGGTGTCCAGTAACCACGTTCACGAATGGCGTTCAAGGCCTGGTGCAAGGTGGCTTCATGTCGTTCAAATAGCGGATTTGCCATCGCTTCATTCCTTTCAATACAAAGGCCGAATGGTGTTTTTCGAGCCTGATCAGGGGCTGATGCTTGCGGAACTCTGTCGTGGAAACCGGTGCTGAAAAATTTCCTTGACCTGGATCACTCTAATATTGATTTACCGGTCGGTCAATGATAGATTGGGTCGGCATTAGGCACCGCTATCATTCTGTTGTTATGAAAAATCTGTATTTAAAACATTGACTTAACTGCTTGTTGGCTATGAGTGGCTTATCGGGCAGCTAACTGTACGGAGAACCACATGCGCAGCCCTTTTCAGCACATTCGCCTCGATATTGAAGCCGGCGTTGCCACCCTGACACTCACACGGCCCGATTGCTTGAATAGCTTCAATGCCGACATGCACGGTGAAGTGGCCGAGGCACTGGAGCAGCTCAGCCAGGATGAGGCAGTACGTGTGCTGGTGCTGACCGGTAGCGGACGAGGCTTTTGCGCCGGGCAGGATTTATCCGACCGGACGGTAGCTCCTTCCGATACTCCGCGCGATCTGGGAGAGTCGATTGAACGCTATTACGCCCCGCTGGTGTGCCGCTTGCGTAGCATGCCCAAGCCGGTGATTGCCGCGGTCAATGGGGTGGCCGCCGGGGCAGGTGCCAACATCGCGCTGGCCTGCGACATTGTCATCGCTGCACGATCGGCCAGCTTTATCCAGGCATTCAGCAAGATCGGCCTGATGCCGGATTCTGGCGGCAGCTATTTCCTGCCCCGCTTGCTGGGTAATGCACGCGCCATGGGGCTGGCGCTGCTGGCGGACAAGTTGCCAGCCGAGCAGGCCGCAGCATGGGGGCTGATCTGGCGTTGTGTAGACGATGCCGATTTTGCCGCCGAGGTGGCAAGTACCGCCCGCCAGTTGGCCGCGGGGCCGACGCTGGCTTATGCACGCATCAAGCAGGCCATGCATGCTGCCGAGCGCAATACGCTGGAGCAGCAGCTCGAACTGGAGCGCACTTTCCAGCAAGAACTTGGCTACAGCGCCGATTATGGCGCAGGCGTGGCGGCCTTCATGGCCAAGCGCACAGCGCAATTTGTGGGGAAATGAGATGGCACTGACAAGCAAGGATCGTATCGGCGTAGTGGGAGCCGGTGCCATGGGCCGAGGGATTGCCGCCGTCGCAGCCAGGGCAGGTCATCAGGTTTACCTGTTCGATATGGATGCTGCCTCCGCCTTGGCGGCACCAGCCTTGATCCGTGCCGAATGGCAGGTGCTGGTCGATCGTGGCAAATGGACCGCCGCGGAGCAGGATGCCGCCTGTGCGCGCCTGCATCCGGTTTCCACGCTGGCAGAACTGGCTGATGCTGCACTGGTGATCGAGGCCATTGTCGAACTGGCTGAACCGAAACAAGCCCTGTTCCGGGCGCTGGAAGCGGTGTTGTCCGAGTCGGCCATTCTTGCCTCCAACACCTCATCGATTTCAATTACCTTGCTGGCGCGTGGCCTGGTCCATCCCCAGCGATGCGCCGGCCTGCACTTTTTCAACCCCGCCACCAAGATGAAGCTGGTCGAGGTGATTAGCGGCTTGGGAACCGATCCGGCGGTGGTCGACCTCCTGTGCGACACGGTCCGCGCCTGGGGCAAGCTGCCGGTGCGGGCGCAGTCAACGCCGGGCTTCATTGTCAATCGTGTGGCTCGTCCTTACTACGCAGAGGGGCTGCGGACTCTGGCCGAAGCAGCGGCCCAGCCCGAGGTGATTGACACCTTGCTGCGCAGGGCCGGGGGGTTTCCGATGGGGCCATTCGAGTTGATGGACCTGATCGGCAACGACGTCAATTTCGCCGTGACCAGCTCGGTGTTTGCCGCCATGTACCACGACGGTCGCTTTCAACCTTCGCTGCAACAGCAGGAGCGCGTTGCCGCCGGGTGGATGGGACGTAAGACGGGGCGGGGTTTCTACGACTATCGCGACCAGGCCGCCCGGTCTGAGCCGCCAGCACTGGCGCGACAAGCCGCGCCCGACAAAGTGCTGGTGGTCGGTGATCTTGGCATTGCCGAGCCGCTGCTGCATCGACTGCAGCAGGCCGGGCTTGTGGTCGAGCGGCAAGCGGCGCAAGGGATGGGCTACCTGGCCTTGGCAGGAGAGCTGCGACTGGCATTGACCGATGGTCGGACTGCCACGGTTCGCGCCGCGGAAACCGGACATGCGAACTGGGTGCTGTTTGATCTGGCCCAGGACTTCACCAGCACCAGCCACTTGGCCTTATGCGTTGCAGATCAGGCAGCCGCCGGTGCATTGGAGCAAGCCGCCGGCTTGCTGCAGGTGGCGGGCATCACGATTTTGCCCATTGATGACATCGCCGGGATGGTGGTGATGCGCACGATGGCGATGCTGGCCAACGAGGCGGCCGATGCTGTGCTGTTTGGCATCGCCAGCGCGGCAGATGTCGACTTGGCGATGCGCTATGGCACCAATTATCCGGTCGGTCCTCTGGCGTGGGCCGATGGCTTCGGTGCTGCCCGCCTGGCCCAGGTGCTTGAAGCACTGCACCGCCATTATGGCGAGAGCCGCTACCGCATCTCCCCCTTGATTCGTCGTCGCGCTGCGGCGGGAAGACGCCTGCATGCCTGACACCCATGTGCTGCCGCATGCGGAAAATGCCCTCGCCTGCATGTTGTCGCAGGGCAGAAGGCTGGCATGACATCACGGTTTATACACAACGCAGAGCACGCCTGGCGTTGCTGGTCTTGCCGGACTGGCGCGCGAAAAACAGAACGGGGTGACCCGATCCACACAAGAGGAGAAACACCATGGTGAGCAAAGTAGCCCAGGCCCACGAACTGGAGCCGATAGAAACCGCCAGCCGCGATGAATTGAGTGCCTTGCAACTGCAGCGGCTCCGATGGTCGCTCAAACACACCTACGACAATGTGGCACCATTTCGTGCCAAATGTGCAGCGATTGGGGTGCATCCGGCTGATGTGAAGTCGCTGGAGGATCTGAAACTGTTTCCGTTCACCACCAAGTCCGATTTGCGCGAGCACTACCCGTTTGGTTTGTTTGCAACTCCGCGCAAGGATGTCGTGCGTATCCACGCGTCCAGCGGCACTACCGGACGCCCCACCGTGGTTGGCTATACCCAGAACGATATCAATACCTGGGCCGGTATCGTGGCACGCTCGGTGTACGCCGCAGGGGGGCGCAAGGGGGACATCGTGCATATCGCCTACGGTTACGGACTGTTTACCGGCGGCATGGGCGCACATTATGGTGCGGAGCGACTTGGCTGTACGGTGGTGCCGATGTCCGGTGGCCAAACCGAAAAGCAGGTGCAACTGATCCGCGATTTCCAGCCCGACATCATCATGGTGACGCCATCCTACATGTTGAACATTCTCGACGAGATGACACGGCAGGGTCTTGATGCGGCCAAATCTTCGCTCAAGGTGGGGATTTTCGGTGCAGAACCCTGGACCGGGCAGATGCGCCTTGAAATCGAAAAGCGCGCCGGTATTGATGCGGTGGACATTTATGGCTTGTCCGAAGTGATGGGACCGGGAGTGGCCAGCGAGTGTATCGAAAGCAAGGATGGGCCGGTTATCTGGGAAGACCACTTCTATCCGGAAATCATTGATCCGGTCACGGGGGAGGTGTTGCCGGATGGCGAGGAGGGTGAGCTGGTGCTGACATCCTTGAGCAAGGAAGCGTTTCCGGTGATTCGCTACCGCACGCGTGACCTGACCCGTCTGTTGCCCCCCACATCGCGCTCCATGCGGCGTATCGACAAGATTGTCGGTCGCTCTGATGACATGCTGATCATTCGCGGCGTGAACGTTTTTCCAACCCAGATCGAAGAATTGATTCTGCAGCTTAATTCGCTTACCCCGCATTTTTATCTGGAAGTGGACAAAGATGGCCATCTGGACGTGTTGACCGTTTTTGTTGAACGCGACCCGGCGGGCTATGCCTCTGATGAAGCCAAAATGCGCATGGCCAAAGAATTGCAGCAGATGATCAAGAGCAATGTCGGGGTCAGTACCCTGGTAGAGGTGGTTGAGCCGATGACGATCATGCGCTCGGTAGGCAAGGTGCGGCGTGTGATCGACAAGCGTCCGCACTAAGCGAGCTGGATGCAGGTTCATACCGTCCTTTTTTTTCTTGCTTTTTAATTTACCGGCCGGTAAGTTAATTAAATTCGCCAGCAATCCACCGCACCTGGCCGCTGCGCCAGCAAAGCGCAGGCAGCTTGTGGCGAATGCTGAAACGACTACTTTCCTCACCAACTCATCGACAAGGAGTTGTGCAGATGTACACACAAGCTTTGGACTTGCCCGGTGCAAACGCGACCGGCAATGCAGTGACAGAAGCGCCGTGTGGCGGCTTCGACGAGAAGCTGGCGGCCGATATCAAGATCGAGCCATCAGACCCGATGCCGGATGCCTATCGCAAGACGCTGATCCGCCAGATTTCCCAACATGCCCATTCGGAGATTGTCGGCATGCTGCCGGAAGGAAACTGGATCACCCGTGCGCCAACGTTAAAGCGCAAGGCCATTCTGTTGGCCAAGGTGCAGGACGAAGGGGGGCATGGCCTGTATCTGTATGCCGCAGCCGAAACGCTGGGCGTCAGCCGCGACACCATGGTGGCTGCCTTGCTGGACGGCAGTGCCAAGTATTCGAGCATCTTCAACTATCCAACCTTGTCCTGGGCTGATATCGGTGTCATCGGCTGGCTGGTGGATGGGGCCGCCATTACCAACCAGGTACCGCTGTGTCGCTGCTCTTACGGCCCTTATGCCCGCGCGATGGTCAGGGTGTGCAAAGAGGAAAGCTTCCACCAGCGCCAAGGCTATGACCTGTTGGTGGCCATGATGAAAGGCAGCCCGGCGCAGCGCGCGATGGTGCAGGAGGCGGTGGACCGCTGGTGGTGGCCGGTACTGATGATGTTTGGCCCGCACGACCAGGATTCGGTACACAACGGCACCAGCATGAAGTGGGGTATCAAGCGCTTCTCCAATGACGATCTGCGGCAGAAATTCGTCGATGCCACTGTTCCGCAGGCCGAGGTGCTCGGTGTAACGCTGCCCGACCCAGACCTGAAGTGGAACGCTGAGCGTGGCCATTACGATTTCGGTGCCATCGACTGGGAAGAATTCTGGCAGGTGGTCAAGGGCAATGGTCCTTGTAACCGCGAACGCATGGCGGCCCGCATCAAGGCGCACGAAGACGGTGCTTGGGTACGTGAAGCCGCCCGTGTGCATGCCGAGAAAAAAATCCCCAGGCCGACTCACTAATCCGGAGGACTCCACGATGACAGAATTGCACGAGCAATGGCCGCGGTACGAGGTTTTCATCAAAAGCCGTAACGGCCTTGAGCACAAGCATTCCAGCAGCCTGCACGCCACCGACGGCCAGCATGCGCTGCTGTTGGCGCGCGATGTCTACACCCGGCGTCAGGAAGGCAACAGCCTGTGGGTGGTGGCTGCCAGTGATGTCAGTCAGAACGGCGCGGCGCCTGTTGCTGGCACGAGCGAGACCCCGCGGCAGTTTGAAGTTTTCTTGCGGCTGAAACCAGGGCTGGATCACAAGCACATTGGCAGTGTCGACGCCTGTGATGCTGCGGCAGCGCTACGCAGTGCAGAAACAGCCTTTGGACAATATCCGGCAGGCAGTCTGTGGGTGCTGCCATCTGCATCCGTGCTGACCAGCGAGGCCGAGTGGAGTGAGCCGTTTTTCGATGCAATGGCCGACAAAACCTACCGCTTGCCCACCTTCTACCAGCTTCCCGCCGCCGTCAACAATATGTAAGGAGCCCAGCCATGGCTGAAATTGATAACAAAGACCTGATCGAATATCTGCTGCGCCTGGGCGACTCCACACTGGTACTGGGCCAGCGGCTGTCCGAATGGTGCGGCCATGCACCAGCGATCGAAGAAGACATCGCACTGACCAATACCGCGCTCGACCTGATTGGCCAGGCGCGTCAGCTATTGAGCTATGCCGGAGAGCTGGAAGGCAGTGGCCGTGACGAGGATGCACTTGCCTTCCTGCGCGACGAGCTGGAATTCCACAATCTGACGCTGACCGAGCTGGATGGCGGCGATTTTGGCCGCACGGTACTGCGCGTGCTGTTGTTTGCCGCCTATCAGGTGGTGTTGTGGCAGGCATTGCAGCGCTCCACCGATGCCCGCCTGGCCGCCATCGCCGAAAAGAGCCTCAAGGAAAGCCGCTATCACCTGCGTTATGGTGCCGATTGGGTAGTGCGACTGGGTGATGGAACCGAGGAGTCGCACCGCCGCATGCAGGCGGCACTGGAATACTTGTGGTCCTTCACCGCAGAGCTGTTTGACCGGGACGAGGTGGAAGCACGGCTGGCAGGCGTGGTCCCTGCGTCAGATAGCTTGCGCAGCGCCTGGGAAGGCATCGTGCTGCCGGTGCTGGCAGAAGCAACGCTGCAAGTACCGACCGCGGCAGCTTATCTGAGCCGTGGCAAGTATGGCATCCACAGCGAGGCGCTAGGCCCGCTATTGGCGGAGATGCAGTTTCTGCAGCGCGCCTATCCCGGCGGCAACTGGTAAAGGGGGGGCGTGATGCTAACCATCGCCCAAGCCTGGGCCGTGCTGCACCAGGTACCCGATCCGGAAATACCCGTGCTGTCCTTATGCGACCTTGGCATCGTGCGTGATATCCGCCGCCATGGGGCAGACCTGCAGGTGACGCTCACGCCCACTTACTCCGGCTGTCCTGCCACCGAAGTGATTGAGGCTTCGGTGCGCGATGCGCTGACGGCTGCCGGGGCCGGCCCCCTGCGGCTGAGTACTCAGCTCAGCCCGGCCTGGACCACCGACTGGATCAGTGAGGAGGGGCGGCGCAAATTGCGCGAGTACGGTATTGCGCCGCCGGAGCATCGGGCGGAAACGTCCGAGGATGGCTGGCAGATTCTGCACTTCACGCCATTGCACCCGGCCTGCCCGCGCTGCGGCAGCAAGCATAGCGAGCGCCTGAGCCAGTTTGGCGCGACCGCCTGCAAGGCGCTGTACCGCTGCCAGGACTGCCGCGAACCATTCGAGTACTTCAAACCCATTTAAGCCTAAGTCTTCCGCCAGGGAATCTACGGAGCAAGGACCCCACCATGAGTACGAATTTTCATTTGCTGCGCATCGCCGAAGTGCGCCAAGAGAGCGAAGAGGCGATATCGCTCCGCTTTGAAGTCCCCCCCGCGCTGGCCGACACCTACCGCTTTATCCAGGGCCAGCACCTGACCTTGCGCGCCAATATCGGTGGTGCTGACGTACGCCGCTCCTATTCGATCTGCAGCGGCATTGGCGATGGCGAACTGCGTATTGCCATCAAGCAAGTGGCAAACGGAATCTTCTCCACCTATGCCAACAAGGAACTGCGTGCGGGGCAGCGCATCGAGGTATTGCCACCGGATGGCCGTTTTTTTGTACCGCTGGCCGCAGGCAATAAAAAACATTACCTGGCGATCGTGGCCGGCAGTGGCATCACGCCGCTGTTGTCCATCATCAAGACCACGCTGGCAGTAGAACCGGACAGCCGCTTCACCTTGCTGTACGGCAACCAGCGGCGCGGCACCATTCTGTTTGCCGATACCTTGGCGGCACTGAAAGCCCGCTTCATGGACCGCTTCGCCGTCTATCACTTCCTCTCGCGTGAGGCGCAGGAGCTGGAACTGTTTAATGGTCGGCTGGACGCCGCGCGCCTGCAGCGGATATTCGACACCCTGCTGCCGCTCTCCAACATCTCCGACGCCTTTGTGTGCGGCCCCAACGAGATGATCGATGACGCCATCGGCGCTCTGCAGCAGGCTGGCTTGCCGCACGCGCATATCCATACCGAGCGCTTTTGCGTACCGCAGGGGGCCGATACACCGCGCACGGCGCGGGACGATGAAGCGGCACAAGCCACCGTGACGGTCATCATGGACGGCCTGGCCCGCGAGGTGGGATTGTCGGCAGGACAAAGCATTCTGGATGCCGCCGTCAGCGCAGGGATCGATCTACCCTATTCGTGTAAAGGTGGGGTATGCTGCACCTGCCGTGCCAAGGTCCTCGCTGGCCAAGTGCGCATGGATAAGAATTTCGCCCTCGAACCGGCAGAAGTCGAGCAGGGCTTTGCACTCACCTGTCAGGCGCATCCGCTTACCGAAAACGTTGTGGTCAGTTTTGACGAACGTTGACGTGTCGTACTCCGAATGAAGGGGACGTTTTCGCATAAGCCGAGTCTGACGCACCACGAATCAAGCAGACCCCGGATATGGCAAGAACAAAATCCCCCAATTTCGAAGTACAGCGCAGCACCATACTGGAGAACGCCGCGCAGTTGTTTGCGCAGAAAAGTTTCCCCAGTGCATCGATAGCCCAACTGGCTGAATTATGTGGCATGTCGAAGCCGCTGCTGTATCACTACTATCGGGACAAGTTGCATCTCTTGTTTGATATTGCCGACACCTACCTTGACCGCCTGGTTGCCATTGAGGATGAGGTTGCCGGACAAGGGCTGGATACCGAAGCGCACCTGACCGAGCTTATCGTCCGTTTCATGGAAGAATATGCCACGTCGCGCCACTACCATATCGTGTTGGTGCAGGACGTGAAATTCCTGGAGGACGAGGCGCACCGCAAGGTGGCCGAGAAGCAGCGCCAGGTGGTGGACGGGTTTGCCAGGCTGATTGCCAGATTGCGTCCGGAGTTGACGGCGGTGCAGATCAAGCCGGTGGCCATGACGCTGTTCGGCATGATGAACTGGACCTTTACCTGGTTTCGTGCCGATGGCCCGATAGATAGAGCAGCAATGGCGGAGATCGTCAGTCAGATGTTCCTGCATGGTGTGTATAGCCCCGGCTTGCCGCATATACCGCCCAGGCAGGAGGAGACTCCGCATGAGCAAGTACACCTTCCTGAAGACGGCGCAGCATGAACGCGTCGCGCATATCGAAATCCACCGTCCCGCCCAGCGCAATGCGCTGAATGAAGAACTGGTGCAGGAGCTGGAGGCGGCCTTGATGGCGGCAGACCAGGACCCAGGCACCAGTGTCATTGTCCTGTCTGGCAACGAAAAGGCATTCGCCGCCGGTGCCGACATCGGTCGCATGGCCGAATGGGACTTCCATGATGTGTTTCTCTCCGACTATGTCACCCGGCACTGGGAAAGTGCGCGCACCCTGCGCAAGCCGCTGATCGCCGCGATTTGCGGTTACGCGATTGGTGGGGGCTGCGAACTGGCGATGATGTGTGATGTCGTCGTGGCCGGTGTCTCGGCCAAGTTCGGCCAGCCCGAAGTCAAGATCGGGACTTTGCCCGGCATGGGCGGCACCCAGCGCCTGCCCCGCGCCATCGGCAAGGCCAAGGCGATGGAGTGGTGTTTGAGTGGCAATTTCTATAGTGCCGCCGAAGCCGAAAAAGCCGGCCTGGTATCCCGCGTGGTGGCCGATGAGGCCGTCCTCGACACCGCTTTCGAACTGGCACAGCAGATGGCCGGCTACTCGCTGCCGGTGCTGATGATGATCAAGGAGTCGCTGGGCCGCGCTTTCGAATCCAGCTTGTCCGAAGGGCTGCTGTTCGAGCGGCGGGTCTTTCACGCCAGTTTCGCGCTGCAAGACCAAAAAGAAGGCATGAACGCCTTTGTCGAAAGACGTCCGCCCGCTTTCCATCACCGCTAATCCCAGCCACGCCTTCGAGACAACATCATGACCCACGCTTATATTTGCGATGGCATTCGCACCCCTTTTGGCCGCTACGGCGGCGCACTGTCCTCCATTCGTACAGATGACCTGGCGGCCATCCCGATTCGTGCGCTGTGTGAGCGCCACCCCGACCTTGACTGGAGCCTGGTGGACGAGCTGATTTATGGCTGTGCCAATCAGGCCGGAGAAGACAACCGCAATATTGCGCGCATGGCCGGCCTGCTGGCCGGCCTGCCCGTCTCGGTGCCCGGCACGACGATCAACCGGCTGTGCGGTTCCGGCATGGACGCCATTGGCATGGCCGCGCGCAGCATTGTGGCGGGCGAGGCCGACTTGATCATCGCTGGTGGCGTGGAGAGCATGTCGCGCGCGCCCTTCGTGTTGGGCAAGGCGGACAAGCCGTTTGCGCGCAGCGCCAAGGTGGAAGACACAACCATAGGCTGGCGCTTTATCAACCCGAGGATGAAGCAACTGTATGGGGTCGATTCCATGCCCGAGACCGCCGAGAACGTCGCCACTGATTTCCGGGTGAATCGCTGCGATCAGGATGCCTTTGCGCTACGCAGCCAGCAGCGCTACGCCGCCGCCCTGGCCAATGGTTTTTTCACGGACGAAATTGTGCCGGTAGCCGTGCCACGTCCAAAGGGCGAAGCACTGTTAATCCAGTATGACGAACATCCGCGCCCGGATACCACCATGGCCATGCTGGCCAAGTTGAACGGTGTGGTGCGCGCTGACGGCACGGTGACGGCGGGCAATGCCTCCGGTGTGAATGATGGTGCCGTGGCCTTGTTGATTGCCAGCCAGGCGGCGGTGGCACGTCATGCGCTCACCCCGCGCGCCAGAATACTGGGCATGGCGAGCGCGGGGGTGGAGCCGCGCATTATGGGCATCGGCCCGGCACCTGCCAGCCAGAAACTGCTCCAGCGTCTGGGCCTGCGCATTCAGGACCTGGACGTGATCGAACTGAACGAAGCTTTCGCCGCGCAGGGTTTGGCCGTGCTGCGTAGCTTGGGCCTGGCGGACGATGCCGCGCAGGTGAATCCGAATGGCGGGGCCATTGCCTTGGGGCACCCGCTTGGTGCTTCCGGTGCACGGCTGGTGCTGACCGCGCTACGGCAGTTGGAGGCTACTGGCGGTCGGCTGGCGCTATGCACCATGTGTATCGGTGTCGGCCAGGGCATCGCCATGGTGATTGAGCGCATATAAAGGAGGTGACCATGACCGAACCATTACTGCTGGACTACCCGGAGCAGGGCATTGCCCGTTTGCGTCTGCATCGCCCCGAGGCACGTAATGCGCTGAATATGGCGCTACGCCAGGCACTGGCGGACGCGCTCAGACAGTTGTCCGACAGCCCGGAGATACGCGTCATCGTGCTTACCGGGAGCGAACAGGCTTTTGCTGCCGGGGCGGATCTCAAGGAACTTGCCGATATCGGCAGCATCGCGCTGATGCAGCGCCAGGTACACAAACTATGGCAAGCGGTGGCCGAATGCCCGAAACCGATTATCGCTGCCGTGTCTGGCTATGCCCTGGGCGGCGGCTGCGAATTGGCGATGCATGCCGACATTATCGTGGCGGGGGAGTCGGCACAATTCGCGCAACCGGAAATCAAGGTTGGCATCATGCCCGGGGCTGGAGGCACACAACGCCTGCTGCGCGCCGTGGGCAAGGCGCAGGCCATGCGGATGCTGCTGACCGCTTGCATGGTTGGCGCGCAACAAGCATTGACGATGGGCTTGGTCAGCGAAGTGGTCGCGGATGAGGCTGTTGAGCACCGCGCCATCGAGCTGGCACGCACCATTGCAGCCATGCCACCGCTGGCGGTGCAACAGATCAAGGAAGTGGTTTTGGCCGGAGCCGACGCGCCATTGGCAACTGCCTTGATGCTGGAGCGCAAAGCCTACCAGATGTTGTTTTCATCAGAAGACCAGAAGGAAGGCATGCGGGCCTTCTTTGACAAGCGAAGGCCGCAATACCTGGGGCGCTAGCCTGTGGTGGTGGGGGTGTCGGGCTTGCAGTATGAGAAGTTGCTTACCTCTGTACCCTTGCCATGTCGACATTGTGCCTGTGAGTGCCGATGAAGGCAGCAAGGCTGCTTTGCCTTCCTGGCGGCTGTCGAACGGGGGGACTGGCAAGACTGAGATGGACAAACGCCGAAACGGTGTCGCAACACTGTTTCGGCGTTGACCGGACTTCTGTGGTTTTGAACCAGGCGCTAGCTCAGCTCTTTCAAGAGTTCCTTCACCCGCACCACGCGCAGGCCCACTTCTTCTATCTTCGACTCCACCCGCAGCTTGTCCTGCCCGGCCAGCTTGTAGTTCTTCTTGCTCTGGATCAGCTGGATGATTTTCATCGGGTCGATCGGCGGGTTCTTGATGAACTGCAACTGGATGGCCACTTCGCTGGCATCCAGCTTGGCCACGCCCAGCGGCTTGGCCAGCAGGCGCAGGCGGTGGCTTTCGATCAGCGTCTTCACCGTTTGCGGCGGCAGGCCGAAGCGGTCGATCAGCTCTTCGTGGATGGCGTCGATGTCTTGCTCGGTGTCGCAGGTGGCCAGGCGCTTGTACAGCACCAGCCGTTCATGCACGTCCGGGCAGTAGGCATCCGGCAGCAGCGCCGGGCTGTGCAGATTGATTTCGGTGGTGACGCCCAGCGGTGCGTCCAGGTCTGGCTCGCGGCCTTTTTTCAGGTCGCGTACCGCTTGTTTAAGCATCTCGGTAAACAGCGAGAAGCCCACTTCCTGCATTTCGCCCGACTGGCCTTCGCCCAGCACTTCGCCCGCGCCACGGATTTCCATATCGTGCATGGCCAGATAGAAACCGGCCCCCAGCTCGCCGGACAGCTGGATGGCTTCCAGCCGTTTGCCGGCATCCTTGGTCATGCCGTCCGGGGTCAGCAGATAGGCATAGGCCTGGTGATGGCTGCGCCCCACCCGGCCGCGCAACTGGTGCAGCTGGGCCAGGCCGAACTTGTCGGCGCGGTTGATCAGGATGGTGTTGGCATTGGGAATGTCGATGCCGGTTTCGATGATGGTGGAGCACAACAGTACATTGAAGCGCTGTTGCAGGAAGTCGCGCATCACCTGTTCCAGCTCGCGTTCGCGCAACTGGCCATGGGCCACGCCGATGCGGGCCTCTGGCACCAGTTCGGCCAGCTTTTCCCGCATGTTCTCGATGGTGTCGACTTCGTTATGCAGGAAGAACACCTGACCGCCGCGCTTGAGTTCGCGCAGCACGGCTTCGCGGATCACGCCGTTGCTGGCCGGGCTGATGAAGGTTTTCACCGCCAGCCGGCGATTGGGGGCGGTGGCGATGACGGAGAAGTCACGCAGGCCCTCCAGCGCCATCGACAGCGTGCGCGGAATCGGCGTGGCGGTGAGGGTGAGCACGTCCACATTGGCGCGCAGGCGCTTGAGCTGTTCCTTCTGGCGCACGCCAAAGCGGTGCTCTTCGTCGATGATCACCAGCCCCAGGTTCTTGAACTGTACGTCCGGCTGCACCAGCTTGTGGGTGCCGATGACGATGTCTACCGTACCTTCGGCAAGGCCAGCCAGCGTGGCCTTGCTTTCCTTGGCGCTGCGAAAGCGCGACAGCTCGGCGATTTTGATCGGCCAGTCGTTGAAACGGTCGGAGAAATTCTGGAAATGCTGCTCGGCCAGCAGGGTGGTGGGCACCAGCAGGGCCACCTGTTTGCCGCCCATCACCGCAACAAAAGCCGCACGTAGCGCGACTTCGGTCTTGCCGAAGCCCACATCGCCGCATACCAGACGGTCCATCGGCTTGCCACTGCACATATCGTGGATGACTGCCTCGATGGCATTGGCCTGATCGATGGTTTCCTCGAAGCCGAAACCGGCGGCAAAGGCATCGTAATCGTGGTGGGACAGGGTGAAGCTGTGGCCTTCGCGCGCGGCGCGCTGGGCGTATAGATTAAGCAGCTCGGCGGCGGTATCGCGCGCTTTTTCAGCAGCGCGCTTTTTGGCTTTTTCCCAGGCCGGGTTGCCCAGCTTGTGCAGCGGGGCCTGCTCGGACGGGCCACCGGCATAGCGCGAAATCAGGTGCAGCTGGCTGACCGGCACATACAGGGTGGCGTTGTCGGCGTATTCCAGCTGCATCAGCTCGGTTTCGCCTTCGCCCAGGTCCATCGACACCAGGCCTATATAGCGGCCGATGCCGTGCTGCTCGTGCACCACCGGGTCGCCGGATTTCACCTCGGCCAGATCGCGCAGCATGGAGTCCGAGCTCATCTTCACATGGCGGCGGCGGGTGTGGCTGCGCGCGATGTGCTGGTACAGCTCGCTCTCGGTGATGATGGACAACGGCGGTTGTTGCTGGGCAAAGCCGGAATACAACGGGGCCACCACCAGTGCCAGCGGCATGTTGCCGGTGGCAAAGTCCTGCCAGTTGTCGATCAGCTGCGGCTTGATGCCGTGTTCCTGCAGGAACTGCACCATGGTTTCGCGCCGTCCCAGGCTTTCTGCGGTCAGCAGCACGCGCTGGCCGCTGTGTTGCAGATAATGCGCCAGCTTGTGCAGCGGGTTGTCGGCGCGGCGCTCGACGGCCAGGTCGGGCAGGCTCAGGCTGGCGGCATCCGCTTCGGCTGCCGCAGGTATTTCAATGCGCGAATAAGGCTTGATGCGGCCGAGGAATTCGTCCTGACGCAAGAACACATCGGCCGGTGGCAATACCGGGCGTTCCGGGTCGCCCTGTGCCATGTGGTAGCGGTTCTGTACGTCCTTCCAGAAGGTGTCGGCGGCTCCAGCCACGTCACGGTGCAGCACCACCAGGGCGGCTTCGCCCACGTAGTCGAACAGGGTGGCGGTTTCGTCGAAGAACAGCGGCAGGTAGTACTCGATGCCGGCGGGGAACAGATTGGCCGACACATCCTTATAGATGCGGCTCTTGGAGGGGTCGCCTTCCATGCGTTCGCGGTAGTGCTGGCGGAAGGCGGTGACGCCGCTTTCATCCGCCGGGTATTCGCGCGCCGGCAACATGCGGATTTCCGGCACCGGGTACAGCGTGCGCTGGCTGTCCGGGTCGAAGGTGCGCAGGCTGTCGATTTCCTTGTCGAACAGGTCGATGCGGTAGGGCAGGGTGCTGCCCATGGGGAACAGGTCCACCAGGCCGCCACGAATGGAAAACTCGCCCGGTGCCATTACCTGGGTGACGTGGCTGTAGCCTGCCATCACCATGTCGGCGCGCAGTTGCTCCACATCCAGCTGTTGCTTGCCTTGCAGCAGGAAGGTGCGGCCCAGCAGGTAGCTGACCGGCGCGAGCCGCGTCATGGCAGTGCTGACCGGCGCAATCACCACCTGACATTCGCCGCGATGAATCTGCCACAGCGTGGCCAGCCGCTCGCTCACCAGTTCGCCGTGCGGCGAAAAGTGGTCGTAAGGCAGCGTCTCCCAATCGGGCAGCAAGGCGGCCTTGATGTCGGGGGCAAACCACGGCAGTTCGGCCTTCAGCCGTTGCGCGGACTGGGCATCGGCAGTCAGTACCAGCAGGGTATGGCCTGCCTGGGCCAGACCGGCCAGTACGGCGGCATCCAGGCCATCGGGCAGGGCGGGGCAGCGGGTCTTCTGACCGGCTGGTGCAATGCGGGGCAGTGTGTCCAACATTCTTCTTCACATTCGTGGATCTGCGGGTATTATACCAGCGGGCATTTCATACCAACGGTGTGTTTGCCATCCATTTACAAGAGGCCATCAGGCCCGAGACCCGCCAGAAATCTGAACCCTATACCAATCAATAGTGCCCGGCAGGTGCCGGGCATGGTCAGAGCGTGGCTGCAAAGGACTGGGAGAGTGAAAACTAAGGGGCTGTTTGCCGGCTGGGCGGCATTTCTGCTGTTTGCTGCCAGCTTGTTGTTGTGGCCCAGGCAGGCGCTGGGTGAAATTCCGCTGTACGGCTTCCTGCCGCATGGCTTGTTTGCCGGCTGGCTGCTGTGGCGTGGTTTCGGCGCGGTGTGGTACTGGCCGCTGGCCGCCTGGCTGATCTGCAGCCAGTGGTTGCCGTGGTCATGGGCTGGCGCACTGAGCCTGTCGCTGCTGCTGTTGCTGCCAGGGGCCCGCTTGTTGCGCGCGCAGCCGGTGGCGCTGTCGGATGCCTCGGTCATTTCCCACCTGTTGCTGAACCTGCTGGAAGTGTGCGCCTACCTTGCGGCACCGCCGGTTGCCCTGCTGGGGTTGTTTTGCTTCTGGCATGGCAGCCTGGCCATGGTGTTGCCGTGGATGGCGCTGGCGGCCGCTTGCTGCATGCTGGCCATGACCTGCTGGCTGCCGCTGTTACGCCTGCCGGGCTTGCCGGATCGCCGCCGCCTGCTGGAGCTGCTGGTGATCCTGCTGGTGATGCTGGCGGTGTGGGCGTCAATGGTGAGCAATACCCACAACCTGCCTTTTCCCCGCCCGGTGTTGTTCTTCCCACTGATGATCTGGGCGGCTTTCCGTGGCCGTCTGCTGGGGGCCTGCCTGTCCGGCTCGCTGCTGTGCCTGCTATTGTCGCTGCCAGGCTTTTTCCCCAGCCTGTACCTGTACGCTGGCAGCACCGAGCTGATGACGGAAACGGCCTTGTGCCTGACCTTCATCGTGGCATCTCTGCTGGTGGCCACGCTCAGCGATATTCACCGGCGCAAGGACGACGAGCTGAACGAATTCCGCTCACGGGTGGAGTCGCTGGTCAACAACAGTCCCAACATGATGTCGCTCAAGGGGCTGGATGGTCGTTTTCTGCTGGCCAACCGTGCTTACAGCCGCATGCTGGGGGTGACCGAATACGCCATGGTAGGGCGTTCGCTGGCGGATTATTTTGTACCGGAAGATGCCCGGCGCATCCAGCAGCAGGACGAGGTGGTACTCAATTGCCTGGAACCGCGTCAGTTCGAGGAAAGCTTCAGCGTCGGTGATGCCACCTTCACCATGCTGGTGACCAAGTTTCCCTTGTTCGACAGCCAGGGTCGGCCCGCCGGTGTGGGCAGCGTGGATACTGACATCACCCGTACGCGGGAAGAGCAGAAAGCCAAGAAAGAAGCCGAGGAAAAGTACTGGGCGCTGGTGGAGCAAACCCTGGTGGGTATTTATATCCTGCAGGACGAGCGGCTGGTGTATGTCAACCCCAAGCTGGCCGATATTGTTGGCTACCAGCCCGAAGACATGCAGGACATGCCGCTGGAAAGCCTGCTGCCGCCCAGCGAAGCCAGCCGCATCCGGCTGCAGATCAAGCGCCGCCTGCGCGACAACATCCAGGTAATGCACTACACCACGCGCGCCATCAGCCGTGACGGGCGGCTGGTCGATCTGGAAGTCCACAGCCGGCTGGTGGAGTATGACGGCAAGCCGGCGCTGATCGGTGTGGTGGTGGATATCTCCGACCGCATCGCTGCCGATACCAACCTGAAGCTGGCGGCCAAAGTGTTTGAAAATTCAGCTGAAGGCATCCTGATTCTCGACGCCGATACCCGCATCATCGCGGTCAACCACGCTTTTACCCGCATCACCGGTTACGAAGAGGCCGAAGCGCTGGGCAAGCTGTCGCGCATTTTTGCCGACAGTGACGATAGCGTCAGCCAGCAAATGCAGCAGGCGCTGGCCCAGCATGGCCAGTGGCAGGGCGAAATGCGCGACCGGCGCAAGAACGGAGACTGGTATCCGGCCGAACTGTCCATCTCGTTGGTGCGTGACGACGGTGGCTTCCACAGCAACTACGTGGCGGTGTTTTCCGACATCACCGTGCGCAAGCAGGCCGAAGAGCGGCTGCAGTTTCTGGCCAATCACGACCCGCTCACCCGGCTGCCCAATCGCAGCAGCCTGATCAGCCGGCTGGAACAGTCCATTGTCGACATGAGCGGCGAACCGACGCCCTTGGCGGTGATGTTCATCGACCTGGACCGTTTCAAGCTGATCAACGACTCCTTCGGCCATCAGTCCGGTGATGAACTGCTGCGCGAAATTGCCATTCGCCTGTCCAACTCGGTGGGCGAGCGTGGCCTGCTGGCACGCCAAGGCGGCGACGAATTCACCCTGCTGCTGACCGAATTTGCCGACCAGGCCGAGCTGGCCGGGCTGGCCGAGGACATCCTCACCGTGCTGGGACGTGGCCTGCGGCTGGAAGAACACGAAGTGTTTGTCACCGGCAGCATCGGCATCAGCGTATTCCCCAATGACGGCACCGATGCGCGCAGCCTGCTGAAAAACGCCGATGTCGCCATGTACCGTGCCAAGGACGCCGGCAAGAACACCTACCAGTTCTTTGATGCCGAGATGAACACCCAGACCTTCGAACGCCTGCTGCTGGAAAACGGCATGCGCCAGGCGCTGGAGCGGGGTGAATTCGAACTGCACTACCAGCCGCAGCTCAATGCTGCCAGCCGCGACATGTCCGGGGTAGAAGTGCTGATCCGCTGGCGTCACCCGCAACTGGGGCTGATTCCGCCGCTGCGCTTCATTCCGCTGGCCGAGGAAACCGGCCTGATCAAGCCGATTGGCGACTGGGTGCTGCAGGAAGCCTGCCGCCAGATCAAGGCCTGGGACGATGCCGGGCTGTTTGTACCGCGCGTGGCCGTCAACCTGTCCGCGCGCCAGTTTGAACAGACCACGCTGGTGGACAATGTGGCCCGTGCCTTGCAAACCACCGGGCTGGATGCCTGCCGGCTGGAGCTGGAAATCACCGAAAGCATGATCATGCAGAACCCGGTGGAAGCCGTGCACCAGCTGGCCGAACTGAAAGCACTGGGGGTGTGGCTGTCAATTGACGACTTTGGTACCGGTTATTCCTCGCTGTCACACCTCAAGCGTTTCCCGCTGGATACGCTGAAGATCGACCGCTCCTTTGTCGACGGCCTGCCGGGTGATGAAGACAATGCCGCCATTGCCGAAGCCATCCTGGCCATGGCCAAGAAGCTCAAGTTCAAGGTGGTGGCCGAAGGTGTGGAAAATGCGGCTCAGGCAGATTTTCTGGAACTCAAGGGCTGCACCCTGCTGCAGGGCTACCACTTTGGCAAACCGGTGCCGGCGGTGGAGTTTCCGCAACTGGCGGAGCGTTTGGCCAAGTCGGCCCGGCTGGCAGTCCTGGCGGACTGGCAGGGCGGGATGTAGGCTGCGGGCGCTGCAGTTTGGCAGCAAGGCCCTGGCTTTGCGGCTACAATAGCGCCCATTCCCGTTTACAAGGCTTCAAGCGCATGAGCAACAAGCGACTCATCCACGGCTTTCATGCCATCAACGCCCGCTTGTGGCAGAACCCGAAAAGCCTGATCGAAATCTGGCTGGCCGGAGGCCGGCAGGACGAGCGCGCCAAGGCCGTGCTGGACAAGGCCGCTGAAGAAAACATCAAGCTGCACATTGTCGACAAGGCCAGGCTGGACAGCATGAGCGGCAACGCCCGCCATCAAGGTGTGGTGGCGATGATTGACGCCAGCCGCAACCATGTCGACCTAGACGACGTGCTGGAAAACCTCAGCGAACCGCCGCTGCTGCTGATTCTGGATGGCGTCACCGACCCGCACAATCTGGGCGCCTGCCTGCGCGTGGCCGATGCCATGGGCGCGCATGCGGTGATTGCCCCCAAGGACCGCTCGGCCGGGCTGAACGCCACTGTGTCCAAGGTGGCCTGCGGCGCTGCCGAAGTGATTCCCTACATTACCGTCACCAATCTGGCCCGCACTCTGCGCGATCTGAAAGACGCCGGGGTATGGATTGCCGGCACCACCATGGAAGCCGATACCGATCTGTTCCATGTCGATGCCGCCGGCCCGCTGGCCTGGGTGATGGGTTCGGAAGGCGAGGGCATGCGCCGCCTGACGCGCGAGCACTGCGATGTGCTGGTGTCCATCCCCATGTTCGGTACTGTGGAAAGCCTCAATGTGTCGGTGTCTTCCGGCATGGTGCTGGCGGAAAGCCGCCGTCAGCGCGTATTGAAAGCACAGGCTGGCTGAGGCTTCTGCACCACATTCATCCTGCAAACCCCATGCCGCGGCATGGGGTTTTTTGATGGCGGTCAGCTTTTTGTGCTGAGTCTGCTCCGTTGCGGAACCCGGGTGCGTATACTGCACTCTATGGTGCTTATACCCTTGGGGGGTATGGCGTGGCGATCCTGAATGCAGCCAGGCAGGATCAAGCGCATTTCATTTGCTGACGGAGTCACTACATGGACAGAAGACATTTCCTGCACTGGAGCAGCGCGCTGGCGCTGACGCCGCTGCTACTGCGCAAGAGCTGGGCAGAAGGCATGGCCGACATGCCGGGCATGGATCACGCCGCGATGGGGCATGGCGCTGCCACCGATGCAGCCCTGCCGGCGGCAGAGGGTCTCGGCCTGCCGCGTGGCCTGCCTTTACCGGCCCTGTCCAAGCTGGCCAACCAGGGTGCGGCCGGCCAATTCCTTGGCCAGCTGCGTGCCGCACCGGTCAGCCTGCCGCTGTTGCCGGGCAAGCCGGCCACCGCCTTCTGGGCCTATAACGGCCAGATTCCCGGCCCGGCCATCGTGGCCTGGGAAGGGGACGAAGTGAGCATTGCTTTTGCCAATAAGCTGCGGCAGCCCAGCACCATTCACTGGCACGGCATGCCGGTGCCGGCGGAGCAGGACGGCAATCCGCACGCGCCGGTGCTGCCGGGCCAGACCCGCAATTACCACTTCAAGCTGCCAGCCGGTAGTGCCGCCAGCTACTGGTACCACCCGCACCCGCATGGCCATACCGCACAGCAGGCTTATATGGGGCTGGCCGGGGTATTCGTGGTGAAAAGCCGCAACGACCCGCTGGCCCATCTGCCGGAGCAATGGCTGGTGCTGTCCGACCTGAAGCTGGATGTCCATGGCCAGATTGCGGATAGCAGTGCTGCCGACCGGCATGATGGCCGCGAAGGCCAGTTCGTGCTGGTGAATGGCGGCTGGCAGCCGGTGATTACCCTGGCCGAGGGCGAACGGCAGCGCTGGCGCATCTGGAATGCCAGCAGCGCGCGCATCATGAAACTGGCCTTGCCCGCGCACGAAGTAAAGCTGGTGGGGACGGATGGCGGGCTGATTGGCGCGCCGCGTCGCATTGATACGCTGCTGCTGTCGCCAGGCGAGCGGGCGGAGATCGTCATCACCGGGCGCTTCACGCATGGCCAGCCATCAGCCCTGCAGGCGCTGCCCTACAACCGTGGCAAGGCCATGAGCCCGGAACAGGCCGAAACCCTCACCCTTGCCACCATCCGGCAGGCGGGCAGCAAGGCTACCGCCGCGCTGCCGGACAAACTGCGCGACATCGCCGCGCTGGGCAAGCCTGCGGTCAAGCGGGTGGTCAACTTCAGCGAGAACATGGCCAACCCGGATGCCATGTTCCTGATCAACGGCAAGAAGTTCGACATGAACCGGGTGGATTTCAGCGGCAAGGTCGGCCAGATCGAAGAATGGGACATCGTCAGCCAGGCGCACATGGACCACCCCTTCCACATCCACGGCACCCAGTTCCAGGTGATAGCCCGCACGGATGATGGCGTGTGGCAGCCAGAACCCTTCCTGGCCTGGCGCGATGTGGTGAATATTCCGGCGGGTGAGACGGTGCGTTTGCGCTTTGTGCAGGCCATGCCCGGCCTGCGCATGTTCCACTGCCATATCCTGGAGCACGAAGACGCCGGCATGATGGCCATGCTGGAGGTCAGCGCCTGAGCGGCAGGCTGCGCAAGCCCGGTGCTGCCGGTGTTACACTGGCAGCCCTGATTTCAATCCAGAACGCGGAGTCCGCATGAGCCTTGCCCCAAAAAACGACGCCTGCTGCCACCCGCAGCCGGAAGCCAGTGGCAAGAGCGTGACCCAGCCCAACAAGGCAGCGCTGCTCAAGCGTCTGGCTCGTATCGAGGGGCAGGTACGTGGCATCAGCGGCATGGTGGAATCAGACCGTTACTGCGTGGATGTGCTCACCCAGGTGGCGGCAGTGAAGTCAGCCCTGGATGCAGTTGCCATGCAGTTGCTGGAAAACCACATGAAGGGCTGTGTCAGCCGTGCCCTGCAGGAAGGCGACGCCACCGGCATGGTGACCGAGCTGATCGATGTGGTGAAAAAGGTGCGTTAAACAACATTGACCGGAAATTTCATGGCGGCCAGCCATGTCCGCGCTTGCCTGTGGAATACTCTGGCTTCCCACCCGGTAAGAGAAGCATTGCCATGAAAACCCTTTTGCCTGCGCTGGCAGGCTTGTTGCTGTCATCGCTGCTGCAGGCCGATCCGCTACCGTTCGAACAATTCATGCACCTGCACCGCGACATGCCCGCCAGCGAGCTGCAGCAGCTTGCGGGCAAGCCCGATTATGTGCGCAACGACCCAGCCGCTAGTGGCGACACGCAGCTGTACTGGCTGGGCGACATCGATCTGCCCTATACCACGGTAATCACCCTGCATCAGGGCCTGATCAGCGAAATTCACCGCGACAAACGCATGTAGCTGTTGTTTTTGATCGGGCAGATGGCACATTACCCGGCCTGCATGGTCGATTTAGTTTGCCCAGCCCAGATTAAGTGCGTAGAATGCTGCGGTTTCACTACCTTGCTTTTTGCAACCGCATGGCAAAAAGCTAAATAGCCATAAGGAGTTAACATGCGTCATTACGAAATCGTGTTCATCGTCCATCCGGACCAGAGCGAACAGGTTCCGGCCATGATCGAGCGCTACAAGGGCATGGTTCTGGCCGCTGAAGGCAAGATCCACCGTCTGGAAGACTGGGGCCGTCGTCAACTGGCTTACCCGATCCAGAAGCTGCACAAAGCCCACTACGTTCTGATGAACGTTGAGTGCCAGTCCGAAACCCTGGCCGAGATCGAGCACGCCTTCAAGTTCAACGACGCTGTTCTGCGTCACCTGACCATCAAACTGGACCGCGCCATTACCGAAGCGTCCCCGATGATGAAGGACGAAAAGGCTAAGAATCTGCTGGATTCCCAGCAGCCGGCAGCCGAGGCCGAAGCTGCTGCCTGATAGGCAGGAGTGAAGGACTTGCAGAACCGTCTGGTATTGACCGCGACGGTCGAACGCGAAGAAGACCTGCGTTACACCCCTGCCGGTATTCCGGTAGTGCAAATGTGGGTCCGGCATCAGTCAAGACAGACTGCCGGCGGGTTCGAACGCGATGTGGCCTGTGAAATCCAGGCCGTGCTGATTGGAGAAGACGCCCGGAAACATGCCGGGAAACTGGCGGGAAACACGGTGACACTCACCGGCTTTCTGTCCCAGCGCAGTCTGAAGAATCCGCGGTTGGTACTCAATATCGAATATGTTGAATTTGTAAAAGGTTAGTCAAAATGGCTCGTCAACTCTTCAAGCGCAAGAAGTTCTGCCGCTTTACGGCAGAAGGCATCAAGGAAATCGACTACAAATCCGTTGATCTCCTGAAAGACTTCATCGCCGAAAACGGCAAAATCATCCCGGCTCGCATTACCGGTACCAAGGCTCGCTACCAGCGTCAGCTGACCACTGCTATCAAGCGTGCTCGCTTCCTGGCTTTCCTGCCTTACACCGATCAACACTAAGCCGGGAAAGGACTTAAGATGCAAATCATTCTGCTCGAAAAAGTTGCCAACCTGGGTCAACTGGGTGACGTGGTAAAGGTTAAGAACGGCTACGCCCGTAACTTCCTGATCCCGCAAGGCAAAGCCAAGCGCGCTACCGAAGTCAACCTGAAAGAGTTCGAAGCACGTCGTGCCGAACTGGAAGCCAAGCAAGCTGAAATCCTGGCCGATGCCAAGGTTCGTGCTGAAAAGCTGGTTGACGCTGTTATCACCATCGCCCAAAAAGCCGGTGTTGATGGCCGTCTGTTCGGTTCCGTGACCAATGTGGACGTGGCTGAAGCCGTGACCGCATTCGGCGTGGAAATCAAGCGTTTCGAAGTTCGCCTGCCGAACGGCCCGTTCAAGGCCATCGGTGAGTACGACATCGAAATCGCTCTGCACCACGACGTAGTATCCCCGATCAAAGTGGTTGTGGTTGCTCAAGCCTGATTCCCTTATCCGGAATTATGCTGCAAGAAAAAAGCCCGCTTCATGCGGGCTTTTTTCATGTCTTGCTCTCCCTGTACCGTACTTCGCCGCGTTGCCCTGCATTCTCCTGCCTGATTCCTGCCGCAGACTTTACCGGCAAGGCTCAACTCCTTTCATGCTGCTGTTTCAGTTCTTTCCCATCAATCTATCCGGCTAATTCAAATAAGCTCCCTGCTGATCTTTCCAACAGCTCCGCCCTGTACTGAAGGCAGCCCCTGTCGTGAGTGGCTGCCTTGTACCGGTAGGCAGCTGTCTTGACACAAGGAGTCATACCGCATGTCCTCCGCTGCATCCCGCTGTAGTGCTTTCAGTAGCTGGCTTGCCGAGGCGCTGGCCGCAGCGGGGCCGGTTGCCCCCGAGTCGCTGCGGCAGGATATTCGTGCCGATGTCTGCATTGTGGGCGGCGGGTTTACCGGTTTGTGGAGTGCCATCGAAATCAAGCAGGCCAACCCCGATACCGAGGTCGTCATCGCCGAGGCCAGACTGTGCGGCAGCGGTGCCAGCGGCCGCAATGGCGGCTTTGTGCTCAGCCTGTGGGCCAAGTATCAGTCGCTGGCCAAAATGTGCGGCCAAGCCGAAGCCCTGCGCCTGTGCCAGCAGTCGTCGCAGGCCATTGTCGATTTGCAGGCCTTCTGCCAGCAACATGACATCGATGCCCAGTTGCGGCTGGATGGCTGGTTGTGGGCAGCCACAAACACTGCCCAGCTCGGTAGCTGGGAAAGTACCGTCAGCCAACTGGAACGGTTGGGGCAATCTCCCTTCTTGCATCTGGCTGCGGGACAGGCGGCGCAGCTTGCTGGTTCTGCCCTGCATCTGGACGGGGTGTTCGAGCCGGTATCGGCCTCCATTCAGCCAGCCATGCTGGCGCGCGGTCTGTTGCGCCATGCCCGTCGGCTCGGGGTCAAGGTATACGAGTCTTCACCAATGGAACGGCTGGACGGTGGTGTACCGGCGCGGGTGCAATGTACCCATGGCAGTGTGCGTGCCGACAAGGTAATTCTGGCGATGAATGCCTGGGCCGCGCAGTTTGCCGACATCCGCAAGGCTTTTGTCGTGGTGTCCAGTGATGTGGTGATGACACGGCCCTTGCCTGGCTTGCTGGAGGAAATTGGCTGGAGCAGTGGCATGACCATTTCCGATAGCCGCATGCTGGTGCACTACTACCGCACCACGCCGGATGGCCGCATTGTGTTCGGCAAGGGCGGTGGTAGTGAGCAACTGGTGTACGGCGCCAGGCTGGCCGACAAGCTGGATGGCGCATCCGGCATCGCCGCCACGGTAGCGGCTCATCTGCGCCGCGCCTATCCGGGCGTGCAGTCAGCGGACATCGTCAGCAACTGGACCGGGCCGATCGATCGTACCCGTAACGGCCTGCCGCATTTTGGTGCCTTGCCCGGTCAGGCCAATGTTTTCTATGCCATCGGTTATTCCGGCAATGGTGTCGGCCCCTCCATGCTGGGGGGCAAGATTCTGGCCGCGCTGGCGTTACGGCTGGACAACGAATGGTCGCGCTGTGGTCTGGTTCATGGCCTGCAGCGCGATTTTCCGCCCGAACCCTTGCGCTATCTCGGTGGCCGTCTGGTCCGCCATGCGGTGGGGCAGGTAGACCTGGCTGCCGATGAAAACCGTCAGCCGTCCTGGCTGATGCAACAGTTGTGCAAGCTGGCCCCTTCCGGACTGTCGCCAACCAAGACGGCGGCCCCTCATTCCCGCTAGATCCCATCTGGAGAATTGCATGTCCTGCTCATCCGATCTGGAACAGATCCGCCAGGCACTGACCGCCTATTACGAGGCCCTGTATTACGGTCGACCGGAAAAACTGGCAGAGGCTTTTCGCCCCGATGCCGTGCTGCTGGGTGATGTCGAAGGGGCCGAGTCTCGGCTGGATCAGGCGCAATACCGCAGCCTGCTGCAAAGCCGGCCCTCGCCGCATGCTCAGGGTGCACCCTACGGATTGCAGATAGGTGAGATCCGTCTCTGTGGCAATGCCGCCATGGCCGAATTGCAAACGCCATTGGCCGGGCGGGTATTTACCGATTACGTCTCGCTGTGCAAGCGCCAGGGCCGTTGGCGTATTGCGTTCAAGCTGTATTCCCATCCGTAGTGAAACCTGTCGCCAGCCGCGTCAGCGTGGTCACCACGCTGACCGGCTGAATCTTGCACTTCCACGGAGCTACCATGCATTCAAGTGAACTGGCGGCAGAGCCGTCCCATGCAGACTCTGGCCTTCTGGTTCAGCCCATCGGCAGGCTGGAAACGATAGGCATCATTTTCGGTACCAATATCGGGGCAGGGGTGCTGGGCATGGCCTTTGCCGCGCGCAAGACCGGTTATGTCCCGTTGTTGTTGTGTCTGGCGATTACCTGTGTACTGTGCACCATTACCATGCTCTACCTGACTGAAGTGGCGCTACGTACCCGTGGTAACCATCAGCTCAGCGGTCTGGCGCGCCGTTATCTGGGCGGGTTGGGGGGCTGGCTGTTGTTTCTGGCTGTGGCGGCCAACAGCTTCGGGGCGCTGACTGCCTATATGGCAGGCAGCGGCAGCATCTTGCTGGATTTGCTGGGTGGATATGGCATGAGCAAGGAGCTGGGCAGCATCCTGTTCATCGTGCCGTCGGTGGCCGTGCTGTATCTGGGCTTGAAGGTGCTGGGCGCGGGCAACAAGCTGATCAGCATCAGCATGATTGTCATCATCCTGGCGCTGATTCTGGCATCCATCGTCAGTCAGGATGCGCGGCTGAGCAATCTGTGGCTGAGTCACTGGCAGTACGTGGTGCCGGTGTTCAACCTGGCGGTATTTGTGTTCGGTGCCCAGTTTCTGGTGCCGGAACTGGTACGCGGCAATCTGACTGCGCCGCGCAAGCTGCCGGGTCTCATCATGGCCGGCATGGCCTTGACCTTTGTCTTTGTCGCGCTGATTCCGGCTTCGGTGATCGCCCTGGTGGGCAGCGACAACCTGACCCAGGTGGCCACGCTAAGCTGGGGCAGGGCGCTGGGGCAATGGGCCTATTACACCGCCAATATCTTCGCCTTACTGGCCATGCTGACTTCCTACTGGGGGCTGGGTGGCTGCCTGTTCACCAATATCTTCGACCACTTCCGCCTGGGTAGCGAAACCCAGAAGTCAAAACGGCTGCTGGTACTGGTGGTGGTGGCACTGCCGCCCTTCCTGCTGGCGTACTCGGGCATTGCCAGCTTCGTCAATGCGCTGTACTTTGCCGGCACATTTGGTGGTGTGCTGATGGGCATCATCCCGGTTCTGCTGCTGAATGCCGCACGGCGTCGGGGCGATGTTGGCAGCGAGTTCGTCTGTGGCTGGTATGCCCACCGCAGTGTGCAGTGGCTGATCATGACCACTTTTTTTCTCAGCGGGGTGTATGCGGTGGTATCGCTGTTTGGTGTGCTGCCGGAGAGCTGGTAAGGCTGGTGGCGATAGCCGGCCAAGTGCAGGGCAGGCTGTCGCGCTGGGTGCAGTTTAGTTGTCCTGCAACACGATGCGGGCGCGCAGGCCGGGTGCGCCGTCTTCGGCAATGGCCAGCAGGCGGTCGATACTCGGATGTTTGCCCGGATGCAGGCGGGCATCGGCAGTATGTTCCGCGTACAGTTGCAAGCCTTCCTGGGCTGCTGCGCGGTTGATATGGCTGTGTTTCTTGATGAGGGCATGGTAAACCCGTACCGAACCGGCGGTGCCTGGTTTGTTTTCCAGACGGGTGAGGGTTTCGCCAGCGGCATCCAGCAGCACGATGGCGGCAATGCCATCGGTAGCGGGCAAGGTTTCCAGAATATCCTTGAAAGTGGTCGTCATGCGGTGGGTTTCCTGCTTGAGGCAAGGTGTTGTCGGAATCAGTGACTGATGCTAGCACAAGAGCAGGCTGTCTCGGAGGCTGAGGCTGACTGCGCCATTCTGGTCTGGTTGTGCTCCAAAATGGTGCATTTTAGCTGTGCACATGGGCAGCTCGCTGGCTTGCTGGCTCAGTAAATATTCATATTTTCATTGTTATCAATGAATTGTGTTTTCTGGCACGACAATTGCTATATGTCATGCAGTAGCTGGCGACGGGTGATTGCTCCCTCCTCCTTGCAATCACCGTCCTGCGCCAGTCTGCAAAGGAGAAAACAGAGCGGCATAGCCGCCACCGGAACAGAGTTGGCCAAAGCAAATGCTTTGGCCAACTTTTTCCTTCCAGACATTGCTCATCCCGCATGGTTATCAAGTGGATGGTGCAAACCACGGCGTAATCCGCTGCGACAAGATACTCAGAATATGACGACTGTCTTGAGTGTTACCACCCAGGCATCTGGGGTTTCCTTGAGTCCCGCAGGTTTTCTCCAGTACTGGATACCCGGTTGCAGTTGCAGCCAGGGCCGGAGCTGGGCGCGATAGAAAAATTCACTGTTCATGGCATAGCCGGGGAGTGGTGCATAACTGGCATCGGCATAGTCGCTGATACCGCTCTGGGTATTCAGATACTGCTGCTGTCGCTGGTAGTTGCTGCTGTAGTGCATCCAGGCCGTGCCAATGCCCATCATGTCCTGCGGTCGGCTGTCCAGCAGTCCACGGTAGCGTAACGAGGCGGAGGTAATCAGCGGGATGGGATTACTTCTTTTGTCACCAAGGCCGAGGCTCCAGGAAAAACTCAGCCCGCGTTGTTTATCACCATGATGACGGGTCAGTTGCTGATTTAATCCGGCATACCAATAGCCGGTGTGGCGATACTGCTCGGGCTGTGTCGCATTGCCTTGGAAGAGGGCGTTTTGCCTGGCATTGGTGTAGAGCCATCCCAGGTTGTAGATGCCGGGCAAGCCGTTTACCGCGGTGGTTTGCCATTCCAGTTCCAGCGGGAACAAAACGCCTTTGCTGCCTTGGGTGCTGACACTCCAGGCATGGCTGCGGGAAGTCGCCTCAGGGTTTTGTTCCAGTAGCCCGGTTTTCACTGTCCATTCCGGGGTGATCTTGTATTGGAAAGTACTGCCCCAGTAATGTGAATTCCAGTTATACCAAGTCCGGGCAGCGGCAGCTTTACCACCACACAGGTTGAGCAATTGGAAATCACAGGGAATGGATTGGTCGAAATCCTGCACCTTGTTCATCAGTCCCAGCCGCCATTGCAAACGCTGATCCAGAAAGCTGCGACTGAACGTCAGCCAGCCCAGACGTGTGGTGGATTGTCCGCCCCAGCTCTCCTGCGCAAGGTCGCCCCCAGTGACGCGATTATCCTGTAGACGCATTGCGGTCAGATTATTGTCATGATTGCGATTGACAATGTTTCCTTCTATTTTGGCGTCCGGTATACCGGTTGCATCGGACAAGTCTTGGGTGAACATGAACCAGAACTGGTCGATGTAGGCGGTGTGACGGTCGGGATTGTATCCCCCCTCTATATTGCGGGCGAGTTGGCTTAACCAGGCAGTGCTAAAGGTGAAGCCATGGTTTGCCAGTGTTGAGCGCAAGCTGTGCATATCGCCCAGTACACCGTTGTCCGTGTTTTCCATGCCCAGCACATAGCCATCCCAGCTTTCTGCCGGTGTTGCATGTGACAAGGCAGGCAAGGCACAGCATGCCAGCATGCCGAGCAGAGCAAGTTGTTGCGGCCAGCTGTTTTGTGTGTGCTCAGTTGCCATGAAGAAAGTTGCGCTGTTCATCGGGTGGACTCCCCGGCTTGCAGGCTGGCGCCCTGGCTGGCAATCACATCGCGATACCAGAAGAAGCTTTTCTTGCGCAGGCGCTTAAGGCTGCCCTGGCCATCATCATCCCGATCAACATAAATGAAGCCATAGCGCTTGGACATTTGCGCTTTTGAGGCACTGACCAGGTCAATGGGTCCCCAACTGGTATACCCCATCACGTCCACACCATCTTGCAGGGCTTGCGCCACCTGCAGCAGGTGATCATTCAGATAGCGGATCCGGTAATCATCCTGAATGGAGCCATCCTCGGCCACCACATCACGTGCGCCAAGGCCGTTTTCCACAATGAATAGCGGTTTGCGGTAGCGGTCGTATAACAGGTTCAGCAGATAGCGCAGGCCTTGCGGATCAATCTGCCAGCCCCATTCCGGACTGGGCAAATGCGGATTGGGAACAGTATCCAGAATATTGCTGCGCAAGCGCTGCTGTAGCGCCGGGTCTGCGGTGGCGCAGCCAGACATGTAATAGCTGAAGCTGATGAAATCCACCGTATGTTGCAGATCCGTCAGGTCTTGCTGGCTGATCTCCAGCTGAATCTGTTGCTCACGGAAAAACCGCTCCATATACGCCGGATAACTGCCATGTGCCTGGACATCGCCAAAAAACAGCCATTGCCGGTTTTGTCGCAGTGTTTCCAGCATGTCGTCCGGATGGCAGCTAAGCGGATAAACAATGCCGCCCAGCAGCATATTGCCGATTTGCGCATCTGGCAGCATGGCATGGCAATCACGTACGGCGCGGGCGCTGGCAACCAGTTGATGATGAATGGCCTGATAAATGGCTTGCGCAGAGCTGTCTGCCGCCATGCCCACCCCGGTAAACGGCGCATGCAGCGACATATTGATTTCGTTGAAGGTCAGCCAGTATTTCACCCGATGGCCAAAGCGCTTGAACACGGTGTTGGCATAGCGGCCAAAAAAGGTAATCAGGCGGCGGTCCTGCCAGCCGCCATAACGCTGTACCAGCCCCAGCGGCATTTCATAGTGGGACAGCGTGATAACCGGCTCGATGCCGTGGCTGGCCATTGCATCAAACAGGGCGTCATAGAAAGCCAAGCCTGCTTCATTGGCTTCTGTTTCGTCCCCTTCAGGAAAAATCCGGCTCCAGGCAATCGAGGTGCGCAGGCAGCGAAAGCCCATTTCGGCCATCAGGGCGAGGTCTTCCGGGTAGCGGTGGTAAAAGTCGATGGCAACATCCTTGATATTGAAGTCGCCGTCCTTGCGAGGGGTGACGGGGGCAAAAATGCCCTGGGGCTGCACATCCGAGGTGGACAAGCCCTTGCCACCCTCCCGGTAGGCACCTTCAACCTGATTGGCGGCAATAGCACCACCCCATAGGAAATGCTCGGGAAAACGTTGCATGTTGTACTCCTTAAGCTTGGGTTGGGAGAGGCTCGGTGTGAAGCAGAAACAATGGGTCGCCGGTTTGAACCTGGCCGGCTTGCAGTAGCTGGATGCTGGCCTTGTCCGCACCTTGGCACAGGGTAAGCAGCACGGTGGGGTCATACCCGGCCGCCTGAATGGCTTCTCGATCAATGTGCATCAGTAGCTGGCCTGCTGTGACGCGCTGCCCCGGCGCAATCTGTGGATGAAAATGCTGTCCCTGCAAATGGATGGTATTGATGCCGACATGAATCAGTATTTCCACGCCATGCTCGGTGTGCAGGGTGAGTGCATGCCCGGAAGGTTGCACACCGCTGATGCTGCCGGCACAAGGCGCGTGCAGGCTGTTCGTGGTGGGATGGATGGCAATCCCAGCGCCCAGCGCACCGGATGCAAAGGCCGTATCGTGAATGCTGGAGAGCTGGCGGATATTGCCGCTAATGGGCGAGAGAATAGTGTGCTGTTCTGTTTGGACGGGATGGCGCGGACTGGTTTTTACCGTGGCAGGCAGGCCAAAGAAAAAGGTGGCCAGCAAGGCAAACAGGCAGGCAATGCCAGTCCCGATGAAGGTACCCCACACGCTGCCATCCACCCCGCTTGGCGGAATGATCTGTGCAAAGGTAAAAACGCTGACCAAGCCCATCGAGTACACCTTGCTTTGCACATAGCCAACCACCATGCCGCCTAGCGCCCCGCCGATACAGGCAAACAGGAAAGGGCGCTTGGCAGGCAGGTTGATGCCGTAGATGGCCGGTTCGGTAATGCCGAATAAACCAGCCGTAGCGGCAGAGGCGGCCAGCGAGCGTTGCTTGCTGTCGCGACTACGCAGCATGACACCCAGTACCGCGCCCACTTGGCCCATGACCGCGGGCAAGAGCAGCGGCAGCATGCTGTCGTAGCCCAACACGCTGAGGTTATTGAGCATCAGCGGGATGAAGCCCCAGTGCAGGCCAAAAATGACGAATACCTGCCATAAGCTCCCCATGACGGCACCTGCCAGCACCGGGAACAAGGCATAGAGCCATTGATAGCCCGCCGCCAGTCCATGGCTGGCCTGCGTGGCCAGCGGGCCGATCAACAAAAAGGTCAAGGGAACCGTGATGACGAGGCAAAGCAATGGCGTTGCCAGATTGCGGATGGCGGCAGGGATGCGTGCTTGCACCCGCTTCTCCAGCAGGCAACTAAACCAGGCTGCGAAAATGACCGGCATCACTGAAGAGCCATAATCCAGCAAGGTGAGTGGCAAGCCAAAGAAATTCAGCGACGCACCAGTACTGCCGCTGGCAAACAGGCTGCGTATGGTCGGGTGCAGCAAGGCAGCCCCGATTGCCATGGTGATGAAGGGCGAACCGCCGAATTTCTGTCCGGCGGTATAGGCCAGGACAATAGGCAGGAAAAAGAAGAGTGCGTCACTGGCAGCATACAGCACGTGATAAGCACCGCTGTCCGCTGTCATCCAATGGCAGGCCAGCGCCAGCGCCAGCAAACCCTTCAGGATGCCGGACGCAGCCATGACGCCAAGAAATGGGGTGAAAATGCCGGAAACGACGTCAATAAAGCGGCTGAATAAGGTTTCCTTGTCGCGGGACGACACATCGACTGACTTTTCTGCCTGTTGTCGTTGTTTTTCGATAGCGGCAAAAACCTTGGCAACATCATTGCCAATGACAACCTGATATTGACCACCGCTCTCCACCACCATGAGCACTCCAGGCGTTTTCTTTAGTTCGGCCGTTTGTGCCAGATTGCTATTCTTCAGTTTGAAGCGCAAACGCGTAGCACAGTGAACCAGGCTTTCTATATTGTCCTTACCACCTATATTGCTCAGGATGGTATTGGCCAGTTCCTCCATTTTTTATTCCTTGAGTGATTAAATAAAAAAACCTGAAGCCAGCTCTCATGGTGGAGAGTGATTTCAGGTTTTGCTCGCAGGTGCGATAACAATCCAGTTGATTTGTGATGTGTTGATTCTATTACGGAGGCTTATTTCATTTACGCGCTCTTTTTGTGTGCTTGAAGATGGATGTTTTTTAAATATTACAAAGCGGAATTTCTATGGTTGCTATTGTTTGCTTTGTCGGTCGTGTAGGCGGTTAATGTGCAAGCTCAGGTACATGAGTTCTGCATCTGTCAATTTTGGGTAGGCATGCTTTTCGATATGATTGCTAATTGTCTTGGCACAATTCCAAGCTTGCGGATAGCAGTCTTCCACCATTTTTTGCAGCTCCATGTCTACGGAAGGAAAACCCTGCTTGTTGAGTATTCGCTGAGCCAGAAATTTAAGGTGTGTTACAAGGCGATGGAAGGCCAGTGTATTTTCATCCAGTCTTATATGCATTTTCAAACGCACAATCTGCAGCACTTCCTGCATGAGGAGACTGATCTGATTGGTGACTTGCATGTCTCCAGTCAATTGGGCATTGGCCAGGTGTAATGCAATGAACCCGGTTTCATCGACTGGTAGCTGACAGTTCAGTTCCTGCGCGATCAGTTCTAATGACGCTACGCCTATATCGTATTCGCAGGGGTATAGTTGTTGAATATCCCACAGCATGAGGTTGCGGATGGCTATTCCTTGACGATGGCGCTCGATGGCAAAGTGGAAATGGTCAACCAGAGTCAGATAAATACGGTCATGCAAAAATGGAAGTTTTTTCCGCGCTTGGCAAATCACATGGTCGCTGACGGTGATGATTTCTATCGGAATGCGTTGCAGCAGTTCGCTGAGTAATGCTTGCAAGCCAGGTTCTTGCAGTGAAAACGTTTTTTCAATGCAGGTTTTGTCCAGATAATCTCCAGGGCGTTTCTGAAAGCCCAGTCCGCACCCCATGACAACTTGTTCCTGCTGTTGTGCATTACGGACAATGACTGCATTGTTGTTGAGTATTTTACAAATACGCATTGGTGATGCTCCAAAAACAAAAACCTGATCCACGTTTTCATTTGTGGATCAGGTTTTGCCTGCGATTGCAGTGACAAGCCTGGATGCTGCTGCGGATTTTAATTATTGCCTGGGAAAACAGACTTGGTAGACCCAATATGGCGGAAATTATGTTCGCAGGTGGTGAGGCCTGACAAGCTGCCCATTAGGCCTGCCGCATTGCCTGTTGCCAGCGTGGATCCTGGAGTTTCAGGGCTGTACCCCCATCAGGTATTTGCGGCTCATGGCCTTGAACAGTTCGCTGCCAGCCGCGCCCAGCATTTCAAACAGCACCATTTCCCGACTCACCAATACCGCGCCCGCTGCCTGCATGCGTTGCAAGCCCAGTTGCTTGTCGCTGTCGCGCCGGCTGGCTACCGCATCGGCCACCACAAACACCTGTTTGCCTTGCGCCAGCAGTTGCAGCACGGTCTGCAACACGCAGACATGGGTTTCCATGCCGCAAACAATCACCTGTTTGCGTGCCAGCAAGCTGTCCGGCAGGCAGTCGGCGGCTACGCAAGAGAAGTGCAGTTTTTCTACCACGCTGGCTTGCGGGGCCTGTGCCAACAAGCTGGCTTCGGTATGGCCCAAGCCGCGTGGATATTGTTCGGAAAACACAATAGGTAGACCGGTGTCGTGTGCCACACCCACCAGCCACAGGCTTGCGGCCAGCATGCTGTCAGCCTGATCCACCGCCGGTAGCAGTTTGTCCTGGATGTCCACCACCAGCAGGGTGGCCTGATCGATTTGCATCAGCATGTCTGTGTCTCCCTCTCTGTTATTTACCACGCATAAACTGTCTGGCTGACAGGGTAATCCCTTGATGGGCAGATAAGCCAGATGTGGCACTATGCCGCTTCAACATTCTTGGGACCGTTCTCCTGCCATTGCAGTTCTGCAAGCAGGTGACGTGCGCAACCTGGCGTGGCAAGCCGACACAGAACCGCTGCCTGCGCCGTGGAGAGACTTCATGCTGCAAGGTGCTTACCGGCTGTTTCAACAAGCCATTGTCGATGTGATCGACGCCAAACGGGTATTTACTGACCCGCTGTCCACCCTGGCCTACGGGACGGATGCTTCCTGTTACCGGCTGGTGCCGAAAATCGTCATCCAGACACATACCGAGGCCGAAGTGCAGGCGGTGCTGGCACAGGCTGCGGCATTGAAATTGCCGGTCACCTTCCGAGCGGCGGGCACTTCGCTGTCCGGCCAGGCGGTGAGCGATTCCATTCTGGTGGTGGCCAATCATGGCTGGAAAGCCTTGCAGGTGCTGGATGAAGGGCGTGCCATCCGCCTGCAACCCGGGGTGATCGGTGCGGCGGCCAATGCCGCGCTGCTGCCCTATGGCCGCAAGATCGGTCCGGACCCGGCCACCATCAACTCGGCGATGATAGGCGGCATTGTCAGCAACAACTCCAGCGGCATGTGCTGTGGTACGGCGCAAAACACTTACCAGACCATCAAGAGCCTGCGGCTGGTGCTGGCCGACGGCACGGTGCTGGATACCGGCGATGCAGCCAGCGTGGCGGCTTTCCGCCAGTCCCACGCCGGTTTGCTGGCCGGGCTGGGCGCACTGGCAGGCCGTATCCGTGCCGATGGCGAGCTGGAAGCGCGCATCCGCCGCAAGTACAAGATGAAGAACACCACCGGCTACAGCCTGAATGCGCTGGTGGATTTTGCCGATCCGCTGGACATGCTGCTGCACCTGATTGTCGGCAGCGAAGGCACGCTGGCTTTTGTGTCCGAGGCGACTTACCACACGGTGGAAGAGCTGCCCAACAAGGCATCGGCGCTGGTGCTGTACCCCACCATCAAGGATGCCTGCGATGCCATCCAGTTGCTGGCCCAGCACAAGGACGTGGTGTCCTCGGCCGAGCTGCTGGACCGCGCCAGCCTGCGCTCGGTGGAAAACAAGGCCGGGGTGCCGGCCGAACTGAAAACCCTGGGCGAGGAGGCTGCCGCCATCCTGATTGAAACCCGTGCCCGTGATGCCGTGGCACTGACTGCGCAGATCGACGCTATTTGCGGCTATATCGCAGCCATTCCCAATCTGTCCGGCATCCGCTTTACCGATGTGGTCGAGGAATACACCCGCTTGTGGAATATCCGCAAGGGCATGTTCCCCAGTGTGGGCGCGATGCGGGCGGCGGAAACCACCGTCATCATCGAAGACGTGGTGTTCCCCATCGAACATCTGGCCGAAGGCACGCTCAAGCTGCAGGCCTTGTTCCGCCAGTACCATTACGACGAAGCCATCATCTTCGGCCATGCGCTGGAGGGGAATTTGCACTTCGTGTTCACGCCCAATTTCTCCGGCGATGCCGAAATCAAGCGCTACGAAGCCTTTATCGAGGACGTGTGCAAACTGGTGGCGGTGGAATACGAAGGTGCGGTCAAGGCCGAGCATGGCACCGGCCGCAATATGGCACCGTTTGTCGAGATGGAGTGGGGCCCGGCTGCCTACCGCATCATGCAGGAGCTGAAGGCGCTGTTCGACCCCAACGGCATCCTGAACCCGGATGTGATCATCACCCACGACAAGCTGCTGCATATCCGCAACCTGAAGCCGATTCCCACGGCCAATACGCTGATCGACAAGTGCATCGAGTGCGGCTTCTGCGAAGTGATGTGCCCCAGCCGCGCCATCACCCTGACACCGCGCCAGCGCATTGTTGCCAACCGTGAAATGGCCTCGCTGGAGCAAAGCGGCAAGGACCCGTCCCGGCTGGATGAGCTGCGCGAGCGCTACCAGTTTGCCGGGGATGAAACCTGTACCACCTGTGGTTTGTGCGAATCCGCCTGTCCGGTGGGCATCAATACCGGCGCGCTCACCAGCCAGCTGCGCCAGCAGAATCTGAGCGATACCGGCTGGGCGCTGGCCAATACCCTGGCCAGCCACTACGACACTGCCACGGCGGGAGCACGCCTTGGCTTGCGTGCACTGCAAACCGTGCAAAGCGTGGCCGGCAATGCCGCTACCGGGGTGCTGATGCGCAGCCTGCGCCGGGTAGTGGGGCGACGTATTCCCTACTGGACGCCATACTTCCCGCGCGCTGCCAGCAAGCTGCGGCTGGATGGCGGCAAACCGGGCGAACGCAAGGTGGTGTACCTGCCATCCTGCCTGACGCGTACCTTTGCCCCGGCCAAGGCGCAGCCGGATCAACGGCCGCTGAACGAGGTGGTGGCCTCGGTGCTGGGCAAGGCCGGTTACGAGATTCTTTACCCGCAGCAGATGGATGGCCTGTGCTGCGGCACGCCGTTCAAGTCCAAGGGGGCAGTGGATGCCGCCGCCAGCAAGCTGTCCGAACTGGAAGCGGCCTTGCTGCAGGCCAGCGACAATGGCCGCTGGCCGGTGATTGTCGATAATGGCGTGTGTACCGCCAGCATGCTGGAAGGGCTGCAGGACAAACGCCTGCACGTGTATGACGTCACCCGCTTTGTGCACGAGGTGGCTGCCGAACATCTGGCCTTCACCCCGCAGCAAGAAAGTGTTGCCCTGCACGTGGTGTGCTCCATGCGCAAGACCGGCCAGGCGGCCATGCTCAATGCACTGGCCAAACGCTGCGCCAGCTCGGTGGTCGAGCCGCAGGGCATTACCTGCTGCGGCTTTGCCGGTGACAAGGGCTTCAGCCATCCGGAACTCAACAGCAGTGCGCTCACCGGCCTCAAGGCTCAGGTGAAGGACTGCGGCAGCGGCTTCTCCAATAGCGTCACCTGCGAGATCGGCCTGTCGGCCAACTCCGGCATCCCTTATCAGAGCCTGATGTATCTGGTGGACAAGGCCTGCCGCAGCCGCTGAACCCTGTGCTCATGACGATCAATCGCCCCGTTTCCATCATGGAACGGGGCTTTTGTTTGATCAGCTGGCTTGTAACACCCTGCTGCTGTTTGTCATGATGGCAGATTGACTGTCTGTAAATGGCTGTAAGGGAGCAATCGCGCATGAGTTTTCATATCCGCCGCATCGAGCCGGAAGACGCCGCCGCCATGGCGCGGCTGCAATCCGCCCCCGGCGTGGTACGCCATACCTCGCAGCAGCCCTATCAGTCGGCCGCCGACTGGCAGCACAAGCTGCAACAGCTGTCCCCATCCTGTCACTGGCTGGTGGCCTGTGATGCTGCCGACGAAGTGATAGCCAGCGCCGGGCTCACCATCCTGCCGCAGGCGCGTTGCCGCCATGTGGCCGACCTGTTCCTGCTGGTCCGCGACGAATGGCAGGGCAAGGGCGTCGGGCGCGCATTGATGCAAGCCTTGCTGGAGCTGTCCGACAACTGGCTGGGGCTGATCCGCCTGCAATTGATGGCGCAGCAGGACAACCAGCGCGCCATTGCACTGTACGAGCGCTTTGGCTTCCAGCATGAAGGCGTGGTGCGGCAGGACATCCTGCAAGACGGGCGCTATGTGGACAGCGTGGTGATGGCACGGCTGCACTGGCCGGCAGGAGGTCAGGCATGAACCAGTTTCACATTCGCAAACCCGGTCCGGCAGATGCCGCGGCACTGCGCGCGCTGATGAGCGATCCGCTCTGTTACGGCAATACCCTGCAGCTGCCTTATCCATCCATGCAGCTATGGCAACAGCGGCTGGCAGGTAACGACCCGCTGCACCATGCGCTATTGCTGGAAACAGCCGAAGGGCAGGTGATTGCCCATGGTTCACTGTGGCGGGAATGTGCACCAAGACTGGCACATGGTGCCAGCCTGGGCATGGCGGTGCAGCGCGAATGGCAGGGGCAGGGGGTGGGCTCTGCCTTGTTGCAGGCCATGCTGGATCTGGCTGATAACTGGCTGGGCCTGCACCGGGTGGAACTGACGGTATTTACCGATAATGCCGCTGCGCTGGCACTGTACCGCAAGTACGGTTTTGTCGAAGAAGCCCGCTTGCGCGCGTATGCCTTGCGCAATGGGCGCTATGAAGATGTATTGAAAATGGCAAGACTGCGTCCCTTGCCCATGCATGGCGCGGATTAGCCGCAGGACAAAAAAATAACGCCATCGCAAGATGGCGTTTTCAATTACACAACAAAGGAGTTTGCTGTCTGCCCCTGACGGCAGTGGCCTACGGATGCATGCAGGCCCTGAAGAAACTTCAACAGAGTGTCAACATTATCCAATCTGCCCGGCAAGCTGTCTTTCATCATCCGGACATGAAGCGGTAATATTGCGACGTCTCTGATTTATATAAAGAAAAAGCGCGGATGGTCCGCGCTTCAGGCTGCTGACAAAGTTATTTGATGCGACTGTACTGGACCCGGCAAAGCCGGGCCTTTCGATTAAGCTATTGCTTCCGCAGCCTTCCCATCTATTCCCTATCCCCCCGCCCTTGCCTTGCCAATAGAAGAGAAAAAGCGAGCCTCGCTTTCCTCCCAGAAAGCGAGAAGGGGTTGTCTGTATTGCAGCCTGGTCAGGTGTTCAGATGTCCTGCCCTTCGACAATGCCGTCATGGCTGGCCGAGGATTTGGGCAGAATCAGGTTCAGCGCCATGGCCAGAATCGAGCACAGGCCCACGCCGGCCAGTTCCAGACCGCCCAGTTTCAGCGTCAGGCCGCCGATACCGGCAGTCAGCACTACCGAGATGATCACCAGATTGCGCGGCTGCATCAGGTCTACCTTGGCTTCAATCAGCGTTTTCAGGCCGATGGAAGCGATGGTGCCGAACAGCAGCACCATGATGCCGCCCATCACCGGCATGGGGATGGATTGCAGCAGGGCATTGAACTTGCCGAAGAAAGCCATGCAGATGGCAAACACGGCAGCCCAGGTCATGGTCACCGGGTTGAAGTTGCGGGTAATCATCACCGCGCCGGTTACTTCGGCGTAGGTGGTCACCGGCGGGCCGCCAATCAGACCGGCCAGGCATACGCCCAGGCCATCGCCCATCAGGGTGCGATGCAGACCGGGGGTCTTGGTGAAGTCCTTGCCGGTTACACCACCAATGGCCATCACGCCACCGATATGTTCGATGGACGGGGCAATGGCCACCGGCAGCATGAACAGCGCGGCAGACCAGTTGACTTCCGGGCTATGGAAGACCGGCGCGGCAAACCACGGTGCGTTGGCCAGCTTGGCAAAGTCCACCACGCCCATGAAGGCGGCGGCGATATAACCCACGGTAACGCCGGCCAGAATCGGCACCAGCTTGAACATGCCACGTGCGTAAATGGACACGATGATGGTGGTGGCCAGCGAAATGGCCGCCAGCAGCATGGAGGTTTCATACGGCATGATCTGCTTGCCGCCCGCCTGTCCCATGGCCATGCCGGATGCTGCGGTGGCGACCGACAGACCGATGATCATGATGACCGGGCCAATCACCACCGGTGGCAGCAGCTTGTTCACCAGCTCCATGCCGCGCCAGCGCACGATGGCAGCAAACACGAAATACATGAAACCGGCGGCGAACAGGCCGAACATGGTGGCGCCCTGACCCCAGGTATGCATGGAGTAGATGATGGGGCCGATAAAGGCAAAGGAGCTGCCCAGGAAAATGGGTACCTGACGACCGGTACACAGCTGGAACAGCAAGGTGCCGATACCGGCGCCGAGCAAGGCCATGGCCGGGTTGAGGCCGGTCAAGAGCGGAACCAGAACCAGTGCGCCAAAGGCGACGAACAGGATCTGGGCGCCGGAGATGGCCACCTTCACGTGTTGGAACATAATGGGATTTCCCTGTTTTTGTTGAAATCGGATGTGGTAAAACCGGCAAGGCCTGACGCTGACTCAGACCGTGCAATACATGATGGCCTGGGCAATGATGTTGTTCTGCTCCCGTGCCAGCACGCTGTGTTGCCTGAAGTCCCGCACCATGGCCTGCACCCGCTGATAGGTGTCAAAGTTGGGCAGCGGCCGATAGGCAATGTCCACGCCCAGCCGCGCCGCCACTTTTTTGATGGTGGTGGGCTTGATGCACACATGCACATCGGGCTGGCTATAAGCCAGGAAGCAAGTCACCACCGGCCACTTGGCCGGATTGGCATTGCCATCGTTGCGGCACAGCTGCAGTACTTCGACAAAGTCGGAAAAACTGTCCGGACCAAACTGGTGCAACAGGCGGTACAGCGCCTGCACAAACGGCACATGTACATCGCGAAAGGCCAGATAGTTGCGGAAGGCCATCTTCTCGAAAGTGCTTACCGTGGTGCTGCGGCCAATGATCTGACGACAGGTTTCGCTGATGGCAGCCAGGTTGCCGTCATCCAGCGCCTGCTGCATGGTCTGTTCACTCAAGCCGTGCTGGCAAAGCGTAATGACGCTGTCCACGCTGCGGTGTTTTCTGGCCAGTGCCTGCCATGCTGCATCCTGCAAACCATCGGGAAAGCGCAGCATAAAGTCCTGGTCAATGGCTTGATGGGCGTTCAACACGGTAAGCCTTCCTTGTGCATGGGGCAGGGGCTGCATGGCCTGCAAAAAACGCCGCTACTTCTATTGAAGGTGAGCGGCGTGTTGCTGGCATGGGCAGAACTCAAACGTGCTTGGTGCCGAAAATCTTGTCACCGGCATCACCCAGACCCGGAATGATGTAGCCGTTTTCATTCAGATGACTGTCCAGCGATGCGGCATACAGCTGCACGTCCGGATGGGCGTCGTTGACGGTTTTCACGCCTTCGGGCGCAGCTACCATCACCACGGCCTTGATCTGCTTGCAGCCCTTGCGCTTGAGCAGTTCGATGGTGGCCACCATGGAGCCGCCGGTAGCCAGCATCGGGTCGATGATGATGGCAATGCGCTCGTCCAGGCTGTCGACGAATTTTTCGAAATAGGACACCGGCTCCAGCGTTTCTTCATTGCGGGCCAGGCCCACCACGCTGATCTTGGCGGAGGGAACCAGGTCGAGCACGCCGTCCAGCATGCCGATGCCAGCGCGTAGGATGGGAACCACGGTGACTTTCTTGCCCTTGATCTGCTGCACGTCGATCTTGCCGCACCAGCCGTCGATGGTGGTGGCTTCCAGTTCGAAATCGCGAGTGGCTTCGTAAGCCAGGAGACGGGCCAGCTCCTGAGTAAGCTGGCGGAATTTCATGGTGCTGATATCGCCTTCGCGCAGCAGGCCGAGTTTGTGCTGTACCAGCGGATGGTTGACTACATGGATATTCATTTTTTTGTTCCCAACCTTGCGAAAAAGCTGCCGATGCCGGTCTTGTGAACCGCAATGGCAGCTTGTTTCAGATATGCGAAACCGGCCTTGTTGCCGCGGCCGGTCTTTGAATGAGGTATGGGGCGGTATTCTACCGCTTTTCCCAGCTGGAAATCCACGGAATTAACCCTGTGGCTGGCAGTGGGGCAGAACAGATATAGCCTTGTACCGACTGGCAGCCCAGCTCGCTCAGTACCGATAGATCGCCAGCATCCTCAACCCCCATGCCGATGGTTTGCAGTCCCTCGGCCTTGCCTAGTGCCAGCGCCTCACCCAATATGGCGCGCAGGTGCTGGTTGTCCCCTGCACCATGAACAAAAGCCCGGTCGATTTTCAGCCCGCTGAAATGGCTGGATTTGAGTTTGTCGGTCAGGCCCACGCCAATACCGAACTCATCCACCATCACGCCAAAGCCGGCCTGGCGTAGGGTGGCCAGTTGCACATCAGCCACCGACCAATGCTGACGCAAGGTATTTTCCGAGAACTCCAGAGCCAGATTGGCAGGCTTGAGTCCGGCCAGTCGGGTTTTCTGGCTCAGGTGCCCTGTCAGCTGCGGGTCTGCCAGCAACTGGGCCGACAGGTTGATCGACACATTCAGCTCAAAACCCTGATCCAGCCAGTCACGGCATGCGTACAGCGTCTTTTCCAGAATCAGTTCGGTCAGTTCGCGAATCATGCCGCGTTCTTCCATGACCGGAACAAAAGTGATGGGAGAAAGCACGCCCAGCGCAGGATGGCGCCAGCGCGCCAGCGCTTCGGCCCCGACGACGCGGCGGGTCTGGACATCGACAATCGGCTGAAAATACGGAACCAGTTGGTCATTGACCAGTGCCTTCCAGATTTCATCAATCGGCATGGCAGTGCCGTTGTCCGCGGTCAGCGGGCTGGCTGGATGATCCGGAGGTGCGAAAAAGCCGTCTGTCTGGGAAGAGGTCATGTCGTCTGTGTGGTCCGCAAGGGAAAGGGCAGGGTGCCGCCAGTCTGGTCTGTTATCTGTGAATTGTAAGACAGGGAATTCCAGGTGGATACGCTGGCATCTGTTTGCCGCATAAAAAAACCCGGCCAGGCCGGGTTTTGCATACAGGTCTTCAAGCGTTTGCTTACAGGCTTTCCAACACCTGCTGCAATTCGCCGGACTGGTACATTTCGTACATGATGTCCGAACCGCCAATGAACTCGCCCTTAACATACAGTTGCGGGATAGTCGGCCAGTTGGAGAACTCCTTGATGCCCTGGCGGATTTCCGGATCCTGCAGCACGTCAACGGTTTTGATGGTTTCCACTCCACAGGCTTTCAGGATTTGCACTGCGCGCGAAGAGAAGCCGCACTGCGGAAACTGGGCCGTACCTTTCATGAACAGCACAACCGGATTTTCGGTGACTGTCTGCTTGATGATTTCCTGGGTATCCATGGGGAATTCCTTGCTGTGAACGGGCCGGCACCGGGCTGGCCCTTGAATACTTGACTGAATCGATGGGTTATTGTACGTAAGCGTGCGGTCGTGGTCAATTTGCCTGATTGCGGGCGCGCAACTGCTGCAAAAATAATTCGGCCTGGCCGTCATACAGTGCATGGCGGTTCATGAGGCGCGACACGTTGGCCGCCATCAGCGCAGTGGCCATCAGCGGGATGATCATGGTGGACGAGGATGAGGTCATTTCCATCACGATGACAAAGCCGGTCATCGGGGCGCGGGTCATGCCGGAGAAAAATGCCACCATGCCCAGTAACACCATGGCAGCCTGTGGCAGGGCGGGCAGTAGCAGAGACAGGTTCAGGCCAAAGCCGGCTCCCACGGCCAGCGAGGGGGCGAACATGCCGCCTGGCGCGCCGCTGATATAGGTGATGACCAGTGAAACCAGCTTGAGGATGCCGTATTCCTGCATGCTGCTGCCGCCGCCTTCGATGATTTCCTTGGCACGGAAATAACCGGTGCCAAAAGTGATACCGTCGCTGGCAATGCCGATAAGTGCCAGCAGCAAGCCACAGGCAATGGCAAACAGAATGGGATAGTGGCTGCGCCAGCCATGCAACGGGCCGGGCAAGCGTTCGGCCAGTATCAGGATGATGCGCGATGTCAGCCCGCCGATGATGCCGCCGATGATGCCGCACACCGGAATGGCCATCCAGCCGGCGCGCAGATCCAGCGCTACTGACACTACGCCGAAATAGTTGTAATCACCCAGTACGGCAATGGCGGTAATACCGGCCAGAATCACCGACAGCAGGATGGTGGAGCTGGCACGCTGGTCGAAGGTGCGGCCCATTTCCTCGATGGCGAACACGATGCCCGCCAGCGGCGTGTTGAAGGCGGCTGCCACCCCGGCGGCGGCACCGGCCAGAATGAAGCTGCGTGCCACGCCTTCATGCCGCAGCGCGGCTTCACGGTTGAGCGAATACTTGATGGCCGCCCCCACCTGCACGATGGGGCCTTCATAACCCATGGTAGAGCCGCAGCTGACGCCAATCAGCGTCAGTACCATCTTGCCCATCGCCGCACGCATGGTGAGGATGCGGGCGCGCAGCGCATGCATACCCGGCTGCATGGCAATAATGGTTTGCGGAATGCCGCCACCGCCCGCACCTTCGAAAAAGGTGCGCAGCAGCCACACCGACAAGCCCAGCCCGGCCGGGGTGATCAACAGCGCCCAGAACGGCGACTGGTCGTAGATCTGGTAGAACAGCTCATGTGACAGATGGCTGCCATTGGCAAACACGGCGGCCACCAGGCCGATGAGAATGGCGGCAATCCAGATGGGAGCCCGACGTCGCCACAATGCCATGGACAGATACAGGTATCTCAGGCGGCGACTGGCGCGCAGGCCGTGCTGTCCCAGGCGTCGGGCGACTCTGGCGTCGGGCATGGGGGTGGGAACTCCGTGGCGGTTTATCGAGAGAGCAGCAAAGCCGAAACGCAAATCATTCTGGATTAAACAGTATTTTCGACTTTGCTAATACTCAATGATAAGGTCAATGCGCCTTTCTGACCAGAACTGCGGCGAAGAAACCGTCAGAATTATGCAGATGCGGCTTCAGTTGCAGATAATCGCCGATCTCTAGCGGGATTTTCTGCTCTGCCAGCGCCTCGTCCATCGGCAGCAGGCTGAAGTCCGGATGCGCGGCCAGGAAGGCTTCCACGATGTCGCGGTTTTCCTGCGGTAGCAGGCTGCAGGTGGCATACACCAGACGGCCGCCCACTTTGACCAGACGGGCTGCCGAGGCCAGGATGGCAGTTTGCTTGACGTTCAGTTCGGCCACGCTTTCCGGGCTCTGGCGGAATTTCAGGTCCGGATTGCGGCGCAGCGTGCCCAGGCCGGAGCAGGGGGCATCCACCAGTACGCGATCGGCCTTGCCGGCCAGACGCTTCACCTTGCTGTCGTTTTCATGTGCCAGCAGTTGCGGATGCACATTGGACAGACCGGAGCGGGCCAGACGCGGCTTGAGGTTGGCCAGGCGTTTTTCCGACACGTCAAAGGCATACAGGCGGCCGCTGGAGGCCATTTGCGCGCCCAGTAGCAGGGTCTTGCCACCGGCACCGGCACAGAAGTCCACCACCATTTCACCGCGACGCGCGCCGGTGATCAGGCCCAGCAGCTGGCTGCCTTCATCTTGCACTTCGATGGCACCGGACTTGAACAACTCGTACTTGGCCAGCGCGGGCTTGCCTTGCAGGCGGATACCGATGGGCGAGTAAGGTGTCGGTTCGCAGGGCATGCCGTCAGCGCGCAGACGGTCGATTGCTTCGTCGCGCTTCATCTTCATGGTGTTGACGCGCAGGTCGAGCGGGGCAGCTTCCATCAGGCCCAGGCCCAGTGCCAGCACGTCTTTCGGGTCTTTTTCTGCCAGACGTTCGATCACCCATTCCGGCAGTTCGGCCGCCACGGACAGGCTGTCTTCCAGCGTCTTGCCCTTGATGCCACCCAGCCATTCGCGTTCGCCAGCGCTGGTGCAGTCGGCCATTTCCTTGATATTGAGCTTTTGCAGACGCATCAGCGCCACCATGGCCAGGCGGCGCGGTGTGGCCTTTTCCGGGGCAATCAGCGCACGGAACTGGATCAGGCGGCGCAGGCAGCCAAAGGCGGTTTCGGCAATCAGGTGACGGTCGTTGGAACCGAGCTTCACGTTTTCGCGGAAGTAGGCGGACAGCACGGCGTCGGCCGGGCGGTCGAAGCGGGTCATCTGGCTGATGACGGTTTCGATGTGTTTCAGTTGGCTATGGCTGATATTCATTAACGGTTGTTCCGGGTCATGGGGCGCGCGGGCAGGCGCCATTGCTCGGTGCCGTCAACATTGATCAGCACGGCGCGCAGTTCCACCCGCTTGCTTTTGTCGATGCGCGAAATGCGCACCGGCAGGTTGGAGAAATCCGGAGCCAGCCAGAATTCGGTGATGTCGTCCTCGCCCTTGGCGCGGAACACGATCACCCGGATTTTGCCGGAGCCGGTGTCGTAATCGGTTTCGCCACTGGGGGTCATCGGATAGTCGTAGACCTTTTTCCCGGTGGTGATCTGTAGCGGGGCGCTGCCAAGCTGGCCGCCCTTCAGGCCCAGCTGGAAAGCCAGGCTGAATACATCCTGTGCGCCTGCCCGCAATGCCACTTCCTTGTCGCCCTGTTCGCCAAAGTGCAGCACGCCGGCTGCATGGTCAAAACGGGCAGATTCCTTGGCATCGCTACCACGCCAGGCTTGCAGGCTGTCCGGTTGCAGGCCGTGCTTATCCAGGCTGCCCTGTGAAAGATAGCGCAGATTGCCACCCACCAGCGGATTGAAGCGGATTTCCAGCGTGTAGCGCTGGCCATCGTGTTGCCAGTCCAGTCCGCCGCTGCCTACCATCGCGCCATTATAGAAGGTCTGGTAGCCAAGTTTGGCCCGTGCCGGGAAGCGGTGCAGCGTGCTGGCCGGATAAAGATAGCCTGTTGCCTTGTCGGTACTGCTGGCCACCGGTGTGCTGGCTTCTTCTGCCTTGGCGTGTTTTTCCGCTTTGGCTGCCACATGTTCTGCCGTGGCCGCACTGGCTTCTGTCGTTTTGCTGCTTTCCGCTGCCGGCTGGCTGGCATCGGCCATCTCTGCCGTAGTGTCTGCCTGCTTGTCCTGTGCGCGGTCTGCCCTGGCCTGCGGCCCGGATGCCTCTCGCTTGGGCTTGCGCTTTTTCGCTGCCGGATGGTGCGACACCGTACCCGGTGCCGGCCCTGCCGGCAGCAAGCGGGCGGTGGGTACCGCGGGTGGCGCCGGGGTATCCAGCGCCAGTGCCTGCATCTTGACGTCAATCTTGCGCAAGGCCTGATCCGGCGGCAGTTCGATCACGGCATCGGGCAGCAGACCAGAGCCCAGCATAGCCAGATGTACCAGAACGGAGGCCAGCAGGGCGAGCACAAAGACCCGCAGCGGTTTTTTCATGCCGATGACGGCTTTATGGTGCCGGTGCCATCAGGCTGGCAGCCGGCTGTGCCGGCGAGGCAACCCGGCCATCGACAATACTGAGATCATCAGCCACGAAGCGGCGCACGGAATCTGGATACAACTGGTGTTCCAGTTGCAATACCCGGGCGGCTACGCTGTCCGGGGTGTCATCTGGCAGCAGGCTGACCACACCCTGCGACACGATGGGGCCGTGATCCAGTTCGGCGGTGACAAAGTGTACGGTGCAACCTGCTACCTTGCAGCCCATTTCCAGCGCCCGTGCATGGGTGTGCAGGCCGGGGAAGGCCGGCAGCAAGGACGGATGGATATTGAGCATGCGGCCTTCGTAGCGGCGGGTGAAGTCTGCCGTGAGAATGCGCATGAAACCGGCCAGTACCACCAGATCGGGCTGATAGCTGTCTATCACTTGCGCCAGCTGTGCATCGAATGCTTCGCGGCTGGCAAACTGCTTGTGATCCACCACGGCGGTGGCGATGCCACGCGCTGCCGCCCAGGCCAGGCCAGCGGCATCAGGGCGATTGGAGATCACCGCGGCAATGTGCGCGCCGGGGATATTGGCGTCGACAATGGCCTGCATATTGGAGCCGCGGCCGGAAATCAGGATGACGATATTCTTCATGGGTCAATATGTCTGCGGCAGCCACAATGCCTGCCGGTAAAAAAACAAGCGCCGCCAGCAGTGCTAGCGGCGCCGTTTGGTGTCACTGCCGGACTCAGGAAATCTGGGTCTGGTGTTCGTCACCATTGCGGGCGCGCACACTGCCCAGGCGATGTACGGTTTCGCCTTCCTGCTGCAGCAGGGCGGTGGCGGCGGAGACGTGTTCTTCTGCCACGATCACCACCATGCCGATGCCACAGTTGAAGGTGCGGTACATTTCCTGGCTGTCGACATTGCCTTCCTTTTGCAGCCACTGGAACAGCTTGGGCAGCTCCCAGCTGTTGGCATCCAGTTGGGCAACAACATTGTCCGGCAGTACGCGTGGGGTATTTTCGGTGATGCCACCGCCAGTGATGTGGGCCATGCCTTTTACCGGCAGGGTCTGCATCAGCTTGAGCAGCGGTTTCACGTAAATGCGGGTCGGTGCAATCACGGCATCGCGCAGGCTCTTGTCGCCGTCAAAGGCGGCGTCCAGATCCGGCTGGGCGCGGTCGATGATCTTGCGTACCAGGCTGTAGCCATTGGAATGCACGCCATTGGAACCCAGGCCCAGCACCACGTCGCCCGGCACGATGGTACGGCCGGTGATTACCTGGCTTTTTTCCACCACGCCGACAGCAAAGCCGGCCAGATCGTATTCACCTACCGGGTACATGCCCGGCATTTCGGCAGTTTCGCCGCCGATCAATGCACAACCGGCCTGTTCGCAACCGGCGGCAATGCCCTTGATGACGTCGGTGGCTTGCGGTACGTCCAGCTTGCCGCAGGCGAAATAATCCAGGAAGAACAGCGGCTCGGCGCCCTGAACCAGGATGTCGTTCACGCTCATGGCCACCAGATCGATACCGACGGTGTCGTGGCGGTTCCAGTCAAAGGCGAGTTTCAGCTTGGTGCCCACGCCATCGGTGCCGGAAACCAGGACGGGCTCTTTGTACTTTTTGGAAATTTCCACCAGTGCGCCGAAACCGCCGATACCTCCGAGAACTTCCGGGCGCATGGTGCGCTTGGCATAGGGCTTGATGTTTTCGACGAGCGCGTCGCCGGCGTCGATATCCACGCCTGCATCACGGTAACTGAGGGACTGGGTGCTCAAGGTAAACTCGCTTTCTGCTAACTTGAAGTATTTTCACGTCAAGCTTTCGCTGATGCGAAAGCACTGTATTTTAACTGAATTTCCTTGGGAAAGCTGCGCTTAGTTTGCATCTGTCGGTCAGAAAGCGGCACAAGCGGGTGGGGATGGGCGGCAAAATGCGGGCCGGCATTGCCGCAGACGGTTGGTGCGCCTGCGGTCTGACAGGAGGCTGTTGGCGATTTTATACAACAACAAGCACTAAACAAATGCCATGCAGCGGTTTCGCCAAGCGGGCATCTCAGCGTAAAATCGCAGTCTGACCTCAATCGGCCCACACGACATTACTCTTGGACCAGCTAGTACTAGACCTTACCCCCACGCCGCTGCCGGCTTTCGACAATTTTCTGGCCCAGCGCAACCGCGAGGTGATTACTGCCCTCACGGCGGAGGATGGCGAGCGCTTCATCTACCTGTGGGGTGAACCCGGCAGCGGCAAGACGCATCTGTTGCAGGCCTGGATTGCCCACGCCGAGCGGCTGGGGCGTGCTTCCATTTATCTGGATGGCCAGAAAGAGCATTTGCCGGATTTCGCCCGCGAAGCCAGCTTCATCGCGGTAGACCATGTTGACGACCTGGCACCGGACGACCAGATCACCCTGTTCTCCTTTTATAACTCCCTGAAGGAGAGCGGCGAGGGCCGCCTGCTGATGGCCGGGCGCAAGCCGCCGATGGCCGCCGCCGTGCGTGACGACCTGCGTACCCGCCTGGGCTGGGGACTGGTGCTGGAAGTAAAGGCGCTGTCCGACGACGACAAGCTGGCCGCGCTGCGCACCCACGCTGCCAACCGCCAGCTGGCCATTGCCGACGATGTGTTCCGTTACCTGCTTACCCACTGGCGGCGCGACCTGTCCAGCCTGATCGGCATGCTGGACATGCTGGACCGCTATTCGCTGGCACTGCGCCGCCCCATCACCGTGCCGCTGGTGAAAAACGTTTTGCAAACCGCGAGTTCTTCCGACACATGACCCAAGCACGCAATCTGGCCCTGTTCGATCTGGACAACACCCTGCTGATCGGTGACTCCGATTTCGAATGGCCGCGCTTCCTGATCAAGCGCGGCATTGTCGACCAAGCCTACTACGACCACCGCAACAATCATTTCTACGAACAGTACAAGGCCGGCACGCTGAATATCGGCGAATACCTGGAATTCGCGCTGGAGCCGCTCACCCGCTACGACAACCAGCAATTGGCCGCGCTGCATGCCGCTTATATGGATGAGCACATCCGCCCCATCATTCCGCAAGCCGCGCGTGACCTGCTCAACCTGCACCGTCAGCAGGGCGATGAAATCCTGATCATCACCGCCACCAACCGCTTCATCACCGGCCCGATTGCCGCCGAACTGGGCGTGGATGACGAACACCTGATCGCCATCGACCTGGAACGCACCGCCGATGGCCGTTACACCGGCAAGCACACCGGCGTGCCCAGCTTCCAGGCCGGCAAGATCACCCGGCTGGAAATGTGGCTGGCCGAGCGTGGCCAGACCCTGGCCAGCTATGGCCGCAGCTTCTTCTACAGCGATTCGCACAACGACCTGCCGCTGTTGTCCATTGTCAGCAATCCGGTGGCGGTGGACCCGGACGACACCCTGCGCCAGCATGCCAAGGAGCAGGGCTGGCCCATCATCAGCCTGCGCGGCTGAGACCACTCATCAATATTTCAGACAGTCTGGCTGCGGCCAGACTGTTTTTGTATGGAGAGATGATATGGAGCAATTGCAAGCATTCCTGGCCCGTGCCGAAGCCCTGCTGGCCCGTCTCGAACCCTTGCTGCCCCCGGCCCGGCCCGAGCCGGACTGGAGCGCACCGGCCTACCGCTGGCGGCGTCAGGGCATGGCCGGCTGGCTGGAGGGCGTCAACGAGCCGCACACCCTGCCGCTGGCACGGCTGACCCATATCGACAACCAGCTTAAGCTGCTGGTGCGCAATACCCGCCAGTTCGTCAAAGGCAAGCCGGCCAACAATGTGCTGCTGACCGGCGCGCGCGGTACCGGCAAGTCCTCGCTGGTGAAGGCCTTGCTGCCGGAGTTTGCCGACAAGGGCCTGCGCATCATCGAGGTGGACAAGGATCATCTGTCCGACCTGGCCCAGATCATGACACTGGTGGCCGGACGCAAGGAGCGTTACATCCTGTTCTGTGACGACCTGTCGTTTGAAGACGGTGATGACGCCTACAAGGCACTGAAAACGGCGCTGGATGGCGGCCTGGCGCGCCGGGCGGAAAACATGCTGGTGTATGCCACCTCCAACCGTCGTCACCTGATGCCGGAAAAACACAGCGAAAACCGCGAAGGCTGGGTCAGTGATGGCGAAATCCATCCGGGTGAAGCCATTGAGGAGAAGGTGTCGCTGTCCGACCGCTTCGGCCTGTGGCTGTCGTTTTATCCCTTTGATCAGGATGCGTATCTGGCCGCCGTCAAAACCTGGCTGGAACATTTCCAGCTGCCCATGGACAGCGAGGCCGAACGCGCGGCACTGCAATGGAGCCAGCTGCGCGCCAGCCGTTCCGGCCGGGTAGCCTGGCAGTTTGCCAATGACTGGGCCGGTCGCAGCGCCAAGGAACGCAAGGCGGAGCTGGGCAAGTGAGCGTGGCCGCTGCCGCCATGCCGCAGCAACACAAGGGCCGCGGCATCGTGCTGTACAGCCTGGCCATTTTTTTGCTGGCGGTGATGGATGCCAGCGCCAAATGGCTGACGCATGGCTATCCGGTGGGGGAGATCATCTTCTTCCGTTCGCTGTTTGCCCTGCCCATCCTGCTGGTATTGGGGCTGCGCCACAGCAGCGCACCGGCCCGGCTGCTGGCTACCGCCCATCCGTGGCGGCATCTGCTGCGTGGCATGGTGGTGCTGGTCACCATCGTCACTTTCTTCATTGCCCTGCGCCATCTGCCCCTGGCCACGGTAACGGTGATCACCCTGTCCAACCCGGTGTTCATGCTCTTGCTCAGCCTGGTGTGGCTGGGCGAGAAGGTAGGACGACGGCAATGGCTGGCGGTGGCACTGGGCCTGCTGGGTGTGCTGGTGGTGTGTGGCTGGTCCGGCCTGCAGTTCAATATCTACAGCCTGCTGGCGGTGGCCTCGGCCTTGTCTTATGCCCTGGCCTCGCTGCTGACGCGCCAGCTGTCGGCGACCGACAGCCCGGCCACCATTGCCATGCTGGGTACGCTGATCATGCTGGGCGTCAGTGCGCTGACCGCAGGCAACGACTGGCAGCTGCCGGGCTGGGGTGACTGGCTGGTACTGCTGTTGCTGGGCCTGAGCGGCGGGCTGGCCAATTTCGTCAATGCCCTGTCGCTGCGCTATGTGCAACTGTCGGCAGTGGCGCCGCTGGAATACAGCATCCTGCTATGGGCAGCCGCGCTGGGTTATCTGTTTTTTGGTGAAATGCCCGGCATTACCACCTGGCTGGGTGGTGCGCTCATCATTGCCAGCGGTGTCGTGGTAGCCAAAGAAAAAAACTGAGGCAAACAATAATCAATATGCATTCCGACAAGAAAATCATCGAAGTGGTGGCCGGCGCGCTGATGCGCCCGGATGGCAGCTTCATGCTGGGTAGCCGGCCCGAGGGCAAACCTTATGCCGGCTACTGGGAATTCCCCGGTGGCAAGCTTGAGGCTGGCGAAACCGCCATGCAGGCGCTGGTACGCGAGCTGCAAGAAGAAATGGACATCACGGTGACCCATGCTACCCCCTGGCTGACCCGCGTACATCACTACGAACATGCATCGGTACGCTTGCACTTTTTCCGGGTATGGAGCTGGCAGGGCGAGCCGCAACCGCAAGAGGGGCAACAGTTTGCCTGGCAAGCACCGGGTGAAACCAGTGTCGAGCCCATGCTGCCGGCCAACGGGCCTATCCTCAAATCCCTGCAACTGCCTGCCGTCTATGCCATCACTTGCGCTCATGAAATTGGCGTGGCCGCGCAGTTGCAAGCCTTGGCCGCTGGCCCGGCATACGGGTTGGTACAGGTGCGTGAACCGGACATGAACCGGCAGCAGTTACAGGCCTTTGTCTCCGACGTGGCTGCCATCGTGCATGCGCGCGGCGGCAAGGTGGTGGTGAATGCCGACCCGGACTGGCTGGCCGGCTGGCCGGTGGATGGCGTGCATCTGAATGGCACCCGTTTGCGGCATCTGGCACAGCGGCCGGATTTTGCCTGGGTGGGGGCGTCGGTGCATAGCGCCGCCGAGCTGCAACTGGCAGGTGAGTTGGCGCTGGATTATGCCTTGCTGGGCCATGTACAGCCTACGGCCAGTCATCCCGGCGTCACCCCGTTGGGCTGGGACGGTTTTGCAGCAGTATTGGTGGATGGCATCCCGCTACCGGTTTATGCCCTGGGTGGCCTGAAACCGCAGGATGTGGACAGCGCCCGCCAGCATGCGGCCCACGGTGTGGCCCTGATGCGGGGAGCATGGCAATGACAATGAATCTGAAACAGAAAAAACTGCTGCTGATCGGGGTGGCTCTGCTGCTGCTGGCTGCGCTCAAGGGCGGGCTGGTGTGGTGGTATCTGCAGCACAAGCAGCAAGTCGCAGCGCCTGTTGCGTTGGCCTGTAATGCGACGCAGGGGCTATGCAGCCTCCCGGATGGGGGCAGCCTGCGTTTTGTCAGCCCACCACAAAATGGCAAGCCCTTTGTCATGCGGCTGGAGGGTGTAAGCGCAAGCGAACCTAGCGTGGAGTTTTCCATGGCGGACATGGATATGGGCTTCAACCGCTACCGCTTTGTGGCAGATGGTGCCAACTGGCAAGCCCGCATCACCCTGCCGGTATGTGTTACCGGCAGCCGTCACTGGATTGCCACCCTGCATCTGGGGGACAAGGCTTACAGCCTGCCGTTCCAGACGCAGTAGCGCAGGTATCGTTCAGCACGCAAAGGCTCCGGGCGGGGCCTTTTTTGTTGAGGGCCAAGCAAAGATCCCTTTTCCGTCCGCCGCGCGGAAGCGGCAATGCAAAACATCATCCGCGTGAGCGGATTTTCATCACAGATTTCCCTTTTAAAATCAAAGGAGAAGACATCTTCGCGGGTCTCGCCCCGCCGTCGAGGTACTTTGCTTTTGCTTCGCCAAAAGAAAGTACCCAAAGAAAAGGCGACCCGCAGCGCGTCGAATTCCCGCCCCAGCCATGCCGCTCAGGGCGCGGCCGGAACTTGCGGCGCGCTACCGTCGCGCCGCTTCGGACAGCCGACCGCTTAAGACCCTGAGCGGCACGTCTGCGTCGGCTCGCGCTGACGGGAGTGGGACCGCGCCGGGTTTGTACTCACCACCTTTAAAAGCCGTGGGATTCGAACCCACAACCCGGTCGGATAAAACCGGATTCTTTTACCTTTTCACATCACTTCCATCGTACCGACGCCACCCTTGGCTCCGTCAAGCATGCCGACGGGTGGCCGGGGCGAGGTGTTAAGCGCCTGCCCTGTCTGAGCGATTTGACGTTAGCAAATCGCGAGTTCAGGCGCGCCTCGCTCCGGTCGGGCCCTGTCGGGCAGCCGCAGGCCATGCTTGTGGGGTGGCCTTGGAGGTGAAGGAGGGCTTGGCCAGGCAAGCCCTCTTTCCCGTCCGCCGCGCGGAAGCGGCGTGGAAAACATCATCCGCGCAGCGGACTCCCACTCAACCCGCCTGCATCACCCGCCGGGCCTGGCGCTGCAAACGGCCACGCAGTTGCTGATGACACGCCGTCGCCAGCACTAACAGCTCGCCATTATCCGCGGCGATACCCTGTGGCGTGGCAATCTGCTGCGCCAGCGCCTGCAAGGGCGTGGCCGAACTGTTCAGCCCCAGCAAGCGACCATGCGCATGGCGCAAAGGGTGGTCCGGCGTGTAATCCAGCGTCAGCAACCAGTGCGAATGCTGCCAGCGCATACCCTGCGTCAATACCGCCTGCAACACCGCATGGCTCACCTGCACCCCGGCCTCCGCCGCCAGTGCCAGAGCCTGCTCCCAACGTGGGGCAGCGGGTGGCAACTGCGCCAGCGCGGGCAGCAGCTCGCTGTTCAATCAGTTACGCAGCTGCCGTGCCAGTGGTTTGCCGCTGCGACGCAAGACGCGCAGCAGGGCGGTGGCAAGCCAGCACTCTGGCTGTTCATCGCCAACCGGGGCGATACCGGTGTTGGGATCGGCGCTCAGTAATTGCTGGATACGACGTCCCAGCCGACGGCCAATGACGGCCAGTACATCGCCGCTGTACAGCCACCATTGGCCGTCGTGGTGCAGCACATGCAGTGGTTTGCCGTGGTAGTAGAAGCAAAGGGGAGGGGGATGTTGGGGATGCGAAGGGGGTTGTTTGGTCATGGAAATGGCCTTCTGTTGAGTCGTTGAAAGTTACCCCTGTTGAGAGGGTGGTCAGGCACTTCAACACCGCCAACAGTAACGGCCCGCAGTTTTTCCCGGTTACCCGGGTATTGCATGGCTGCGCGCTACCCGACCATAGGCTGTGCATTGTCTACAAAAACAGACAATGACAAAACCGATGGACGTAGAAATGCCGCAAGACTAACGGATGCGGCAGCCGCTGTTGAGGGTGTGTTGAGCACCAGCGGCACACTGTAGCGATGGGGGGAGGGGGTGGAAACTGCTCGAAGGGGAAGGTGAGCAGGACCTTGCTTGCCGGGAAACTACTGTACCGACGCCACCCTTGGCCCCGTCAAGCATGCCGACGGGAGGCCGGGGCGAGGTGTTAAGCGCCTGTCCTGTCTGAGCGATTTGACGTTAGCAAATCGCGAGTTCAGGCGCGCCTCGCTCCGGGCGGGACCTGTCGGGCAGCCGCAGGCATGCTTGCGGGGTGGCCTTGGAGGTGAAGGAGGGCTTGGCCAGGCAAGCCCTCTTTCCCGTCCGCCGCGCGGGAGCGGCATGGAAAACATCATCCGCGTAGCGGATACAAACCTGTATTTACTACGTAGCTGCAATCGGCCCCCGACCGGTGCTCATAGTCAGAGAAGCACTGTACCGACGTTGCTCCATTCCCTGCCCGCCGCGCGGAAGCGGCATGTAAACCATCATCCGCGTGAGCGGATTCCCGACCAGCCATAACACCGCCCAGCTGCCCGGCTACATCATCACTTCAACAAATAGCTCAGCACGATGCCTGCCATCAGCACCGCACCGACGCGGTTATTGTCCAGAAAAGCCTTGAAGCACAGCCCGCGGTCGCGGGTGCGGATTTCCAGATACTGCTTGGCAATCAAGCCCAGGCTGATGACCAGCGCGGCAAAGAAGGGCCAGCCCAGGCTCAGGTGCAGGCCGATGCCGGTCATCATGATGATGAACACGGCATGGCACAGCATGATGCCGGTGACGTCGTGATCGCCAAAGGTGATGGCTGAGGTCTTGATGCCGATTTTCAGGTCATCCGGCTTGTCGGCCATGGCATAGGCGGTGTCGTAAGCCACGGTCCAGAAGGCATTGGCCACCAGCAGCAGCCAGGCCAGCGCGGGAACGTGATTGTTGAGCGCGGCAAAGGCCATCGGAATGCCAAAAGAAAAGGCAATGCCCAGATAAGCCTGTGGCATGGGGAAGAAGCGCTTGGTAAAGGGGTAGCTGGCGGCTACGAAAACGGCTGGCACGCTCATCAGCCAGGTCAGCTGGTTGAGCGGCAAAATCAGCAGGAAGGAGAGAATGGCCAGCACCAGGGCCAGCAGCAACGCTTCACGCTCGGTCACCGCGCCACGGGCAAACGGGCGTTGGCTGGTGCGCTCCACATGCATGTCGTAGTGGCGGTCGGCATAGTCGTTGATGACGCAGCCGGCCGAGCGCATCAGGAAGGTGCCCAGTACGAAAATCAGCACCACCAGCGGGTCCGGCTTGCCATTGCCGGCTATCCACAGCCCCCACAGGGTAGGCCACAGCAGCAGCAAGGTGCCGATAGGCTTGTCCATGCGCATCAGCTGCTTGTAAACGGTGTAGCGATCTTTCAGGGCGTGCAATGTCATCGGGCAAAGTCTTTCAGGGCGGGCAGGAACACCTCGCATACCACCATGGGAGCGTCATCCAGCACAAAGCGGCAGCGGCGTGCCGTCAGGCTGTCAGCCTCGGCCTCACTGGCCTGATGCAGCGGATGGGTGCTGTCCAGTTGCCGGTAATGCAGGGCAGCGCGCTGCAGTTGCGGCAGGCCGCCAAACAGGGTGAAGCCCAGCGAGCGGCTGCCACGGTCCAGAATCGGCTGCCATACCGGGCAGTCCAGCCGGGCGATGCTGCGGGCATAGACCACCGGGGTGTCATCCAGGGTAAGCCGGACATGGCGGGCGTAGAGCGGGCTGCCGGCTGGGAGGCCTAGCAGTATCGCTTCATCCGGGTGGGCCGTGCTTGCTCCCTGAAACAGGAGCTGTACGCCAAAGCGGTGGCCGGTGGCCATCAACCGTTCGGTGAGCGAGCCGGGCTCGGAGACAAAACCAAGCAGGGCCGGTGCCAGTGCGGGTGGCTGGAGCAGCCAGTGCGAATCCTCAATCATGGCGCGCATTATGCCAAAGCCCGGTGCCGCTTGTCCTGTTTGTCACCTGTAATACGACAATGGGCTTGTCTGTTTATTTCACCGGCGGGCAGCGGCAGGTATGATGAAAGCCCCGTGTCCTTGCCCACTGCCAGACTTGTGGCGGCCAGTTGCCGCAAGCGGAATGACAATCATGATTGAAACCCTGTTGTGGCTGGTAGGCTACCAGCTGGCTGGAGAACTGATCAGCCGCACTTTTTCCTTGCCCTTGCCTGGCCCGGTGCTGGGCATGCTGTTGCTGTTTGCCACCCTGGCCTTGCGCAAATCCGTACCGGAAAGCATGAAGCAGAATGTGCCGCGCTTTCTGTCGCATCTGTCACTGCTGTTCATTCCGGCTGGGGCCGCCGTGCTGGCCTACCGTGACTTGCTGGCCGGTTTCGGCTGGCAGCTGATTGTGGTGCTGGTGCTGTCCACCACGCTGACCCTGCTGCTGCCCGGCCTGTTGCTCAAGCTGCTGCTGGCGCGCCATCGACATCAGGAGGGCGCATGAATACCGATGCAGCCATGAGCGTGATCCGCACCTCGCCCTTGACCGGGGTGTTTGTCACCTTGCTGGCCTACAAGCTGGCGGTGCTGTTCAACCGCCGCTGCAAGGGGCATCCCTTGTCCAATCCGGTGCTGATCGGCGTGCTGCTGCTGCTGGCCTGGTTGCTGGCTACCGGCACCGGCTACCGCGATTACATGAAGGGCGGGGTGATGGTGCAGATGCTGCTGGGCCCGGCCACGGTGGCACTGGCCGTGCCGCTGTATGGCAATCTGTCCCGGCTGAAGCGTGCAGCCGGCCCCCTGGCCATTACCATCGGGTTTGGTGGCCTGGTGGGCATTGTGAGTGCGGTGGGGGTGGGCTGGCTGCTGCAATTGCCGCAGCAGGTGTTGCTGTCGCTGACTACCCGTGCGGTCACCACGCCGATTGCCATGAGTGTGTCGCAGGGCATCGGCGGTATTCCGGAGTTGTCGGCCATGTTTGTCATCCTGTCCGGCATTTTCGGTGCGGTCATTGTCAAACCCCTGTTTGGCCTGCTGGGGCTGCGCGACGATATGGTGCTGGGGACGGCAACCGGGATCTCCGCCCACGGCATTGGCACGGCCAGGGTGTTTCAACTGTCGGAAACGGCGGGTGCCTTTGCTGGCCTCGCCATGGGGTTGAACGGTGTGGTGACGGCCATTCTGGTGCCGTTGCTGGCACCCTTTCTGCATTAGCACCAGGCTGGGGGCTAGGTGTTTGTCCGACATGTGGCTGACACACGGCTGGTGTAGGCTGCCGCACAGCCAAGCTGCTGTAGCGGGTATAAGCTGCTGTACAGAGAGGCGACTCCGCCTTATCGTGGCGCAGCACCAACAACAATAACGGAGGTGAATGATGGATCTGATTCTGTGGCGCCATGCCGAAGCGGAAGAGGGGTCGGATGATCTAGCGCGCGCACTGACGCGTCGTGGCCAGCAGCAGGCCAGCCAGATGGCCGCTTGGCTGCGCGACCGTCTGCCGCGCGATTTTATCTTGCTGGCATCCGAGGCCAAGCGCTCGCAGCAGACCGCTGCGCTGCTGAGCAAGCGTTATACCGTACTGCCGGAACTGAACCCGGATGCCTCGATTGAGGCGGTGATGCAGGCGGTCAACTGGCCCGAGGCGGGCAAAACCATCGTGCTGGTGGGGCATCAGCCCTATATCGGGCGTTTGTCCGCTCAGTTGCTGGGTGAGCAGCCCTTGTTGTGGAGCGTGAAAAAAGGTGCGGTCTGGTGGCTGAGCCATCGCGTTCGCCACGATCTGGAGCAAGTACGCCTGAAGGTGATGATGACGCCGAGCATGCTGACACCTGGAGAGTGAATAATCCGGTTTGCGCAAAACCCGCCCAGATGGCGGGTTTTTTATTGTGCAGCAGAAAAAGAGGGCTCCCAAAGGAGCCCTTGATCAGCGGGTACCAAGCGGGCCGGAGCGGGCCCTGAGAGAGAGTCTTGGTAAGCAAATACTAAAAATACTTTTTACAAATTGCAATAGATGGTGGTCAGTCTGCCGTTGCGGCCAGCTGTTGGCGCAGCGTTTTTGCCACAGCTACCATGCCTTGCAGCGCGGCTTCCACTTCCGGCCAGCTGCGGGTTTTCAAGCCGCAATCCGGGTTGACCCATAAGCGGCTGGCCGGAATCACCTGCAAGGCCTTGTGCAGCAGGACCTCCATATCGGCAGTGTGTGGCGTGCGCGGACTGTGGATGTCGTAGACGCCGGGGCCGATCTGGTTGGGATAATGGAAGCGGGCAAAATCCTGCAACAGCGCCATGTCCGAGCGCGAGGTTTCAATGGTGATCACGTCGGCGTCCAGGGCGGCAATCTGCGGCAGGATGTCGCCAAAGGCCGAGTAACACATATGGGTGTGAATCTGCGTGCTGTCATCCAGCTGCCAGCTGCATAGCCGGAAGGCTTCACCCGCCCAGCGCAGGTAGTCTGCCTGATCGGCTTTTTTCAGCGGCAGGCCTTCCCGGATGGCCGGTTCATCAATCTGGATGATGCGGATACCGGCATTTTCCAGCTCCAGCACTTCTTCATTCAGGGCCAGGGCAATCTGCTTGCACACGGTGCTGCGCGGCAGATCGTCCCGCACGAAGCTCCATTGCAGCAAGGTGACCGGCCCGGTGAGCATGCCTTTTACCGGGCGCTGCGTCAGGCTTTGGGCGTAGACGGCCCAACTGACGGTCATGGCCTGCGGCCGTGCCACATCGCCCACGATGATGGGCGGCTTGACGCAGCGGCTGCCATAGCTCTGGACCCAGCCCAGCTGGGTGAACACAAAGCCATCCAGTTGTTCGCCAAAGTATTCCACCATGTCGTTGCGCTCGGCCTCTCCATGTACCAGCACATCCAGGCCCAGCGCTTCCTGACGGCGGATGGCCAGGCTGATTTCTTCTTGCATGGCGCGCTGGTAGTCGGCGGCGGATAGCTCGCCACGGCGGAATGCTGCGCGGGCGCTGCGGATGCTGGCGGTTTGCGGAAAGGAGCCGATGGTGGTGGTGGGCAGCAGGGGGAGCTGCAACCAGTCCTGCTGTTGCTTGGCCCGGCTGGCGAAGGGGCTGCGGCGTTGGTCGGCACCCGGCGGCAGGGAGGCCAGCTTGTCCTGCACTGCTGGCCGGTGGATCAGCGGGCTGCTGCAGCGTATGGCCTGCACGTGATCGCTGGCCTGCAATTCATGCACGATGCTGCTGCGGCCTTGTTGCAGTCCGCGCTGCAGCAGTTTCAGTTCGTTCAGCTTTTGTACGGCAAAGGCCAGCCAGCTGCGGATGTCGGCATCCATGGTGGTTTCGGCGGCGGCATCCACCGGGCAGTGCAATAGCGAGCAGCTGGGCGCCAGCCACAGCCTGTCGCCCAGTTGTCCGGCCAGTGGCTCCAGCAGCTCCAGCTGGGCGGACAGATTACTGCGCCAGATATTGCGGCCATCCACGATGCCTGCCGAGAGAATCTTGTCAGTCGGCCAATGGGCGGCAAAAGCCGCTAGCTGCTCCGGTGCGCGCACCAGGTCCAGATGCAGGCCAGCTACCGGCAGCGTGGTGAGCAGGGATGCATGGTCTGCCACACTGCCAAAATAGCTGGCCAGCAGGATGTTGAGCGGGGTGGCGGCCAGTTGCCGGTAGGCAGTGCTGATGGCCTGCCGCCAGTCGGCGGGCAAGTCCAGTGCCAGGATGGGCTCGTCCAGTTGTACCCAGGACACGCCGGCTGCGGCCAGTTGCTGCAGTATGTTTTCGTAGCATGCCAGCAGTGCCGGCAGCAGTTGCAGCCGGTCAAAGTCGCCGCCTTTGCATTTGCCCAGCCACAGCAGGGAGACCGGCCCGATCAGTACCGGTTTGGTCCGGATGCCCAGTGCACGCGCCTCGGCCAACTGGGCCAGCAAGGGGGCCGGATTGGCGGCAAAACGGGTGTCGGCATGCCATTCCGGCACCAGGTAGTGATAGTTGGTATCAAACCACTTGGTCATTTCCAGCGCGGGCTGCTGCTGATTGCCGCGTGCCAGTTGGAAGTATTCCGCGCTGCTGAGCGTGGCGGCATCAAAGCCGAAGCGCGGCGGAATGGCCCCCACCAGAATCTGCGCATCCAGCGCGTGGTCGTACAAGGAGAAGTCACCCAGCGGCGACAGGGTGATGCCGGCACCCTTTTGCAGCAGCCAATGGCGCTGGCGCAGTTCACGCGCTCCCTGCCGCAGTGCCTGTTCGTCAATTTTGCCTTGCCAGTAGTCTTCCAGCAGAAATTTCAGCTCGCGCTTGGCGCCGATACGCGGGAATCCGCTCAGGTGCAGTGTGGTCATGGTGGCTCCTTGTGGTCAGTGGCTCCAGCATGGTGGATTCTGTTGTATGATTCAAACGCATAATTTTTGTATTTTGCATTAATAATTTTCATGAATAGCCGCGGGAGTCCATCATGCTGGAACTGCGCCATTTGCGCACCCTGATTGCCTTGCAGGAAACCGGCAGCGTTTCTCTGGCGGCAGAACGGGTGTTTCTCACCCAGTCAGCGCTGTCGCATCAGCTCAAACAACTGGAGGCCTACTATCAGCAGCCGCTGTTCGAACGCAAAAGCCAGCCACTGCGTTTTACCTTGGCCGGTGAGCGTCTGCTGGCGCTGGCCCATGAGCTGCTGGGCCGCGTGGCGGCGGCCGAGCGCGATGTGGCGCGTATCCGTGAGGGTGAGGCAGGGGAGTTGCGGGTGGCGGTGGAGTGCCATACCTGCTTTGACTGGCTGATGCCGGCCATGGATAGCTATCGTCAGCACTGGCCGGCGGTGGAGCTGGACATTGTGTCCGGCTTTCATGCCGACCCGGTCAGCCTGCTGCTGACGCAAAGGGCTGATCTGGCCATCGTGTCGGAAGTGGAAGCCCAAGCCGGCATCGTGCACCAGCCGCTGTTTGCCTACGAGATGGTGGGCATCGTGGCGCGGGATCATCCGCTGGCGGACAAAAAAGTGTGGCAGGCGGCGGATTTCGCCGACGAAACCCTGATCCAGTACCCGGTGCCGGATGACATGCTGGATTTGTGGCGCAAGGTGTTGTTACCCGCCGGGGTGAACCCGCCACGGCGCAGCAGCGAGCTGACGGTGGCCATCATCCAGTTGGTGGCCAGCCGGCGCGGGGTGGCGGCCTTGCCGTACTGGGCGGTACGGCCTTATCTGGAAAAGGGCTATGTGGTGGCGCGTACCATTGGCGATGAGGGCCTGCGCAGCGAGTTGTATGCCGCGGTGCGTAGCGAGGATGCGCCGCTTGCCTTCATGCAGGACTTTCTGGCCACGGTACGGGAGCGCAGCTTCGCCACGCTCCCCGGCTTGACCGTATTGGCCGGCTAAGCAGTCAGGGCCTAGACATGGTCGGCATGTTCGTCATGCCCTTCCATGCCCAGTTCCTGAATCTTGCGGGTGAGGGTATTGCGGCCCCAGCCCAGCAAGTGGGCGGCTTCCACCTTGCGGCCGCCGGTGTGGGCCAGCCCGGTGCGGATGCAGCTTTCTTCAAAGCGTCGGGTCAGGTCATCGATGATGCCGACTTCACCGGCGCGCAGTCGGCGTGCCACTTCTTCGGCCAGCCCCAGCGTCCAGTCCACCACGTGCACGGCGCTGCTGATCACCGGGCTGCCATCGCTCTCGGTGCTTGGTGCCGCGGCTTCCGGTTCGCGCAGTTCGGCGGGCAAGTCGCCCACTTCCACCTGCTGACCCGGTGCCATCACGGTAATCCACTGACACAGGTTTTCCAGTTCGCGCACATTACCGGTAAAGCTGTGGAACTTGATCACTTCCATGGCCGCTTCGGTCAGGCGTTTGGGCTCAACACCCAGGCTGCTGGCGCTTTTGGCCAGGAAATGGCGGGTCAGCAGCGGGATGTCCTCGCGCCGTTCGCGCAAGGGTGGCAGACGCAGGCGGATCACGTTCAGGCGGTGGAACAGGTCCTCCCGGAACAGGCCGCGTTTGACCCGGTCTTCCAGGTTCTGGTGCGTGGCGGCAATCACCCGCACATTGGCTTTGATCGGCACATGGCCGCCCACGCGGTAAAAGTGTCCGTCGGACAGCACGCGCAGCAAGCGGGTTTGCAGCTCGGTGGGCATGTCGCCGATTTCATCCAGAAACAGCGTGCCGCCTTCTGCCTCTTCAAAACGACCCCGACGGGTGGCCAGTGCGCCGGTAAATGCGCCTTTTTCGTGGCCGAACAGTTCGGACTCCAGCAAATCCTTGGGGATGGCCGCGGTATTCAAGGCAATGAAAGGCTTGCTGGAACGCACCGAATGGCGATGCAACGCCTCGGCCACCCGCTCCTTGCCGGTGCCGGATTCGCCGGTAATGAGCACGGTGACGTGCGATTGCGACAAGCGGCCAATGGCGCGGAACACGTCCTGCATGGCAGGGGCCTGGCCTAGCAGCACCGGCATGGCTTCCACCCCGCCGGTGGCTTCGATCTGGCTATTGCTTTCCGCCAGTGCGCGCTCAATCAGTTGCACCGCCTGGTCGACATCAAAGGGCTTGGGCAGGTATTCGAAGGCACCACCTTGAAAGGCGGCAACGGCGGAGTCCAGGTCGGAATGCGCGGTCATGATGATGACCGGCAATTGCGGATGATCCGCCTTTACCTTGGAAAGGAATTTCAGGCCGTCCGTCCCCGGCATGCGAATGTCGGAAATGATGACGCGCGGCGTGTTGTCGTACAGGGCGTTGAGTGCGTCATCGGCACTGGAAAAGCTGTCAAAGCCAATGCCGCTGCGGCCGAGCGCCTTTTCCAGTACCCAGCGGATGGCCTTGTCGTCATCGATGATCCACACCGGGTTATTCATAGCAGCCCTCGTTTCTGTTATTGGGTTCAATCCGTGTTGCTGAAGGGCAGCATCACGGTAAAGCAAGTCTGGCCGGGGCGGGATTCGAATTCGATGCTGCCGCCATGCTGGTGTACATAGGCCTGGGCCAGTGTCAGCCCCAAACCAGTGCCTTCGGCGCGTCCGGTGACCAGGGGATAGAAAATGTGATCCCTGATTTCTTCCGGAATGCCGGGGCCGTTGTCGACAATCTGCAATTTTAATGCCAGCAGGTGACGCTTCCGTGCCAGCGTGACTTGCCGGGCGACACGGGTGCGCAAAATCACCTCCCCCGTGGCCTTCATGGCCTGGATGGCATTCTTGACGATATTGAGCACCACCTGGATCAACTGCTCCTTGTCGGCCACCATATGCGGCAGGCTGGTGTCGTAATCGCGGCGGATGGTGAGGCCCTGCGGATACTCGGCCAACGCAATACTGCGTACCCGCTCCAGTACTTCGTGGATATTGATTTCGCTGCGCACATGACGGCGATGTGGAGCCAGCAGTCGGTCTACCAGTGACTGCAGGCGCAGTGCTTCTTCCTGGATGACCTCGGTGTATTCCTTCAGCTCGGGGCGGTCGGACAGCTCATGTTCCAGCAACTGGGCGGCCCCACGGATTCCCCCCAGCGGATTCTTGATTTCATGCGCCAGGTTACGAATCAGCTCGCGATTGGCCTGCTGTTGCAGCAAAAGCCGCTCTTCATTGGCAATTTTCAGTTGCTGGTCCAGTGGCCGCAGCTCTACCAGCGCCAGTCGGCCTTCGGCATCAATGGGGGTGACAGACAGGGCAATGTGCAGCGGCTGCTCGCCATGCGGAGTGCGTAGTTCGAGATCGTGCTCGATATAACTGGAGTTATGTTGTAAGGCGGTGGTCAGTGCCTGGCGCAAGGCGGGGCTGTCTTGCAGCAACTCGAACAGCGAGTGGCGCAGCAACTCACGCCGGCCAATGGCCAGCAAGTTTTCACAGGCGGGGTTGGCAAACTCGAGTCTGCCGTCGGCGTGGGCAATCAGCACCGGGGTGTCGAGTAATTCCAGGCCGGCAAAGCTGGGAGAGTTCATGGTGCTCCGAATCGGATGGGGCTGTGCCTGAAGCTATTAGCAATAAGCACGCCAAGCCAGAGCACAGCGGATGCACGAAATCGGCCTTAATTATGCACCATTATTGTGCGGAAGATGCAGATTGCCCCAATTCGCGGCGTAGTGCGTCCACATTCTTCTGCCGATCGGTTACCGCGTCCTTCAGCTTCTGTACCCGGTCCAGGTATTTCTGGTAGTTCCGGGTTTCATCGCCGTTGCGGGTGGCTGCGCCGTCGGTATAGGCTTTTTGTGCATCAGCCAGCGCCTTTTGCTCGTTGGCCAGTTCGCCTTCCAGAATCTTGCGCCGGCCTTCATCCCGCTTGGTCTGGGTACCGTTGTCCACACTGGGATAGCCGTCCGGTGTCGAGGCAGGCTTGCCGCTGCCCGACGTGTGTGGCTTGCTGTTGCCATAGGTTGATAGCGGTGCCAGGTGCATGGGCTTTGCTCCCTTGATCGGCACATTGGTGAAGGTGACATTGCCATTGGCGTCGATGTATTTGTATACCTCGGCATGGGCAAGGCCACAGGTCAGCAGCAGGCAGAAAGCAAGGGTTTTCATGGTGTCGGGCATCTGCGGTGAAAACGGGTGGACGTGACACTATGATAAGCAAAAGGTTGGCTCGCGTCACATCTGCATGACAACAATGCCACTGCAGTCATGCCGCATATCATCCTGATTGTGTCATCATGCGGTCCGGCTTCCCGTCGTGCCAATGGCATGCCATGTGACTGGATTTGATGTCCGGTATTCATGCAGAAGGTGAATGAGGAAATGTTTGCAGTCATCCGTTCAGGCCATCACCTTGTAACTTTACAGAAAGCTTGCTCATGCTGATCCAGTTGCTTTATTCCAGCAAAGCCACCACGGCCCTGTCGCCTGCTGAATTGACGGTAATCCTGGACAAGTCTGTGGCCAATAATCAGGCCAGGCAGATCACCGGCCTGTTGCTATACCGCGATGGTTGTTTCTTGCAGCTGCTGGAAGGTGAAGCTGACGTGGTGGAAGCGGCTTTCAGGAGAATCAGCCTTGATCCGCGCCATCATCAGGTGGAGTCCCTGTTTCGCAGTGAATGCAAGCAACGCGAGTTTGCCCAGTGGTATATGGGTTTCCATATACCGCAGCCAGAGGCGCTGGCGCGCTTTCCCCAGTTTGCCCCGGTGTTCGACCCGGGATTTGATGTCAGCCAGCTGGTCGTTGCGCCACAAGATGGTTTGGCCATGCTCAAGGTTTTTGCCGGGCTACCGGGCTGAGCGCTCCCAAGTGGCAGCTGGCAGCCATGAAAAAACCCGCACAAGCAGCGCTGTGCGGGTTTTCTGTATCTGGCAAGGCGTCAAGAGACACCCAAACCTGATTACAGCGAGTAGTACATTGCAAATTCTACCGGGTGGGTAGTCATGCGGGTCAGGTTCACTTCCTGCATCTTCAATTCGATGTAGGCGTCAATCCATTCGTTGGAGAACACACCGCCACGGGTCAGGAAGTCGCGGTCTGCGTCCAGGGCCGCCAGGGCTTCGTCCAGGCTGGCGCACACGGTCGGGATCAGCTTGTCTTCTTCCGGCGGCAGGTCGTACAGGTTCTTGTCAGCGGCATCGCCCGGGTGAATCTTGTTCTGGATACCATCCAGACCGGCCATCAGCAGTGCGGAGAAGCACAGGTACGGGTTAGCCAGCGGATCCGGGAAACGGGCTTCGATACGACGGCCCTTCGGATTGGCAACGTGCGGGATACGGATGGAAGCGGAACGGTTCTTGGCGGAGTAGGCCAGTTTTACCGGGGCTTCGTAATGTGGAACCAGACGCTTGTAAGAGTTGGTACCCGGGTTGGTGATGGCGTTCAGAGCCTTGGCGTGCTTGATGATACCGCCGATGTAGTACAGGGCGGTGTCGGACAGGCCAGCATAGCCGTCGCCAGCAAACAGGTTCTTGCCGTCTTTCCAGATGGACTGGTGAACGTGCATGCCGGAACCGTTGTCACCAACGATGGGCTTGGGCATGAAGGTAGCGGTCTTGCCGTAGCTGTGCGCCACGTTTTGAACCACGTACTTCAGGATCTGGGTCCAGTCGGCACGCTGGGTCAGGGTGCTGAACTTGGTGCCGATTTCCATCTGGCCGGCAGTGGCCACTTCGTGGTGGTGAACTTCAACCGGTACACCCAGTTCTTCCAGCAGCAGAACCATGGCGGAACGCAGGTCTTGTGCGGAGTCAACCGGCGGAACCGGGAAGTAGCCACCCTTCACGCCCGGACGGTGACCGGTGTTGCCACCTTCGAATTCTTCAGCGGAGGCCCATGCAGCTTCTTCGGACTTGATCTTCACGAAGCAACCGGACATGTCGGTGCCCCAGGTGATGCTGTCGAATACGAAGAATTCCGGTTCCGGACCGAAGTAGGCGGTATCGCCCAGGCCAGAGGCTTTCAGGTAGGCTTCAGCACGCTTGGCGATGGAGCGCGGGTCACGGTCGTAGCCCTTGCCATCGGCCGGGTCGATCACGTCACATGACATGAATACGGTGGGTTCATCGAAGAAAGGGTCGATCTTGGCGGTGGCCGGGTCAGCCATCAGCAGCATGTCAGAAGCCTGGATACCCTTCCAGCCCGCGATCGAAGAGCCATCGAACGCGTGGCCGTGCTCGAACCATTCATCAGCATCTTCCAGCAGAACGTGTGCCGGGATGGTAACGTGTTGTTCTTTACCACGGGTGTCAGTAAAGCGCAGGTCTACGAACTTGACGTCGTTTTCTTGAATCAGCTTGACTACGTCTGCAACCGCCATGAATGTTCTCCTAAAGGCAACGTGCATCGAAAGCAATATTGCTTGATAAAGATGGTACGCTTCGCTTGAAGCATGAAGCGTGCCAGGCTAAGAACGCTAATTTAATCATTGTGTCACAGGGTATCCGGTCCGGCTAGTCATTCGGATTGCACCAAAATGGGATGCTGCATTGTGCGCACGCACCAATTCAGTGCGATTGGCAATCCGCAGATGTATCCGGGTGCCAAGTCAGCCCGCGTGCATAGGGTGGCATGGCTACATTACAAGGAAAGGAAGCTTCGATATGGAACAGTCCGCAGTCATTTTGCAAACCGCTGCCGAACGTGCAGCAAGCCAGCAACTGGGCTATCAGGGGGCATTGACGCCGCCGGAGGCTTATTATCTGACCCAGCATCTGGAGGGGGCGGTGCTGGTGGATGTCCGCAGTGCTGCAGAGTGGCAATTCGTGGGTGTGGTACCCGGTGCTTTGCGTATCGAGCTGCGCACTTTCCCCGGTATGCAGCCTAATCCGCAGTTCACTGCCCAATTGCAGGGCGCAGTAGACAAGCAGGCAATGCTGCTGCTGATGTGCCGAAGCGGGGTGCGTTCGCATGAGGCGGCGGTAATGGCCGCTGCTGCTGGCTACAGCCGGGTTTACAACGTGCTGGAGGGTTTTGAAGGCGATAAGGACGGGCTGGAGCATCGCGGCAATCTGACCGGCTGGAAAGCCCACGGCCTGCCCTGGGTACAGGGCTGAACAGGGTCTAAATTGTTGGGACAGGGGTATTGACCGGTTGATGTTTATGACGTTACACGGCAAAGTGCTACCTCAGCAGATGAACCGCATGATGCGGTAGCACCACAGGAATCCAAGAAAGCTGATCATGACCAACCGTTACGCCGTCATCGGTAACCCCGTTTCCCATAGCCAGTCGCCGTTTATCCACAGTGAATTTGCCCGCGCCACCGGCGAGGCCGTGCAATATGAAAAGCTGTTTGCCGAATTGGGCAAATTCGACGAAGTGGTTGGCCAGTTCGTACAAAATGGCGGTCTGGGCCTGAATGTCACCCTGCCGTTCAAGGGTGATGCCTTCCGTATGGCGCAGGAAGTCACTGAACGCGCCCGTGCTGCCGAAGCGGTGAATACCCTGACTTTCCGCGATGGCAAGGTATATGGCGACAATACCGACGGCGTCGGTCTGGTGCGCGATATCGTGGAAAATCTCGATTTTCCGATGGAAGGCAAAAGCATCCTCATTCTGGGTGCCGGCGGTGCCGTGCGCGGTGTGCTGGAGCCAATCCTGGAGCAGAAACCGGCTAAGGTCACCATTGCCAATCGCACCCTGATCAAGGCGGAATCCATCGCCCACCATTTTGCGCCCTGGGGTGCTGTGGTGGCCAGCGGCTACGAGGCGCTGGAAGGCAAAACCTTTGACATCATCATCAACGGGACTTCCACTAGCCTGCACAACGAAATTCCACCACTGCCGGCAAACATCTTTACCGCGCGCACACTGGCTTACGACATGGTGTACAGCAAGGGCCTCACCCCTTTCCTTAAGCGTGCCCAAAGCGAAAATGCCGGCATGCTGGCTGATGGCCTGGGCATGCTGGTGGAGCAGGCTGCCGAGTCCTTCCATATCTGGCGTGGTGTAAAGCCGGACACACGCAAGGTCACCAATATGCTGCGAGAAGTGCTGGCCTGATTGATGCGTCTTTTATTCAAGATCATGGCGGTCCTGGTGGCCGCCATTGTGTTGTACAACCTGTGGATTTTCGGTCACATCGTCTACTGGCGTAGCCACAACCCCTCTGCCAGTGCCTTCATGAACGAACAGCTAGCCAAATTACAGGAAGACGACCCCGCGGCCGAGTTGCGGCAGAAATGGGTGCCGTACGCCCAGATTTCTCCCAATCTCAAGCGCGCACTGATTGCTGCAGAAGACGCCAAGTTTGCCGACCACGAAGGTTTTGACTGGGATGGCATCGAGGCAGCATTCGAAAAGAACCTGAAGCAGGGCCATATTGTGGCCGGCGGTTCCACCATCAGCCAGCAATTGGCCAAGAACCTGTTTCTGTCCAGCAAGAAGACGCCCTGGCGCAAACTGGAAGAGGCGGCCATTACCGTCATGCTTGAGAAGGTATTGGACAAGCGCCGCATATTCGAGATTTACCTTAACGTTATTGAATGGGGCAATGGCGTATTTGGTGCGGAAGCGGCTGCTCGCTATTATTTCCGTACCGGTGCCGCCCGCCTGTCATCAGGCCAGGCTGCCAAACTGGCCGCCATGGTGCCCAATCCGCGTTACTACGATGAGCATCGCAACGCTCCCGGTCTGATGAAGAAAACCCGCATCATCCAGCGGCGCATGGCTTTCGCTGATCTCCCCTGATATCGCCCCCCTTGCTGGAAGGCAAGGGGGCTTCATGTTACAATCCCGCGCCTGTTTATACGTTCTGCCACACCGCAAGGCGTGGTATTGCACATGGACTTACCCAGTTACTCCATAGCCTCTGGCTTCCCTGTTTTTCCTGCTTGATTCCCGCCGTCACGACCGTGTAGCCCAGTCTCCGTCGCCATGGCGGAAGGAGTTGTGCTTGTCGGTTATTGAAAAAAAACAAACTGCTGAACGATTAAGCGAAAGCCTGGCCGAGGTGCAAAGGCTGATCGCGCTGCATGTCGAAGAGGATGCCGTCGCCCCGGGCAACTCACCGGCACTGGACGAACTGCAGCAAAGGCTGCAAAACCTGCATCCGGCAGATATCGCCTATATTCTGGAAGCCCTGCCGCTGGATGAGCGTCTGCTGGTTTGGGATCGTGTCAAAGTGCAACAGGATGGTGACATCCTGCTGGAGGTTTCCGATGCCGTCCGGGAAACCCTAATCGAGTCCATGGCCCCGGCCGAGTTGCTGGCCGCTGTGCGCCAGCTGGATACCGACGAGCTGGCTGACCTTGCCGGCGACCTGCCGCGTCAGGTGGTCTATGAAGTCATGGGCGAATTGGACGAAGCCGAGCGCGAGCAGTTGCAGTCTGCACTGTCCTATCCTGAGGGCAGTATCGGTGCCCTGATGGACTTCGAGCTGGTGAAGATCCGTGCCGATGTCAGCTGCGAAGTGGTACTGCGTTATCTGCGCCGCTTTGATGAGTTGCCGCATCAGACCGACAAGATATTTGTGTTGGATGCCAATGAAACCCTATGCGGGGTTCTGCCCTTGCGCAGCCTGCTGGTGGCGGATCCGGAAGCCATGGTGTCAGCCGTGATGGCAACCGAGGTTGTGTCCTTTCAGCCGGAAGACGAAGCACGGGATGCCGCCCAGGCATTCGAACGTTACGATCTGGTATCCGCGCCTGTCGTCGATGAGCGCGGTGCGCTGATTGGCCGCCTGACCGTGGATGAGATGGTCGATGTCATGCGCGAAGAATCGGACAGCGAAGTACTTAACCTGGCGGGTTTGAAAGAAGAAGAGGACCTGTTTGCGCCAGTGATCGACTCGGTGAAAAACCGCTGGTCGTGGCTGGCAATCAATCTGTGTACGGCCTTTGTAGCATCCCGGGTGATTGGTGCATTCGAACACTCCATCAATCAGCTTGTGGCGCTGGCAGCACTGATGCCCATCGTGGCCGGTATCGGCGGCAACTCCGGCAACCAGACCATCACCATGATCGTGCGGGCACTTGCCATGGGCCAGATGCAGGTAAGCCAGGCTTGGCGTCTGTGGCGCAAGGAATTGGGGGTCAGCATCATCAATGGCTTGGTGTGGGGTGGAGCCATCGGCCTGATTGCCTGGCTATTGTATGGACGCCTGTCATTGGGGCTGGTGATGCTGGCTGCCATGACGCTCAACCTGATGCTGGCAGCCACCATGGGCGTATTGATTCCGTCCCTGATGCAAAAACTGGGACGTGACCCGGCACTGGGTTCCAGCGTGCTGATCACGGCATGTACTGACTCCGGTGGCTTTTTCATTTTTCTTGGCCTGGCCACCATCTTCCTGCTTTGAATCATGCTAACCATTGAACAGGCACTGCGCTGCCACCCCTTGCCCCGCCTGGAAACGCGTATGCTGTTGCAGCATGTCCGCCCGGGCCTGACCCATGCTCGCATGATTGCCGATCCCGATCTGCAGCTAACTGAAAGTGAAGTTGCCCAGTTTACGCAGCTGGCACAGCGCCGACTGCAGGGTGAGCCGATGGCCTACCTGCTGGGGGAGCGGGAATTCTATGGTCGCAACTTCAGGGTTACACCTGCAGTGCTGATCCCCCGCCCCGAGACCGAGCATCTGGTGGAGGCCGCCTTGCAGCACGTGGCCGCCGTCGCACCAATGCGCGTGCTTGACCTGGGCTGTGGCAGTGGTGCCATTGCCGTTACCCTGGCACTGGAAGCGCCGGCATGGCAGGTGCAGGCTGTTGACCTATCCAATGATGCAGTCGCAGTTAGTCGTGACAATGCAGATCGGCTTGGCGCGACTGTCAGTTTTCATCTGGGCAGCTGGTATCAGCCGCTGGGTGAACAGTGCGGATTTGACCTGATTGTTTCCAATCCCCCCTATATTGAAAAGCACGATCATCACCTGGAAGAGGGCGATGTCCGTTTCGAGCCACGTATGGCGCTGACGGATGAGGGCGACGGGCTGGATTGTCTGCGCAAAATCATTGCCGGTGCACCGGCACGGCTGAAGCCTGGAGGCTGGATCATGCTGGAGCATGGCTATGATCAAGGGGCGGCTGTACGCCAGTTATTGCGGCAGGCGGGTTTGCAGGCAGTAGCAACACGGGCGGACCTGGCGGGACTGGATCGGGTATCTCTAGGACAGATGCCGATTGACTTGCTCTCGGTGTAAGTGCGGGTCGTGGTCTCGCACCTCGTGAAGACTGAGGCAGTAAGGCGCATATCTTGGGTCTGGCCGAGAGGGGCGCGAGGGATTGTCAGTCAACAGTAGTTTTTTTGCCCTGTATCAAGGGGCAAGGCCGATTCCAACGGCATGCTGGCTCCAGTCCGAAAACTGTGATGTTTCTGGAGTGATTCCTGCTGTGTTTTCCTGTGGATGGTTAAAGGAAAACTGGCGTAGCCCCGATCATCATAGAGATTAGGGACTACGCCAGCTTGAGCAGACAATAGCGGGTATTGTCTGGCGTTATTGCTTAGTGGTGGTGGCCATGTGCACCGTGAACGTGGCCGTGGCTCAGTTCTTCAGCACTGGCGGCACGTACTTCGGTAACCTTGGCAACAAAGCGGATGGTCTGGCCAGCCAGCGGATGGTTGGCATCCACGATAGCCTTGCCGTCGGCGATGTCGGTCACGCGGAACAGCAGCACGTCGCCGGTTTCCGGATCGTCAGCTTCGAACATCATGCCGACTTCGACGTCAGCCGGGAACACGTCCAGATCTTCAACGCGAACCAGTTCTTCTTCCGGGTCGCCGAAAGCATCATCCGGGGTCAGCTTGACGTCGACGGAGTCGCCAACGCTCTTGCCGTGCAGGGCCTCTTCAACCAGCGGGAAGATGCCGTCATAGCCGCCATGCAGGTAGGCAATGGGTTCTTCAGTCTTGTCGAGAAGGGTGTTCTCTGCGTCAAACATCTCGTAGTGGAGGGTAACGACGGTATCTTTGGCGATTTGCATCAGAAATTGTCCGGAATGAAATGAAAAACCTTGTCAGGGCGAGGTGCACATTGCGCCCCAGTCCTGCAAGCAATAGTGCGGAATGCCGCTTGAACGTATTGTAAACCATAGAAGGGCCCGCAAGCCCGTGAAACTGCCATGAAACCGATGACATTGCTGGGGGGGCTCACCCCCGAAGAGTTTCTCAGCGAATATTGGCAAAAAAAGCCTTTGCTGATCCGTGGTGCGCTGACTGATGTTGGTCCGCATGTTGATTTCAAATGCCTGTCCGAACTGGCCATGCAAGAGGACGTTGAGTCCCGCCTGATCGAAAACCGCAGCGGGAAATGGCATCTGGAACGCGGTCCATTCCGGCCGGCACGTTTTCGCAAGCTGGGTGAAACCGACTGGACCATCCTGGTACAGAATGTGAACCATCACTTGCCGCATATCGACAAGATATTGTGGCAATTCGATTTCATCCCTTTTGCTAGGCTGGATGACCTGATGATCAGCTATGCACCGCCAGGTGGCACTGTCGGCCCGCATTTTGATTCCTACGATGTCTTCCTGCTGCAAGTGGGCGGCAAGAAGCGCTGGCAGATTTCTTCGCAAGCCGATGACGACTTTATTCCGGATGCTCCCATTCGTGTATTGCAGGATTTCCGCGTGGAAGAAGAATTCGTGCTCGAGCATGGCGACATGCTGTACCTTCCGCCCAAGTGCGCACATTATGGTGTCGCGCTTGAGCCGGGCATGACGTACTCGATCGGCTTTCGAGCCGCACCGACGCAGGAGCTGGCTACACAGTTCCTGGTCTATATGCAGGATCGCATCTGCCTGGACGGGCGTTATGCCGATCCCGAATTGCAGCGCCAGCCAGACCCGGCACGCATCAGCGACGAAATGGTGGACAAGGTCAGCCAGATGCTGAGCCAGATTACCTGGGATAAGCGGACGATCAGCGACTTCCTTGGACACTATCTGACCGAACCGAAGCCGCATGTGTTTTACGATTCACCAGCAGAAGAGCTGGATGAGGATGAGTTTGTCCAAGAAGTAAGGCTTCTCGGGATGGAACTGGATCGCAAAAGCCTGATTCTGTTCCATGATGAAATGTTCTATTGCAATGGTGAGCTTCTCGAAATCGAACCGGATGATGTTGCACTGTGGCAACAATTTGCCAATCAGCGGCATTTGTCCCCAGCCGACATCAGGCCGTCGTTATTGGATGTGCTGTACGAAGGATATCTATCTGGATATTGGCATTTGCCGCAGTCTGTAGCAAAATAACCACATCAGATGTTCAAATGTACACATGGCAAGGCATCTACCGGTCAAGCATCGGCGTTCAAACGCTCATTTTGCCGGGAATGCTGCGCTGCGGAAGGTTGCAGTGGGATTAGTGGCGTTTTTGCTGGTCTGCCCCCCTACACAGCAATTTTTTTCGTGATACAATTTGCGCACTGAAAGATTTTCAGTCGCCCAGTCATTTCCAAATACAGCTTGGGCGATTAAATTGACGTCTTGTTAACTTATCTTTAAAGGTCAAGAAAAAATGAAACAGTCGCTCCTCGTTGCTGCCCTGCTGGCCGTTGCTCTGTCCGCTTGCGGTAAGAAGGCTGATGCTCCTGCTGAAGCTTCCGCTCCTGCTGTTGAAGCTTCCGCTCCGGCTGCTGATGCTTCCGCTCCGGCTGCTGACGCTTCCGCTCCGGCTGCTGACGCTTCCGCTGCTGCTGCTTCCGCTCCGGCTGCTTCCGCTGCTCAGTAATTCAGCGCGAAAGCACCAAAAACCGGCTTCGGCCGGTTTTTTTACGCCCATTGTTTGCCGCTTGCAGGCGGCGCATTGTACGTAAGCATGAAAAAAGCCCGCTGGTGCGGGCTTTTTGCTTTACTACGGGAGGCTTATTGCAGCTCAGTCTGCAACTTGGACAGTACCGATTTTGCAAAGCTGTCCGACAGCGGCTTGCCTTGTTTGTCCAGTACGGCAAGTGTGCTGCTGCCACTGGTGGCTTCCTTGACCTGGATCCGGTATTCCGGTCCGGACGGATTGGCCTTCTCGTCGCTATCCTTGCTCTTCCAGAATGCGAGGCTGGACCAGAAGCCACCACCGGAGGAGGACTCGTCTTTCTTGTCCAGTTCGCCCTTGGCCGGCTTGACGAAGTAGAGGCCCTGCGAGCGGTCGCGGTCATTGACCACCAGACCGATGCGATCCAGCGCCAGACCAACACGACGCCAGGCGCGATCGAAGCCGTCATTGATGTTGAGCTTGCCATCAACAATGCTGTCTTTCGGCTTGTCGGCAACAACCTGGGTTTTCTTGACTGCAGCCTTGGCCTGCTCTTCGGTAATGCCCATGCGGATCATGAAGCGGCCAAGCAGTTCGGCTTCCAGGTTCGGGTCAACCGGGCGGGGCTGCCACATGGTGTCCGATTTGCCTTCGTTGATGAAGGTTTCGTACATGCCACGGTGTGAGAAGTAAATTTCAGTACCGTTGGCAGTTTTTTCCAGTCGGATGCGGAATTTGTCACGCTCCGGAGTGGACATTGCGCCACCCAGGCCAACCGTTTCCATCAATTTGCGAATACCATCGGACGGCAGCTTGGCACGGTTTTCGGCCCAGTCGGTTTCCATGATGCCAAGATCAGGTTCTTCGGTTTTGATGACAAAACCGTTTTCCTGCCAGAAGGCTTTCAGCACCGGCCACAGTTCTGCTGGAGACTTGCCCTTCACCTCGAGCCAGCGTTGAGTGCCGGCACGTTCCATGGTGATGTTGTCGATGCTGTTGACGGCAACAGTATTGCCGGTAACCGCGGCCTGCATGGCCGGAGCCTGCTGCGCAGCAGCTGCGGCATTGCTGTTGGCCAGGGCGGAGGCACTACCGGTTGCCGGGATGACGTATTTGTTCTGGATCTGCGGAGCTGTCAGGTCAGGCGGTACTTCCAGCGAATTGCCTGCCTTTGGCGGTTCGGCAGATTTGTAATCCAGTTTCTTTTCCAGCGGGTTGGAGGTGCTGCAGCCGGCAAGAATGCCGGTTGCCAGCAGAATCGCGGCGGGCGCGCTTCGTTTCATGCGGACTCCCTTGTCGTCAGGGGGTTAGATGAGTTCTGCCTGCTTCATGGCGGCGGTCAGCTGCGGACGCAGGCTTTCCGACATGACATGAAGGGGAAGGCGGATGCCTGCAGGAATCATGCCCAGCTCTTGCAGTACCCACTTGGCCGGAATCGGATTGGGTTCGGCAAACAGCTGCTTGTGCAGACCTTGCAACTTGTCGTTCAGCTCACGTGCCAGAGCAGCATTACCGGCAATGGCGGCTGCGCACATCTGGCTCATCAGTTTCGGTGCGACATTGGTGGTGACCGAAATCACACCATTACCGCCACACAGCATGAATGCCATGCCGGTAGCGTCATCACCGGAGTAAAGCGCGAAGTTTTTCGGAACACGGCTGATCAGGTCGCAAGCGCGACCGATATCACCGGTGGCATCCTTCAGCCCGATGATGCCGGGCACTTCGGTCAGGCGCAGCACGGTGTCGTTGTTCATGTCGGCAACAGTGCGACCCGGTACGTTGTACAGGATTACAGGAATGTCGACACTTTCAGCAATTGCGCGGAAATGGCGGTACATGCCTTCCTGCGTCGGTTTGTTGTAGTAGGGCACCACGGAAAGAGTCATGTCGGCACCTGCCTGCTTGGCATGTGCCGCCAGTTCGATGGCTTCGGCGGTGGAGTTTGCCCCGGTACCGGCGATAACCTTGACGCGGCCTTTGGCCTGTTTGATGACAGCTTCGACGACAGCGATGTGTTCATCAACGGCAAGGGTGGCGGATTCGCCGGTGGTACCAACGGCAACAATGCCGCTGGTGCCGTTGTCGATGTGGAAATCGACCAGGCGGGAGAGCGATTCGAAGTCGACCCGACCATCTGTGGTCATCGGGGTGACCAGGGCAACCAAGCTACCGGTAAGCATAGTTCTGCCTATATCTAGGGATGAAGATTCAAAGTCTTCGATTGTAGCGGAATTCCCCTACGGGTCAAAAGCATGTCATCGCATTTGGTGCCAAGCGCCGGATTGTCGTGCCGATGTGATAGAATCCACGGTTTTTCCGATACTTACGGCTGGATTGGCTGAAGGATCCCAAGCGTGATTACCACAAGCAACATTACCATGCAGTTTGGCGTGAAACCTTTGTTTGAAAAGGTTTCCGTCAAGTTTGGCGAAGGCAACCGTTATGGCCTGATTGGCGCCAACGGTTCCGGCAAATCGACATTCATGAAAATTCTGGGCGGTGACCTGGAACAAACCGGTGGCGAAGTTGCCATCGAAAACGGCCTGCGTCTGGGCAAGCTGCGTCAGGACCAGTTTGCCTACGAAGAACAGCGCGTCATCGATGTGGTGATGATGGGCCATACCGAGATGTGGGCGGCGATGAGCGAGCGTGACGCCATTTACGCCAATCTCGAAGCCACCGAAGAAGATTACATGCACGCGGCCGAACTGGAGGCCAAGTTCGCTGAGTATGACGGCTACACCGCGGAAGCGCGTGCCGGTGAACTGCTGATGGGTGTGGGTATTCCGGTGGAGCAGCACTTTGGCCCGATGAGTGAAGTGGCTCCCGGCTGGAAGCTGCGTGTGCTGCTGGCACAGGCCTTGTTCTCCAACCCGGACATCCTGTTGCTGGACGAACCGACCAACAACCTGGACATCAACACCATTCGCTGGCTGGAGAATGTGCTGAACGAGCGCAACTCCACCATGATCATCATCTCCCACGACCGTCACTTCCTGAATTCCGTATGTACCCACATGGCGGATCTGGACTACAACACCATCCGCATCTATCCGGGCAATTACGATGACTACATGATTGCCTCAGCCCAGGCGCGTGAGCGTCAGCTGTCTTCCAACAGCAAGGCCAAGGAGCGTATCCAGGAGCTGCAGGAATTTGTGGCCCGTTTCTCGGCCAACAAGTCCAAGGCGCGTCAGGCGACTTCCCGTCTGAAGCAGGTGGACAAGTTGAAGTCGGAAATGGTGGACGTGAAGCCGTCCAGCCGGCAGAACCCCTTCATCCGCTTCGAGACCGACGACAAGTTCAAGCTGCACCGTCAGGCCGTAGAAGTGGAAAGCCTCAACAAGGCTTACGACAGCAAGGTGCTGTTCAAGGATATGAGCTTCATTCTGGAAGCCGGTGCCCGCCTGGCGGTGATTGGCCCGAACGGTGCAGGTAAGACCTCGCTGGTCAAACTGCTAGCCGGTGCTTTTGAGCCCAAGTTTGCCGAAGGTCTGACCGCTGACTTTGGCAACATCAAGTGGGCGGAAAAAGCCCAGATCGGTTATTTCGCGCAGGATCACGAGGCCGATTTTGACACCGACATGAACCTGACCGAGTGGATGCGTGAGTGGGGTCAGGACGGTGATGATGAACAGGTGATCCGCGGCACGCTGGGTCGTCTGCTGTTTGGCGGCGACGAAGTGACCAAGCCGGTTCACGTGCTGTCCGGTGGTGAAAAGGGCCGCATGCTGTATGGCAAGCTGATCCTGCAAAAGCCCAATGTGATGATTATGGACGAACCGACCAACCACATGGACATGGAGTCGATCGAATCCCTGAACATGGCGCTGGAAAAGTACAAGGGCACGCTGATTTTCGTCTCGCACGACCGTCAGTTCGTCAGCTCGCTGGCTACCCATGTACTGGAGCTCGATGGCAAGGGCGGCTATGACTACTACACTGGCAATTATGAAGATTACCTGGCCAGCAAGGGTCTGGAATAAGCGGTAAGTTGCTCTTTCTTCAATGCCTTTGTCTTGTTGGCAGGCAGGCTAGAGCGATTGCTTTACCGACGGGAGCAGGTGCGCTATATTGCAGTGCGACATCGTGTTGCGCTGCAAAATAACAGTGCACGATGCTCCCGTTTTTTGTAGCACCAACATAATAACGACAAGACCAAAACAGGAACCCGATCTTGAATGGGTCGATGGTGGAGCCCGAAGGTCGACCCGGAACCGGGTTGCCTGCAACCTCAAGTTAATGAAGGAAGAACCATGCGATTGAAAGGGAAAGTCTCCATCATCACTGGCGCTGCCAGCGGTATCGGCAAGGCGACTGCAGAGAAGTTCATCAAGGAAGGCGCCATCGTTGCCGTCTGTGACCTGAACATCGATGCCGTGAATGCAGTGGTGGAAGAACTCAAGGCTCTGGGTGGCGAGGCTGTCGGCTATCTGGTCAATGTGACCGACAAGGCGCAGATCGCCGATATGGTTGGTGATCTGAAAGCACGCTTTGGCCGCATCGATGTACTGGTAAACAATGCCGGCATCGTAATGGATGCTCAACTGATCAAGATGACCGACGACCAGTTCGACAAGGTAATCGACATCAACCTGAAGGGCGTTTACAACTGCGCCCGCGCCGTGGTGGATACCATGGTGGAGCAGGGTGGTGGCGTTATCCTGAATGCGTCTTCGGTAGTCGGCGTGTATGGCAACTTTGGCCAGACCAACTACGCTGCCACCAAGTTTGGCGTGATCGGTTTCGTCAAGACCTGGGCCAAGGAATTGGGCAAGAAGGGCATTCGTGCCAACGCCGTATGCCCGGGCTTTGTGGCAACGCCCATCCTGAAATCCATGCCGGAAAAAGTGATTCAGGCCATGGAAGACAAGGTGCCGATGAAGCGCATGGCCGATCCGGCCGAAATCGCCAACGTCTATGCTTTCCTGGCATCGGACGAAGCCAGCTACATCAATGGCGCTGCCATTGAAGTAACCGGTGGCCTGACGCTGTAAGCAGCAGGCAGATGCAGTGAAAACGCCCCGGCATGCCGGGGCGTTTGCTTGTCGGGCAACTCAGAATGCTTGGCTGTCAGTCGTCCAGCTCGCTGTCGTGGGCCAGTAGTGCCGCATCCACTTCGCGGCGGTGCAGATGCGGCGCAAACAGTTCGACAAAGGTGTAGGCGAAGCCACGCAGGTAGGCATCCTTGCGAATGCCGATCTTGGTGGTGGATGGTTCGAACAGATGGCCGGCATCGATAATGCGCAGATTTGCATCCCGGACCGGCTCGAACGCCATACTGGCAATGATGCCAATGCCCAGGCCAAGGGCGACATACGTCTTGATCACATCGGTATCAATGGCAGTAAGCACCACATTCGGGCTGAGGCCCTGATCTGCAAAAGCCTTGTTGATCTTGGAGCGGCCGGCAAAGGCAAAGTCGTAAGTAACAATCGGATAACTGGCGATGTCTGCCAGGCTGAGCGGATGATCCAGCTGCAGCAAGGGATGGTCCTGTGGTACCACCACGGAACGGTTCCACTCATAGCAAGGCAACATGGCCAGCTCTTTGTAGAGGGCAATGCCCTCGGTGGCAACGGCCAGATCTGCCTCGCCGGACACAACCATCTCGCAAATCTGGGTCGGGCTGCCCTGCTTGATGGACAGCTTTACCTTGGGATAGCGTTGCACGAACGCTGCAATGGTGGGAGGGAGGGCGTAGCGTGCTTGGGTGTGGGTGGTGGCAATGGTGAGCGCACCTTCCGACTCGCGGGAAAACTCATCCCCAACCCGCTTCAGGTTTTGTGCTTCGCGCAAGATGCGCTCGGAAATGCGCAGTACTTCCTTGCCGGGTTCGGAAACGGATACCACACGCTTGCCATTGCGGATGAAGACCTGGATGCCCAGCTCATCCTCCAGCAAGCGGATTTGCTTGGAAATGCCCGGCTGCGAAGTATGCAGCTTCTCTGCCGCTTCGGAGACATTCAGACCCTGTTTGGCCACTTCGACCAGATAGCGCAGCTGTTGCAGTTTCATAAGACGGGCATATTCCATAAAACCTGTAGGCATTAAATACTAACACAATATTCTTTTAGGTTTATATAGGGCTTGGGTAGGATGATGCCCTAGCCAGACTTTACCTATAGTGGAGCGCTCGATGAGCCTGGATGTGAAACTTGCAGCAACCCAAGCCCTGCTGACCGAAATTGCCGCCAAACACCCGGATGCGGTGCTGGCCAACAGCTATGGTGCCGAAGACATGGTACTGACCGACCTGATCGCCCGCCTGTCCCTGCCGCTGCAGGTGTTCAGCCTGGATACCGGCCGGCTGCCGGCCGAAACCTATACGCTGATGCAGCAGGTTGCCGAACGCTATCCGGCGGTACTGGTAAAGGTGTACTTCCCGGACACTGCCGCTACCGAGACCTATGTCAATACGCATGGCATCAATGGCTTTTATCAAAGCGTCGAATTGCGCAAATCCTGTTGCCAGATCCGCAAGATCGAGCCGCTGAAGCGGGCGCTGGCAGGCAAGACCGCATGGATTACCGGTTTGCGTCGCGAACAGTCGCCAACCCGGCAGGATCTGGGCAATCAAGAGTTCGATACCGATAATGGCCTGATGAAGTTCAATCCGCTTATCGAGTGGACCGAAGCTGAGGTCTGGGAATACATCCGCAGCAACGATGTACCCTACAACGCACTGCATGACCAGCGTTACCCCTCTATTGGCTGTGCCCCTTGCACCCGCGCCATCACGGTTGGCGAAGACGTGCGGGCAGGTCGCTGGTGGTGGGAAAATCCGGAATCCAAAGAGTGTGGGCTGCACATCAAGTCCAGCCCCCTCAAGCGCCCAGCATAAGGCTGGCCGGCCCTATCAGGCCAACCTTACCCAAGGACATTCAACCATGTACCGTTATGATGAAGTCGACCATCGCATCGTGCGCGAGCGTGTCGAACAGTTTCGCGATCAGACACAGCGCTTTCTTTCTGGCGAGCTGGCTGAAGACGAGTTCCGCCCGCTGCGTCTGATGAATGGACTGTATGTGCAGCGCCATGCTCCCATGCTGCGTGTTGCCGTACCCTATGGCCATCTGGCAAGCCGGCAATTGCGCAAACTGGCCCATATTGCCCGCAAGTACGACAAGAACTACGCGCATTTCACCACGCGCCAGAACATCCAGTTCAACTGGCCAGAACTGGCGCGCGTACCGGATATCCTGGAAGAACTGGCAGAAGTTGAAATGCATGCCATCCAGACCTCCGGCAATTGCGTACGCAATACCACGACAGATGCCTTTGCTGGCGTAGCCCAAGACGAAGTGCTGGACCCGCGTGCCTACTGCGAAATCATCCGCCAGTGGAGCACCCTGCACCCGGAGTTTGCCTTCCTGCCGCGCAAGTTCAAAATTGCCGTATCGGGTAGCGTGGAAGACCGTGCCGCAACGCAAGTACACGATATCGGCCTGCATGTGGTCCGCAATGAGACTGGTGAAGTCGGCTTCAAGGTGATTGTGGGTGGTGGTCTGGGCCGTACCCCCATTGTTGGCGAGGTGGTGAAGGAATTTCTGCCAACTCGGCATTTGCTGACCTACCTGGATGCGGTGCTGCGCGTCTATAACCGTTTTGGCCGTCGCGACAACAAATACAAGGCACGTATCAAGATTCTGGTCAAAGCCATGACCGTGGCCGGCTTTGCCGCCAAGGTCGAAGATGAATGGCTGCATCTGCAAGATGGCCCATCCACTTTGCGGGATGCCGATGTCGCCCATTACGCCAGTTTTTTCACCGATCCGGCTTATGACCTGCTGCCATCCAATCCACCCGAACTGGTGGAAAAGCAAGCTACTGAACCTGCTTTCGCGCGCTGGCTGGAGCGCAATACCCGTCCGCACAAGCAGGCAGGTTATCGTTCGGTTGTATTGTCTTTGAAAAAAACCGGCGTGCCGCCGGGTGATATCACTGCAGAGCAGATGGATGCCGCCGCTGATTGGGCAGACCGTTTTGGTTATGGCGAACTGCGCGTGGCACACGAACAGAACCTGATTCTGCCTGATGTGCGTGAACGCGATCTCTACGAAGTATGGCAGCTGGCCAAGAGCCAAGGCTTTGCCACCCCCAATGTCGGTTTGCTGACTGACATCATCTGCTGCCCGGGCGGTGATTTCTGCAGCCTGGCCAATGCACGTTCCATTCCGGTTGCCGAAGCCATCCAGACTCGCTTTGACAATCTGGATTACCTGTTCGACCTGGGCGAGATCGACTGCAATTTCTCCGGTTGCATGAATGCTTGTGGTCATCACCATATCGGCAATATCGGCATTCTTGGCGTGGATAAGAATGGCGAAGAGTGGTACCAGATTACCCTGGGCGGTAGCCAGGGCAGCCATACCACCATCGGCAAGGTTATTGGACCATCCTTTGCTCAGGCAGATGTACCGCTGGCGTTTGAGAAAATCATGGCGGTCTATCTGGAGCAGCGCACAGACGGGGAACGCTTTATTGAAACCGTACGCCGCATTGGCCTCGACCCCTTCAAGGAACGTGTATATGCGAAGCATCATTAAAGATGGGCAGGTAGCGCAGGACTGCTGGCAGGTATTGCGTGCGGATACCGAGGGCCAATACCCGGCTGTGGCTGCTGATGTTGATGTCATCATCCCGCTGGCACTATGGCTGGCAGACAAGGCGGCATGGCAGGGCCGCGCTGGCCAGACTGCAGTCTGGCTGGCTCCGGACGAGGATCCGCAGCAGCTGGCTGCTGATCTGAACAGCCTTCCGCTGGTGGCTGTCGATTTTCCGGCATTTACCGATGGCCGTGGATACAGCCTCGGTCGACTGTTGCGGGAACGCTACAGCTATGCCGGTGAGTTAAGAGCGCTGGGCGACGTGTGGGTGGATTTGCTGCACTATCTCTGGCAGGTTGGCTTCAATGCCTTCGAAATCAAGGGTGGCAAAGACCTTGATGGGGCATTGTCCGGATATGACACTTTCACGGAACGCTATCAGTCGACGCATCGTGAGCCGGTTCCCTTGTTTCGTCGGCGTGTAACATCACTGTGATAGTGTCGTGTTAATGACACAGAATTGCCGGATTGTTCAGGAATTGTGATGCTTTTCTGCAACATTTCATCAGCATCAGCCGTCGTGCTGTGTTGACACCGGGTAGGCGCATTTCTATAGTGCCCGTTAACTGCATAAACACAGTTTGGCGCTTACCCTGTTGTTTGCAGTAGAATTGTCCGCGTGGTGTTTGCGTCAACCGCATCAATACCGATTCATAGATAAAAGAGGGAATAATATGACTAAACAGCTGAAACTGAGCGCCCTGGTTGCTGCTCTGCTGGTTTCCGCTAGCGCGTTCGCAGCTAAGCCGGGCTACACCGTAGATCAAACCACCGATGCCGTTTCCCGTAACAACTACGGCGAATGCTGGCACACCACCTACTTCGACAAGGCCAAGGACGGTCTGGTTGAGTGTGGCGATCGCGAAGCTGCCAAGCCGGTTGCTCCGGTAGCGCAAGCTCCGAAGGCTGCTCCGGTTTCCGTGAAGGAACATGTAACCCTGTCCGCCAAGGTTCTGTTCAACTTCAACAAGGCTACCCTGCGTGCTGATGCCAAGAACGAACTGGATCCGCTGGTTGCCAAGCTGAAGGCTCACGCTGGTCAAGGCGTTCTGAACGGTGTTGAAATCGACGGCTACACCGACTTCATGGGTACCGACAAGCTGAACAACGCACTGTCCCAGAAGCGTGCTGATGCTGTTAAGGCTTACTTCGTAGATGCTGGTGTTCCGGCTGAGAAGGTTGCTGCTGTTGGTAAGGGTAAGGCTGATGCCAAGATGACCGACGAGTGCAAGGCCAAGTTCCCGAAATACGCCAAGAACAAGAAGCAGAATGCTGAAATCAAGGCCTGCATCGAGCCGGATCGTCGTGTTGACGTTGTGATCGACGCAGTCAAGGTTACCACCCAGCAGTAATCTGCTTTGGTAAACCCCGAAAGCCCCACGGATGTGGGGCTTTTTTGTTTTGTCTCATCCGGCTTCACGGCTGGACGCTACCGCTTACCCACGGCTACAATCGTAAGTTTTCAGGATGCTAGGCGTCAGATGCAGGTATTTCTAGGAGATCCACGACGTTTCGGGCTCGCTGGCTGTGCATTGACCATCGGAAACTTTGATGGAGTGCATCTTGGCCATCAGCAGATGCTGCGGCGTCTTAAGAGCGAGGCTGATGCCCGGTCCTTGCCAACTGCCTTGCTGACGTTCGAGCCGCATCCTCGTGAGTTCTTCATCCGGAGCAATCCGCCGGCCCGTTTATCCAGCTTGCGTGACAAACTGAATGTTTTGCGAGCATCCAGGCTGGTCGATTACGTGTTTGTCTTTCGTTTTAATCAGCATTTTGCCAGCATGAGCGCGCAGGACTTCATCCAGGATGTGCTGGTTCGCGATCTGAAAACCCGCTATCTGCTGATAGGGGATGATTTCCAATTTGGTGCTGCACGCCAGGGAAATTTTGACCTGCTGTCAGCCTGCCCACATTTTGTTACCGAGGCGATGCCATCGGTACTGGTTCAAGGGGAACGTGCATCCAGTACGCTGGTGCGTGATCGCCTGGCTGTAGGAGATCTTGACGCGGCCAATGCTTTGCTGGGACGTAGCTATCAGGTATCCGGCAAGGTCATGCATGGGCAGAAACTGGGCAGGACCATTGGTTTTCCCACCGTCAATGTGCATTTGCCACATCTGAAACCCGCCTTGCAGGGTGTGTTTGTGGTAGAAGTAGACACATCACAAGGGCGTAAGGGGGGAGTAGCCAGCCTTGGGCTCAATCCTACGGTCAGCAGTAGCAGTGATTACAAACTGGAAGCGCACCTGTTTGATTTTGCTGGCGATCTCTATGGCCAGCGTGTCACGGTGCATTTCCTGAAAAAATTGCGCGATGAAGAGCGCTACGACAATTTACCGGCACTGGTGGCACAGATAGAACGTGACGCCGCCAGTGCCCATACTTATTTGACCAGTTTGCAGCGAGAGCAGGCATGAGCATCGATTACCGTAAAACCGTCAACCTGCTGGATACCCCGTTCGCCATGCGAGGGGATCTGGCCAAACGCGAACCTGCCTGGGTCAAGCGTTGGCAGGAACAGAAGCGCTATGACAAAGTGCGCAAATTGTCTGCCGGTCGCCCGAAATTCATACTGCATGATGGCCCGCCGTATGCCAATGGCGACATCCATATCGGCCATGCGGTCAATAAGGTGTTGAAGGACATCATCGTCCGCTCCAAGACGCTGGCTGGTTTCGATGCCCCCTATGTGCCGGGCTGGGACTGCCATGGTTTGCCGATCGAGCTGATGGTGGAAAAACTGCATGGCAAAGCCATTCCTGCCGCCAAGTTTCGCGAGCTGTGCCGTGAGTATGCCAAGGAGCAGATTGCCCGTCAGAAGAAAGACTTCATTCGTCTGGGCGTACTTGGCGACTGGGAAAATCCCTACCTGACCATGGATTTCAAGACCGAGGCTGACATCGTGCGCACCCTGGGCACGATTTACAGCAATGGTTACTTGTTCAAGGGCGAAAAGCCCGTGCACTGGTGCATCGAGTGTGGCTCCGCACTGGCAGAGGCCGAGGTCGAGTACGAAGACAAGAACTCTCCGGCAATTGATGTTGGTTTCCGTGTGCTGGATCAGGACAAGCTGGCGGCCGCATTCGGTCTGGCTGCCGAACAGGTGGCCGGTGCCATGGCCGTTATCTGGACGACCACCCCGTGGACACTGCCGGCCAACCAGGCGGTGGCAGTCAGTGCCGCGCTGACCTACCAGTTGATCGACACGCCTAAGGGCAAGCTGATCCTGGTCAAGGAGCTGGCCGAGTCTGCGCTGCAACGCTACGGTTTTGCCGATGCCAAGGTGCTGGCAGAAACCACTGGCGACAAGCTGGAGATGCTGCAACTGCAACATCCGTTCTATGGCCGCAGCGTGCCAGTCATCTGCGGTGACCACGTCACTACCGATGCCGGTACCGGTCTGGTGCATACTGCACCGGCACATGGTCTGGAAGACTTCCAGGTTGGTCAGCAATATGGCCTGCCGATTGACAACCCGGTGGCGGATGATGGCCGTTACAAGTCCACTACCGAACTGTTTGCCGGCCTGTCGGTATGGGAGGCCAATCCCAAGGTCATCGAAACGCTGGAACAGCATGGCACCCTGATTCATCAGGCCCGTTTGCTGCATAGCTACCCGCATTGCTGGCGTCACAAGACACCCATCATTTTCCGTGCGACTGCCCAATGGTTTATTGGCATGGACAAGCAGAGCAAGGATGGCGTTGCCCTGCGTGAGCGTGCCAAGAGCGCCGTTGATGCCACCGAATTCTTCCCCGCATGGGGGCGTGCACGCCTTGAGGCCATGATTGGCAACCGTCCGGACTGGTGTGTCTCGCGCCAGCGTAACTGGGGTGTGCCGATGACCTTCTTCGTGCACAAGGAAACGGGTGAGCTGCATCCGCGTTCACTGGCCTTGCTGGAAGAAGTGGCACTGCGCATTGAACAGCAGGGTATCGAAGCCTGGTTCAGCCTGGATGCACAGGAGCTGCTGGGTAGCGAAGCCGCCGAGTATCGTAAACTGTCCGATACCCTGGACGTGTGGTTCGACTCCGGCTCTACCCACTTTGCCGTACTGAAACAACGCCCGGAACTGGCCTGGCCTGCCGACCTGTATCTGGAAGGCAGTGACCAGCACCGCGGCTGGTTCCAGTCCTCCCTGCTGACAGGCTGCGCCACCATTGGCCGTGCACCTTACAAGCAATTGCTGACCCACGGCTTTGTGGTGGATGGCAAGGGGCTGAAGATGTCCAAGTCCAAGGGTAATGTCGTGGCACCGCAAAAGGTGAACGATAGCCTGGGGGCCGATATCCTGCGTCTGTGGGTGGCGTCCACCGATTACTCCGGTGAACTGGCGATTTCCGATGAAATCCTCAAGCGAGTTACCGAGAGCTACCGCCGCCTGCGCAATACCCTGCGCTTCCTGCTGGCCAATCTGTCGGATTTTGACCCGCTGGAAAATGCGGTGCCCTTTGGTGAAATGCTGGAGCTGGATCAGTACGCCTTGCTGATGGCACGTCAGGTGCAGGAAAAGGTGGTGGGCGAACTGTATACCCGTTATGCCTTCCACCATGCAATGCAAGAGGTGGTGAACTACTGCTCCGAGGATCTGGGTGCTTTCTATCTGGACATCATCAAGGACCGTCTGTACACCACCAAGGCCGATAGTCGTGCGCGCCGCAGTGCCCAGACCGCGCTGTATCATCTCAGCCGCAGCCTGTTGCTGATGATTGCTCCGGTACTGTGCTTCACCGCCGATGAAGCTTGGGAAGTGCTGACCAAGAGCGAAGAGGAATCGACCCTCTATCACACCTGGCATGAGTTCCCGGCACTGACCACTGCCAGCGAGCAAGCCTTGCAGCAAAAGTGGCAGGCGATTCGCAACCTGCGGGCGCAGGTCAACAAGCAGATTGAAGAGCTGCGTAGTGCCGATCAGCTGGGCTCCTCCCTGCAGGCTGAACTGGATATCGATGCCGCTGGTGACTTGTTCCAGCAACTGGCCAGCCTGGGTGAGGATCTCAAATTCGTACTGATCGTTTCGGCAGCGCGTGTCCGTGAAGCGGAGGAAACCCGTATCGCTGTGACGCCTTCTACTTATAAGAAATGTGATCGCTGCTGGCACTATCGTGCCGATGTCGGGTCTCATGCCGGTCATGGCGCAGTATGTGGACGCTGCGTCGATAATATCGATGGCAAAGGTGAAGTGCGGGCGCATGCCTGATCGACCCTGAGTCTGCCCCCGGACATGTTCCGGGGGATCGACCGGCAAGGATGTAATCAAATGGAATCCGTCATGCAGGTGCCTCAAGCCAGAAGCTGGAGCAAATGGATGGGGCTGGCGTTGCTGGTCATCGTTCTGGACCAGCTCTCCAAGATCTATTTCAACAATCAGTACCAGTTTGGTGAAGTGCGGGATGTGATTCCCGATTATTTCGGCTTTACCCTGATCTACAATCCGGGCGCGGCCTTCAGCTTTTTGCGTGATGCCGGCGGCTGGCAGAAGTATTTGTTCACCCTGCTGGCACTGGCGGTATCCGGCTACCTGGGATGGAATATCGTCAAAGGACGTTTCAGCTGCCTGATGAATGTGGCAGCCAGCTTCATCATCGGTGGAGCCATCGGCAATGTGATCGACCGGCTGGCATATGGCCATGTTGTCGATTTCATCCTCGTCCACTATCAGCACAGCTGGTATTACCCGGCTTTCAATCTGGCTGACTCCTTTATTTGCATCGGTGCCGTGCTGATGGTGCTCGACAGCATGAAGCAAGCCAAATCGCACTGAACCCGTTTTTTGCCATCGCTGCATGATGGTATTTTGCAAGGATTACTGATGACGAAGACCATCATGCTGGCCAACCCGCGCGGCTTTTGTGCCGGGGTGGATCGGGCCATCGCCATCGTCGAGCGCGCTATTGAGAAGTATGGTGCGCCGATTTATGTGAGACATGAGGTGGTACATAACCGCTTTGTCGTGGAGGACCTGCGTGCCAAGGGTGCTATTTTCATCGAGGAACTGAAAGATGTTCCGGTGGGTAGCACGCTGGTGTATTCCGCGCACGGCGTACCACTCTCGGTACGTGCAGAAGCCGAGGCGCTCGGGCTACTGGTGTTCGATGCAACCTGTCCGCTGGTCACCAAAGTGCATGTCGAGGTCAAGCGCATGCACAAGGCCGGGATGGAAATCATCATGATCGGTCATGCCGGCCACCCGGAAGTGGAAGGGACGATGGGCCAGGTTGATAGCGGCATGTATCTGGTGGAAAGTGTTGAGGATGTCGCCCGCCTTGAAGTGCGCAATCCTTCAGCCCTGTCATATGTCAGCCAGACCACACTTTCTGTCGATGAAACCCGGGAGATCATCGAGGCACTCAAACAGCGCTTTCCCGCCATCACTAGCCCCAAAAAGGACGATATCTGCTATGCAACGCAGAATCGTCAGGATGCGGTCAAGGTATTGTCAGACCAGTGCGACATCATCGTAGTGGTTGGCTCGCCCAATAGCTCCAACTCCAATCGCCTGCGCGAAGTTGCCGCGTTGCGGGGAGTGGATGCGTATATGGTGGACAATGCATCGTTACTCAAACCTGAGTGGTTTGACGGTAAGGTCAGAGTTGGTGTGACCGCAGGTGCCAGTGCGCCGGAAGTGTTGGTGCAGGCCGTGATCGAGCAGATTCGGAGTTACGGCGCAGAAACCGTGGCCGAGCTGAGCGGGGTGGAAGAGTCTACCGTGTTTGCCCTACCACCAGGTTTGCGTGATCAGCAATAACCCATTTTGACCAAAGCAAAGGCTCTGCAACTACAGAGCCTTTTTTCATGTCACAAGACCAGCATATCAGCTGGTTTGTTTCAGTTTGCCACCATAGTGGTGAGTAACTTCGCTGGCTGCACGCATGACCAGTGAACCCAGGTGGGTGATGCGCTCATCCGGTATGCGCGACTTGGGACCTGAGACCGAGATGGCAGCAAAAGCCTCGCCGTACTCATCATAAATACAGCTGGCAACGCAACGCAGGCCTATCGCATGCTCCCCGTCATCAAAAGCAAATCCTTGTTTCTGGATTTGCATGATTTCCTGTTTCAGTCTTGCTGGTGCGGTGATGGTCTGTTCGGTGTATTGCGGCAGGCCGGTTTTCTGCAGAATACGACCAAGGTGGAACTCATCCTGTGCGGCTAGAAAAGCCTTGCCTGCACCGGATGCATGCAAGGGCAGCCGACCTCCAATCGGGGCGAGCATGCGCATCAGCTCCCGGCATTGCACTTGCCCTACTACAACGCTTTGCCAAGCATCGGTATCGAACACTACCAGGTTGCTGGTTTCTCCTGCGGCCTCCATGACCTGCCGCAAAATCGGCATTGCCATCGTGGACAGGTCGCGGCTGCTCAGAAAACCGCTCCCAACGGTAAACGCACGCACACCAATACTCCATAGACCAAGGTCGCCAGTCTGCTGAACAAAGCCCATCTGCTGCATCGTTGTCAGTAGTCGGTGCGTGGTGGAGTTCGGTAGGCCAACCTGCATGGAAAGATCGGTCAGCATGATACCGGCAGGTGCTTCGGCTATCCGCTCCAACAAGACCAATCCTCGGGTTAGCGATTGCACTTGGCCGGTGCTTGCTGCGCCCCCCTCATTGCGCTTGCGTACATTGCTGCGAGTAGGGGTATCGGCTTTGCTCATAAATCCTCGTTGCTGATTGTGGATTGGTCGCTCTTAACAGCTGCAATTTTACGCCTTAGGTACAGTTGGGAGTAGTTGTCGCTCAGTGATGGATCTCTTTTGCTCCTTGATATCTATTTTTGGGATTTATTTCCTTTTTTATTTTTTAGTTAACATCATGAAATATAACAGATAATTGTTAAATTTTACAAAAATGGAAACAGTTTCCATGTTTTATTGACTGATGCTTTGCATTGCGGGATAGTTGCCGAATATCCGGGTCATAACCAGTGTGGTGAGGCCCTCTTAACTCAGGAGCTATTCAATGGCCAAAATGCGAGCAATCGAGGCGGCTGTGCATGTGCTTATCAAGGAGGGGGTGACGACGGCATTTGGCGTGCCGGGTGCGGCAATCAACCCCATGTATGCGGCAATGAAAAAAATTGGTGGCATACGCCATCTGCTGGCTCGCCATGTGGAAGGAGCTACACATATGGCAGAAGGTTTTACCCGGGCAGCTCCTGGCAATATCGGGGTTTGTATCGGGACCTCTGGTCCTGCCGGTACCGACATGATTACTGGCTTGTACTCCGCGGCAGCCGATTCCATTCCCATTCTCTGTATAACTGGCCAGGCACCGCGTGCACGTTTGCACAAGGAAGATTTCCAGGCGGTTGATATCAAAGAAATTGCCCGCCCGGTTGCCAAGTGGGCTACTACCGTCATGGAACCAGCCCAACTCCCCGGTGCGTTACAGCAAGCATTTCATCTGATGCGCTCCGGCCGTCCCGGGCCGGTATTGCTGGATTTGCCTTTTGATGTACAGATGGCGGAGATTGAGTTTGATCCGGAAACCTACGAACCGCTGCCAGCGTTCAAGCCGCAGGCCTCCCGCGCACAAGTGGAGAAAGCATTGTCCATGCTGCTGCAGGCGGAGCGCCCGATCATCGTGGCAGGTGGTGGAGTAATCAATGCCAACGCTTCAGCACTGCTGACCGAATTTGCACAAATTGTGCAGCTTCCGGTGATTCCTACATTGATGGGTTGGGGCTGCATTCCTGATGATCACCCCTTGATGGCTGGTATGGCTGGCCTGCAGACATCGCATCGTTATGGCAACGCCACTGTGTTGGCTGCCGATTTTGTCTTTGGTATTGGCAATCGCTGGGCCAACCGCCATACCGGCTCGGTGGACGTCTATACCCAGGGACGAAAATTCGTTCACATCGATATTGAACCCACTCAGATAGGCCGGGTCTTCGCTCCTGATTTCGGCATTGTTTCCGATGCTGCAGCTGCCTTGGAACTATTGATCGAGATTGCCCATGAATGGCGTGCTCAAGGGCGTCTACCGGAACGCCAAGACTGGGTGAGCGAGTGCCAGCGTAGAAAAGCTAGCATGTTGCGTCGCTCTGACCATGCTGACAGGCCAATCAAACCGATGCGGGTGTATGAGGAAATGAACCAATATTTTGGTCGGGATGTTCGCTATGTCAGCACGATAGGCCTGTCGCAGATTGCGGCAGCCCAGTTCCTGCATGTCTACCAGCCACGCAATTGGATCAACTGTGGCCAGGCAGGCCCGCTGGGGTGGACCATTCCAGCGGCAATTGGGACCAAGGTCGGGGAGCCCACCGCGGATGTCGTAGCGATCTCCGGCGACTATGACTTCCAGTTTATGGTGGAGGAGTTGGCTGTCGGTGCTCAATTCCGTATTCCGTATATCCATGTACTGGTCAACAACAGCTATTTGGGCTTGATTCGTCAGGCGCAACGCCAATTCGATATCGACTACTGCGTTCAATTGAGTTTTGAAAATATTAATGCACCCGAACTGGGTAGTTACGGCGTAGATCATGTCAAAGTCGTGGAAGGACTGGGTTGCAAAGCCGTGCGTGTGACAGATCCTGAGCAACTGGCAGCCGGGTTTGCCGAGGCGCGTCGATTGATGAATGAGTATTCGGTACCGGTGGTGGTCGAGGTGATTTTGGAGAGAGTTACCAATATCTCTATGGGTGCGGAGATCAATTCCATCAATGAGTTTGAAGATATTGTTGATCTGCCGGTGTAATCCGGCCATTACCCTGTGGCCGGCAGTCTTGCCCGACCATCATTTTGTAGGAGAGCCTTATGCCAAGATTTGCCGCTAATTTGAGCATGTTGTTTGGCGAAGTTGATTTCCTCTCCCGCTTCCAGGCTGCAGCCAAGGCTGGTTTTAGCGGAGTGGAGTACTTGTTTCCCTATGACTATGACAAACAAAAGTTAGCAGAGCTATTGGATAAGCACCATTTGGTACAAGTCCTGCACAACCTGCCTGCCGGTAACTGGGCAGCAGGGGAACGAGGCATTGCCTGCTTGCCTGATCGTGTTGGGGAGTTTCAGGATGGGGTTGGTGAGGCAATTGCTTATGCGAAGACCTTGGGGTGTAGTCAGCTGAATGTACTGGCTGGTATACGCCCAGCCCGTGTAGAGGCCGATGTGGTGCAGGAGACCTTGTATAACAATTTGCGTTTTGCAGCCAAAGCCTTGAAGGCAGAAGGCATCAAGCTGCTGGTGGAAGCCATTAATACCTTTGATATCCCTGGGTTTGTCATTACCCGCACGCCCCAGGTACTAGCACTGATACGGGATATTGGTAGTGACAACCTATTTGTCCAATACGACATTTATCACATGCAGCGGATGGAAGGGGAGCTGGCTCTGACCCTCCAATCACAACTACAGCACATCGCACATATCCAGTTGGCTGACAATCCGGGACGTCACGAGCCCGGTACAGGGGAAATCAATTACCCCTACCTGTTCGGATTGTTGGATCGACTTGGATATCAGGGCTGGGTTGGCTGCGAATATAAACCCAAAGCCGGGACTGTGGCTGGTTTGGGGTGGGTTAGTCAGTATCTGTAAGTCATATTAGGAGGAGGCTAAAATGAAAATTGGATTTATCGGACTAGGAATCATGGGGGCTCCGATGGCTGGGCACTTGGCACAGGCCGGGCATGTCTTGTTCGTCAATTCACGTAGCAGCTTGCCGCAATCACTGGCGGAATTTCCAGTGACAGCTTGTGACAAGGCTAGGCAGGTGGCTGAACTCGCGGATGTAATCATTCTTATGTTGCCGGATACACCAGATGTGGAGGAGGTATTGTTTGGGGCTCACGGTGTTGCGGAAGCAGAACTGAGAGGTAAGGTGGTGGTAGATATGTCTTCCATCTCCCCCATTGAAACCAAGCAGTTTGCCCTCCAGATCGAGAAACTGGGAGGGCATTATCTGGATGCACCGGTGTCCGGGGGGGAGGTAGGCGCCAGGGCTGCAACCCTGTCCATCATGGTTGGGGGGCCGCAGGATGTGTTTGAGCAGTTGCTGCCGATTTTTCAACTGATGGGGAAGAACATTACCCGGATTGGTGAAAATGGAGATGGTCAGACGGCCAAAGTGGCAAACCAGATTATTGTGGCGCTGACCATTGAGGCTGTTGGTGAGGCGTTGTTATTTGCTGCTCGTGCAGGTGCTGATCCGGCAAAGGTAAGGCAAGCATTACTGGGTGGTTTTGCTTCATCGAAAATTCTGGAAGTACATGGCGAACGTATGGTGAAGCGTACTTTTGATCCTGGATTCCGCATTTCTTTACACCAAAAGGATCTCAATCTTGCCTTGTCCAGTGCACAGAAAATGGCGCTGGCATTGCCTGCTACGGCATTGGCTCAGCAACTGTTAAGCAGTTGTATTGCCCAAGGAGGAGCGGCTTGGGATCATAGCGCCATGGTGCGGGCGCTGGAGCAGTTATCAGATTTTTCAATCCCGGGGCAGTAGATTGCATTTGTAGCAAACTATAGTGAATTAATAAGTCGGGGTGGAGCAATCCCCTCGACTTATTGCCCTGTCCCCGTCCCCTCCTGCTTTTTATAGCAAATGGCTTTGGCTTTTAATATTAATTTTCCTGATTTCTCTGCTAGTAAGTTTTTTAAATCACTGGCGTCAAATCGCTAAAAGATGTCTTGGCCCGTATATTATTGCATTCTCTCCATCAAACTTAGATAACTATCTGGGTAGTCAGCATAGTGATCAAGCAATATTCGCTCTAGCACTCTTCATGTTAGATAATTCAATATAAGTTTTTTGTTTTGATTTATTGGATTAAGTGGGGGAACTATCAGGAAACGGTCTGTCTCCTGATTGAGCTGTCTTCTGTTATCTTGTTGTCAACGAGATGAATCGATCCAATCTGATTGGCTGCCAATGGGTGTTAGAGCAGATATCTTCAACCGAATGCACCGGCCCCAGCTTCCTAAGATGCTTGGAGTCTGACACATTTCATGTTGCCAATCTTGCTGCACCAAATGTGGTCACTATTATCCAATTGGGTGTACGTGTGAGTCTGCTTTGCAATGGATATTACCGGCACAATACACAGGAGTTCCATTGCCTGCTGAGTTTAAGGCGACTGATGGCAACATCAAGTTAAAGGTGTTTTTTCTCATGAAATATAAAGAAATTCAATCTACCGTATCTGAAAATTTACAGCACAATAGACGGAGTGCTTTCTGGTCGAGTCTCCAGAAAGCTTCCGCCCATTGTGTTTTACTTAGAGGCTGTTCAGGGTTGCCATTGGGAAATCAATAAGCGTTCTTCGTCACTCATCTTGGTTAAATTAGCTAGCGGCATATATTTGCTGGCCACTGCCTGCTTGATCTTGATGTGATGTAGACGAATGTCCAGATCATTATCCAGCCGGATTCCTGCTGGAGGAGCGGTAAAGCCAGCCTGGGTGGGCTTGGCCGCATGGCAGGTGGTGCAGCGTTCATGCAGGATGTTTGTCACCGCACGCATATCATTGCTTGTTGGCATCGTACTGCTGATACTGCCAGTTGTTGGTTTTTGTTCCTCTTGTGCGGCTGGAGTGGAGGATGGTGCAGCTATCATCGCGATGACCAATAACAGGATTCCACTGGCGGCGGGTAAGGTCAGAACATTATGGCCACGGTGACGTAGTACGAAATACTGTCGGATAAGAGCACCTGCCAGAATGAACAATGTCATGATGAACCACGCCGTCTCATTGCTATAAGCAAAGGCGTAGTGGTTACTGATCATCAGGAATACCACCGGAAGGGTAAAGTAGGTGTTATGTACTGATCGTTGTTTGCCACGTTTACCATCCAGTGGGTTGGGTGACTCTTCAGCCTGTAGTGCTGCCACCATGCGCCTTTGCCCCGGAATTATCCAGAAGAATACATTGGCAGACATGCAGGTTGCCATGACTGCTCCCGTTAGCAGAAAGGCAGCCCGCCCCTGGAATACATGACTACTGAAATAAGCAACTCCGGTCATCATCAAGGCGACAGCCACACTTAAGATGCCATCACGTTGCATTTCCGGACTGATACGACGGCACAGTTCATCATATATTAGCCAACCGAATATAAGCAGTGCTACCGCAGCAATACTAGCCTCAGTCGGGGTTAGTACTGCAGCCCAAGCCCATGGGCTGGCCGGATTCACCAGATAGATAGAGGCATTGCTCAAATACAGCAAGCAGAACAGGAAAAATCCGGAAAGCCAGGTGGTATAAGACTTCCAGAAAGACCAGTGCAATTTGTCATCTAGTGGAAAGGGTGGTCGGCTCAGATATTTCTGGTTATGGTAAAAGCCGCCACCATGCACAGATGACATTTCACCCAGCAAGTCGTAACGCTGATCTTGTATTCCTTGTGGCCTGGTCAAACTGTTATCCAGCATGACGAAATAAATTGACTCGCCAATCCAGGCTATGGCAGCGATGACGTGCAACCAGCGTAGCAGTAGGTTGCAAAACTCTAAGAGATAGCTTTCCATGAGTAAGCTTCCTGATCTAAATAATGGGATTCAGCTGCCGCGGTAAGTTGAATATGTCCATGGCGTCACTATTAACGGAACGTGATAGTTTTGCTCTGGATCAGCAATCCCAAAGCGCAGTACAACCTGATCTATAAAACAGGGTTTCGGCAGATTAATACCCTGAGAGAGAAAATAATCACCAGCGTGAAATATCAATTCGTAGATGCCAGACTGCATCTCTTCTTCACTCAATAAAGCTCTCTCGCTACGGCCGTCTTCATTGGTATGTAGATGGCGTAGCAGCGTTTTTTCCCCCCCTTCTATCCGGTGTAGCTCGAAGTACATACCGGCGGCTGCTCGTCCATGCATTGTGTCAAGTACGTGTGTGGAAAGTTTTCCCATTTATTTCTCCAGATGAGTAGATGCTGTCTTATCGTACAGGTGGTTATTTTTTAATTAAAATCTTTTAAGTAGCGAGTTTGACGATATTGTTTTATTTCGCGGATAATTGTCAATGATCCTATGGAATCGGTTTCCGTATTGTGGAGATTAATAAAATGACAGATCATCAGGGGGCAGAAGCAAGAAGAGATTCCATTACTCAAGTCCCACCGATTTCAAGCTTGCTGACATTGATGATGCGGTGATCTATCAGCGCTTGCAGCCAGGAGTGAAGCTATCCGATACAGCACTGGATGACGTATTTTTCTGTTCACGTAGTACAGTTTATTCAGCATTGGCCTGCTGGAACATGATCGGATTGTAGAATAGCTGCCTAATCATGGGACCTATGTCGCCCAATTTGGTATCTCGGAAAGTCGGAATGTGTTCGAGATGCAACGCATGGTGGATGGGATAATTCTGTAAATACTACTGAGTTTGCCTAATTTATTGGTTAAATTGGAGCGGTTAGGACTGATGATCGAGTAGGAATGTACTGAATTCGAACTGCATGACCGAGTGGGTTGGATCCGATTATCCAATCCAATTCATGTTCAATTGGTACTGCTGGCAGAGAAAAATGCACTGACCGAATGAATGAATAGTTTGTATTGCCACAGAGCGCTCATCATCGCTCTGTACGATAGGCCAGGACAAAGTAGCTGCTCATTCGATGAGCATGAGCAGATTCTGAAACTTCTGGCCAGAAGGGATAGTGATGGCGTTCTGCATGCGATGCAGCAGCATCTGCAGGACTGCGAGTATCACATGCATTTTAAGGATCGTAATCCGCAGGATCCATGGACCTTGTTTCATCGCCAGTGTTAGGCGTTTCAAGACGAAGGAGTTCATCTCATGCAGCAGGCTTATCCACGAGACATGGTCGGTTATGGACGACGGCGACCGCAAGTGTTTTGGCCCGGCCAAGCCAGGGTAGCGGTTCAATTTGTCCTCAATTATGAAGAGGGTGGCGAGAGCAGTGTCTTGCATGGTGATGCAGTATCCGAGCAGTTTCTATCAGAAATCGTCGGAGCTGCTGCCTATTCCACCAGGCATATGTCGATGGAAAGTCTATATGAGTATGGCTCACGGGTTGGTGTCTGGCGTATTTTGCGTGAGTTCAAACGACGTGAATTACCATTGACTGTATTTGCTGTCGGCATGGCATTGGAACGTAACCCAGAAGCCGCCGCAGCCTTTGTGGAGCAGGGGCATGAAATAGCTTGTCATGGTTATCGCTGGTTGCATTATCAGCATGCAGACCGTGGGTTGGAGCGTGAGCACATGCAGCGTTGCGTTGAGGTTGTACGTCAATTGACAGGGGAACATCCTGCCGGGTGGTATACCGGTAGAGATAGCCCTAATACCCGGCAACTGGTGGTGGAGGAGGGCGGGTTCTTGTATGACTCCGATTATTATGGTGACGAATTGCCATTTTGGACTGAGGTGAGCATGAGTAATGGGCTGGGTAAACCGCACCTAGTTGTCCCATATACTCTTGATGCAAATGACATGCGATTTGTCTCTACGCAGGGGTTTAATACTGGCGAGCATTTTTTCCAATATCTCAAGGATAGTTTTGATGTTCTTTATGCTGAAGGGGAATTAACGCCCAGCATGCTATCGATTGGTTTGCATTGCCGTTTGATTGGACGGCCTGGTCGCTTTGCTGCCTTGCAGCGTTTTCTTGATTATGTACAGCAGCATCCTTGGGTCTGGGTGTGCCGTCGGGTCGATATCGCCAAGCATTGGTTGCATCATTACCCTTACCCTAAAATGGAGCCCTGCCAATGAAGCCACTTTTTACCTTGCAACAGTTGAACTGCCTGCCGTTCGATTCCTTTGTCGCTGCATTGGGTGGAGTATTCGAACACTCTGGCTGGGTCGCGGAGCGAACTGCAGCCCTGCGCCCTTTCCATTCTGTGGAGGAGCTGGCTGCCGCGATGACCGGTGAAGTGGAAAAGGCTGGCTATGCTGCTCAAATGGTATTAATCAGAGCCCACCCAGAACTGGCAGGAAAGGCTGCGATATGTGGCGAGCTTACAAAAGAGTCCTCGATTGAGCAGGCGGGTGCCGGACTGGACCAATGCAGCCAGGAGGAGTTTTCACGCTTGACCAAGCTCAATGATGCTTACCAGAGTAAGTTTGGTTTTCCATTCATTCTGGCAGTTCGCGGGCATGACCGTAGCAGCATCCTCGGTGAGTTTGAACGCCGTTTGGCCTCTGAAGTGGAAGAGGAGCGTCGAGAATGCTTGCGACAGATTTACCGTATTGCACGTTTGCGGCTGGAGGCGATCGTCGTCGGAGATTCTGATTCATGAATATCGAAATGCTGGGCTTATACCTACTGGCCATCACTGTAGTTATTGTCGTTCCGGGGCCACTTTCGTTGTACATGGTCAGTAATGCCGTGCAATACGGTGTATGGCGCAGTTGGCCTGGTGTCGCTGGTGGTGTGCTGGCTTCCGTCATCCTGCTGTTGTTATCGGCTCTGGGAGTTGGGTCTGTGTTACGGGCATCTGCAGGTCTGTTTGCTGTGCTGCAATTGCTTGGTGCCTGCTATCTGCTTTATCTAGGTTTCCGAACTTGGCAGCAGCGGCATAGACAAGCCTATGCTGCTGCTGGACGTCGTCAAGCCGGGGTACAGCTCTTCTCCAAAGCCTTTCTGCTAGGAATCAGCAATCCTAAAGATATCGTTTTTTTTCTGGCTTTACTGCCGCAGTTTATGGTCCAGGATCAGCCCTTGTTTCCGCAACTGTTGTGGATGGTGGTGGCCTGGATAGTGATTGATCTGTTATGCAAGCTTGGGTATGGGCTGTTGGCTAGTCGTCTCTTGGCCAATATGGCTGTTATACGTCAGTTTTTTTTGATGATATCTGCATCGTGTTTTGTTGTGATGGGTAGCGTGTTGATTGGCCAGATACTGGTCAGTGTTGTGAGCTGAGAATATTGATTGTCCGTATTGCAATAATAAAGGAGAGACACCATGAGTTTTGATTCCAACCTGTCGTCTGCAGTGCGGCATGCAGCTCCAGTGGAGTTGCCTGATTTTGCCCAGCGTCATGTCAACCTGGCCGATGCGGATTTAGGTGCCAGGATTCTGTTCTGCACAGATGAGTGGTTTGCACCTGCTGAGCGCATGCTGTGTTCAGCAGCCCCCGTATTTATCGTGGATAAGTTTGATGATAATGGTAAGTGGATGGATGGCTGGGAAACGCGGCGGCGGCGCAATGGTGGCCATGACTATGCGGTCATTCAGCTAGGTTTGCCAGGTGAAATCAAAGGAGTGGACATTGATACCAGCCACTTTACTGGTAATTTTCCACCGGCTGCTGTTTTGGAGGCCTGTTCTGAGGCTGGTTCCCCCAGTCCGGATACGGAGTGGACTGAGATCTTGCCAGCTGTTTCCCTGGGGGGGAGTGCCCACCATTTTTTCACCATCAATGATTCACGGGTCTGGACCCATTTACGTTTGCATATTTATCCAGATGGCGGGATGGCCAGGTTACGGGTTTACGGGCAAATAGATGGCTATTGGCAAGATAAAGACCGGGATGCCTTATATGAAGTCTCTGCCCTGCAGCAAGGAGGCCGGATTGTTGCATATAACGATGCTCACTTTGGTGTGCCTTTCAGACTGATTATGCCAGGACGTGGTATCAATATGGGTGATGGCTGGGAAACACGGCGTCGACGTGAACCTGGTAATGACTGGTGCATTGTTCAACTTGGACATGCTGCGATTGTCGAGCGTATCGAAGTTGATACGGCGCATTTCAAGGGTAACTATCCAGATAGTATTTCCATCCAGGCTGCATTAGTCCATCAGGGGACTGACCAATCTATCGTGACGCAGGCAATGTTCTGGGAAACGCTATTACCCGAGCAGAAAACAACCATGGATACCCAGCATTACTATGACACTGAATTAATCCGCCAATTGGGGCCTATCAATCATGTACGACTGAATATCTTTCCAGATGGAGGGGTAAGCCGGTTGAGAATCTGGGGCCGTTTGGCTGATTAGCAAAGTCACAAGACTATTTGAACGAGGAGAAATACTATGGCTTTGCTAATTTTGGAAACCCTGACCAAAGAATCCTTTTCCCCTTTTGGTGATGTAATTGAGATTGCTGGTAGTGACTGGTTTCCCATCAATAATGGTAGCACCCGTCGTTACCACAAACTTGGTTTGGTAGATATTGGTGGAGATGGCGGTCTTCCTGCCATCAGCATGGCCCGAGGGGCTGCTTTTCACTACCCTGTTGGTATCAGTATGCTGGAACGCCATCCATTGGGCAGTCAGTCATTTATTCCATGCAATGGCGTCTCTTTCATTGTCGTGGTTGCTCCCAGTCGACCGGATGGTCAGCCAGATGAGCGTGCTCTGCGTGCTTTTCTTGCCAATTCCGATCAGGGGATAAACTATCTGCGCGGTTGCTGGCATCACCCCTTGATCAGTTTGGAGCATGAGGGGGATTTCATTGTGGTGGATCGTGTTGGAAGTGGGCATAACTGCGACGAAATCACGCTCTCTCAGATCTACCAAATCGAAGCACCTTTCTAGGCTGTTTCCGTAATCCTTGCAATTTTCCTTGTTGCTAAGGCAATAGGTGGCCCTGTCACGTCCGTGCACTACATGAAGGTGTTATTGCACGAAGAAGGCAAAGGAGATACTTGATGAACTCGACACAAACCATTCATCCGGTGGATGAAAAGCTGCCCATACTGCAGTTGTTTACTCTGGGATTGCAGCATGTATTGGTGATGTATGCCGGAGCGGTGGCAGTTCCGCTGATTGTCGGCGGAGCGGTAGGGCTGCCCAAAGAGCAAATTGCTTTTCTGGTCAGTGCCGACCTGTTCTGCTGTGGTTTGGTTACCTTATTACAGTGCCTGGGATTCAAGGGGTTTGGTATTCGCATGCCAGTGATCATGGCGGTTACCTTTGCCACGGTAGGACCGATGATTGCCATCGGTCAGAACCAAGAACTGGGCCTGCCTGGCATCTTTGGTGCCACCATGGCAGCAGGGCTGGTGTCTTTGTTGCTGGTGCCCTTGATTGGGCGACTGATCCGCTTTTTTCCCCCATTGGTAACCGGAGTGGTCATTACATCGATAGGTTTGTCCATCATCGGTGTTGGCATAAATTGGTCGGCGGGCGGGCTGGGCTCTCCTGACTATGGCAGTCCCGTATATCTGGGTATCTCGCTGACTGTTCTTGTGTTCATTCTTTTGATCATTCGCTTTGCATCCGGCTTCCTGGCCAATATATCCATCCTGCTGGGTTTGTTGTTCGGCTTCATCATTGCCTTGTCGCTAGGCAAGGTCGATTTTGATGGGCTGCACGATGCCAGCTGGTTTGCCATGATCCTGCCCTTCAAGTTTGGTGCGCCACGGTTCGAGCTATGGTCCATCGTGACGCTGACTGTGGTAATGCTGATCGTTTTCATCGAGTCCATGGGTATGTTTCTGGCCTTGGGGGAGATCGTCAATCGCCCAGTAAAAAGACAGGATCTGGTACGCGGATTGCGGGTGGATGCATTGGGTACCATGTTTGGGGGTATGTTCAATACGTTTCCACATACTTCGTTTTCACAGAATATCGGTCTGGTCAGCATTACCGGCGTCAGCAGTCGCTGGGTATGCGTAATGTCAGGCTTTATCCTGATCGCTTTCGGTTTGGTACCCAAGATGTCCATTATAGTGGCCTCCATCCCTCCCTTTGTGCTGGGAGGGGCTGGGATCGTGATGTTCGGCATGGTATTGGCCACCGGAATCAAGGTGTTATCAAGGGTGGATTTTCACAATCGCTACAACCTTTATATTGTCGCCATCAGTTTGGGCATGGGCATGATTCCCACTGTGGCCAAGGATTTCTTTGGTCAGATGCCGGCGGGCATGGCCCCGCTGCTGCATAGCGGTATTTTGCTGGCAAGCCTGACTGCCGTGGCCTTGAATGCATTCTTCAATGGGCTTGGGGAGGCAGATCTGTCTGATGCCAGTACTACAGAGGTTATGTCCGTACCAGGGCACTGATAAGGCAAGGTGTTTGTATCTGGTGGTCGCTGGCATTGCACAGGGGAAAGGCGATGCTGCTGGATGGTGATTGGTTGAGCGTATTACGTCAGCAACTGGCACTGCAGAAAGCTGCCATTCTGATTACCTTGGTGCGCAGCCAGGGCCATGTGCCACGGGAAGTTGGTGCTCGAATGGCGGTGGGATGCGATTGGAGTGCAGATACGCTGGGTGACGGCTGGTTGGAGATACAGGCAGGACTGAGAGCCCGGCAACTGCTGTCCTTGCCAGTTTTCTTGCGTTGTTGCGAGCGCTTTGATCTGGGGAACTGTGAAGATTGCTGCTGTACAGGTAGTGCATGGCTGTTGTTCGAGTTACTGAATGAGCGAGACTTGCCATGGCTTGAGATGGCTTGGCTGGCACGGGCTCAGGGGCGAGTGTTGCGACGTCTGGTGTCATTGGAATCGGATGCTCCTGTCGAATACTATCTGTTGCCCGGTAGGGGGAGCGGTATTCGGCAACTAGAACCGTCAGTATGGCAGGATGATCTGCCGGTACCGGCAATGCGTGTGGTGTTGTGTGGGGCTGGACACATTGGCAGGGCGGTAAGCCGTTTGCTAGGTGACCTACCCTATACGGTATTCTGGCTGGATAGCCGTCCAGAATTCCTGCCGGCAGAGCTGCCCGCCAACACCACAGGCATCGTTGGCGCTGTCGAGCAAATGGACTGCCTGCCTGCGGATGCCTGCTGGCTGGTGATGACACATAGTGATCAATTGGATTTTGACTGGATCGAGCAGATCTTGCTACGCAACGATGCGCGCTTTATTGGCTTGCTGGGATGTCGCAGCAAGCTGGCTAGTTTTAATCTGCGGCTGATCAATCGCGTACCATTGGGACGTATTGCCAGTATTCACTGTTTGGGTACAGAAGGAATGCAAAGCCGACCAGCTGCTGCAATTGCAATTGCGGTGGTGGCCGAGCTACTGCAGCAGCTCCAGCCAGGGTAACCGCGTGGGAGGTGAGCGGCGTGCAAGAGGGATAATCCTGCCCCTTGCTGGGAAAAGGGTATTGAAATTGGCCACCTTGTCCTTATCTGTCAGCTCATTGTTACTCAACCACTGATGAATAGAGACCATGAGCGCACAGAAAGAAACCCTGGGCTTTCAGACCGAAGTCAAGCAACTGCTTCACCTGATGATCCACTCCTTGTACTCGAACAAGGAAATCTTCCTGCGAGAACTCATTTCCAATGCATCGGATGCTGCCGACAAATTGCGTTTTGAAGGTCTGGCCAAGCCCGAGTTGTTCGAGAATGATGCCGAGCTGAAGATTACTGTTGGCTTCGACAAGGAAGCCCGCACCATCACCATTTCTGACAATGGTATCGGCATGAGTCGCGACGAGGTGGTTGCCAATATTGGTACCATTGCCAAATCCGGTACCAAGGCCTTTTTTGAACAGCTATCTGGCGATTCGAAAAAAGATGCCAACCTGATCGGCCAGTTTGGTGTCGGTTTCTACTCTGCCTTCATCGTCGCAGACAAGGTTAGCCTGACTACTCGCCGTGCAGGTGCGGCAGCGGGGGAAGGCGTACGTTGGGAATCCCAGGGGGAAGGTGAGTACACGTTGGAGCAGGTTGAAAAAGCCAGCCGTGGTACCGATATCGTGCTGCACCTGAAAGAAGGCGAAGACGAGCTGCTGGCTGACTGGTCGCTCAAGCGCATCGTACGTACTTATTCCGACCACATCTCCATTCCCATCCTGATGAAGAAGGGCAGCAACTACGGCGAAAACGGCGAAGTGATCGAAAGTGACGAACTGGAAGCGGTCAACGCAGCCTCTGCCCTGTGGACTCGTAGCAAGAGCGACATCAGCGACGAGCAGTACATTGAATTCTACAAGCACGTGGCACATGATTTTACCGACCCGCTGGCCTGGAGCCATGCACGTGTCGAGGGTCGTCAGGAATATACCGAGCTGCTGTACATCCCGGCCCGCGCGCCGTTTGACATGTGGGACCGTGAGCGCAAGCAGGGCATCAAGCTGTATGTGCGTCGCGTGTTCATCATGGAAGACAGCGACAAGCTGATGCCGCAATACCTGCGCTTTGTGCGCGGGGTGATCGACAGCAATGACCTGCCACTGAATGTTTCGCGCGAAATCTTGCAGGAAAGCAAGGATATCGACGCCATTCGTGCTGGTTGCGTGAAGAAGGTGCTGGGTCTGCTGGAAGACCTGGCGGCCAACCAGTCCGAAAAATATGCGGCTTTCTGGAAAGAATTCGGTCAGGTACTGAAGGAAGGCGTGGGCGAAGACCACGCCAACAAGGAACGTATTGCCAAGCTGCTGCGTTTTGCTTCCACGGCGGTGGATGGCGATGAGCCCACGGTCAGCCTGAGCGACTATATCGGTCGCATGAAGGAAGGTCAGGACAAGATCTACTTCATCACTGCCGATACCCTGGCCGCTGCACGTAATAGCCCGCATCTGGAAGTATTCAAGAAGAAGGGCGTGGAAGTACTGCTGCTGACCGACCGTGTAGATGAGTGGGTGGTTGGTTCCTTGTTTGAATTTGATGGCAAATCGCTGCAGTCGGTAGCCAAGGGTGAACTGGACCTGGGCGCATTGGAAGACGACGCCGACAAGGAAGCACAAAAGCAGGCTGAAGAAGCAGCCAAGCCGCTGGTGGAAAAAGTACAGGCTGCACTGGGCGACAAGGTGAAGGAAGTGCGTGTCACGGTGCGTTTAACCGATAGCCCGGCCTGCCTGGTGACTGGCGAGCATGATATGAGTGCGCATCTGGAACGTATGCTGAAGGCCGCCGGTCAGAAGGTGGAGGCCAGCAAGCCGACGCTGGAGATCAACCCGGAGCATGTACTGGTGAAACGTCTGGCGGAAGAATCCGACGCTGGCCGCGCTGCCGATCTGGCCCAGGTGCTGTACGACCAGGCCTTGTTGGCTGAGGGTGGCAAGCTGGAAGATCCGGCCACCTTCGTCAAGCGCATCAACAAGCTGCTGCTGGAGCTGTCTGCCTAAGCAGCGACTGGTAGTAAACTGAAACCGCCCCAGATGACTGGCTTGCCGCGAGTCTGGGGCGGTTTTCATTCATCACTGTGGTAAAGAGGTGGTCATGAGTAAACCTTGGCGTAACCTGGGGCCGGCATCACGATAGATGCTGGCCGATGCCGGCATTGTCACGTTCGCACAGCTGTCCCAGTACGGTGCGGTAGCCAGCTACAGCTTGGTGAAACAACACCATCCCCAGGCAAGCTTCAACTTGCTGTGGGCGCTGCAAGGTGCACTGGATGACTTGCCGTGGCAGCAGGTGGCCCGTGAGCAGCGGCTGTCGCTGCTATTGCAACTGGAATCGCAGGAGCCGCACAAGCAATAGCTTACTCAAAGGGCGTGGCGAGAAAGGCTGGTTGTGCCTCTGCCTGTGCGCTCCATTGCTGCAACAGAGGAAAATCATCCCAGGCCAATTGCTGTGGCAGTATTTCCCGGCTGAAGCGCCAGGCCACGGCGATACTGATCCCTGCCTGGTCTAGTGGTGTGGAAGACAGCGCTTCAATAGTCAGCTCCTTTTCCAGCAAGCCATAGGCGGCCAGCAACTGGGCGCTGACCCGTTCCTGCCAGGGCTGATGTCGTTTGTCCTCGGGACGCAAGTTCTGCTCGTAGGCCAGCTGTACACTTTTTTCCATTGCCGCCAAGGCCAGCCCCAGCAAGCGTAGCGTGCGTTGCCGCTGTGGCAGGGTCTTCGGCATCAGGCTGCGCTCCGGGTACAGAGCATCCAGATAGTCCAGAATCAGGGTCGAATCCATTAACGTGCTGCCATCATCCAGAATCAGGGTCGGGGCTTTCACTACCGGGTTGATGGCCTGAAATTCGGCAAGATGACGAAATACCGATACAGCCCGATGGGTAAAGGGAATTGCCATCAAGCGCATGCTGATGGCAACACGGCGCACATAGGGAGAGTCCAACATGCCTATCAGTTGCATGATCTGCCTTTCTGTTCAAACGGTTTGGTAATGACTGGCAATGCTAAGCCAGGAGCGCAAGGGGGTATCGGTGAAGGGGTGCATTTCCAGCTGGCCATGTCCTTCCAGTAGCAGCTTGCTTGCTGGCAGCAGTGCGTATTCTCCACCTTGCAAGCAGATGTCCTGGCCGTCAACCGTTAACCAGTGTGCGCCGCTGCGGGCATATATCCGGCAACGACGGGACAGCTGCAAGACCAATAGTTCACCATCAGCCAGTTCCAGCCGTAATGAATGGGACATGATCATCTCCTTCCGTGGGGGTGAGTTCACTATAAGCAGTGGCAGCTACGGTGAAAATTGATATTTATTTGGAATTCATGTTAGTTTTTCTAACATGAGACTACTACCCCCCTTGTCTGCCCTGCGCAGTTTTGAAGCCCTGGCCCGTCTGGGAAGTGTTACGCAGGCTGCCAGTGAGCTTCATGTGACACATTCAGCCATTAGCCAGCAAATACGCCAGCTGGAGGAGCTGTTGGGTGTGGTGCTGTTTGTGCGCGAAGGGCGGGGACTACGGCTGACCGAGGATGGTCGACTGTATGCGCTGCAAGTGCGTATCGGCCTGAGTGAGTTAACGGAAGCTACACGGTTGATACAAGCCAGGCCGCGAGATGGAGAGCTGGTAGTGGCGGTGATGCCGTCCTTTGGTGCGCACTGGCTGCTACCGCGCTTGCCCCGCTTCCAGGCTCGCTTCCCGCAATATCGCATTAGCTTGCGTGCCAGCCTGGACATCCAGGACCTGCGTCAGGGACTGGTGGATATCGGCGTACGCATGGGGCAGGGCGGTTGGGAAGGCTTGCAGCAACAGCATTTGTTTGATGACGAACTGGTGGTGGTGGCTGCGCCGGACTTCCAGCAGGGCAGGCTGCCGCGCACGCCGGCCGAGATCGTGGCGGGGCCAGTGGTGCGTACGGTGGAAAGTTGGATGGGTTGGTGTCAGGCTGCTGGCGTGAATGAACCGTCAAAGGCCGGCTTGTGGATCAATGATTCCAATCTGGTGCTGCAGGCGGTGCAGCAGGGAATGGGGGTGGCACTGGAGCGGCGCAGCTTGGTGGATGCAGGGCTGAAGTCAGGTGTGCTGGTGCAACTGAGTGATATTGTTGTGCCGTATCCCTACCCACATTGGCTGGTGTGGCCGCAGCGCGAAAGCTCCCTGCTCAAGCAGCGTGATTTTGCCAGCTGGATGGCGGAGGAGGTTGAAGCGTACCAGCAGGCGCTGGCCTAGTCTCACGGCTGATGCTGGCTACTGTTTACTGGACATGCATGCAAGGAAAATGCGGGTGACATTGCTGAAGTTATTGTTGCTGTTTGGCCTGACTGCCTTGGCTGAGATTACCGGCTGCTATCTGCCCTGGTTGTGGCTGAAGCAGCAGGGTTCGATAGTGTTATTGTTACCGGCGGCCTTGTCGCTGCTGCTGTTTGTCTGGTTATTGACCTTGCATCCTGTAGCAGCCGGGCGTGTCTATGCTGCCTACGGTGGTGTTTATGTTGTGGTGGCTTTATTGTGGCTATGGCTGGTTGATGGTGTCAGACCGAGTAGCTGGGACTTGCTGGGAGCATCGCTGGCCTTGATGGGCATGGCCATCATCATGCTTGCACCCAGACCGTAGTGAGTGCGGCTTGCGCTGAAACAAAAACCGGGCAATGCCCGGTTTTTTTGTCAGTGCGATCAAGAGGCCGGTGGCCGGGTATCGATAAACGATGGCCGGGCTGACAGCCGTTCAAGCAAGTTGGCCAGATTGGGATAGGACTCGCGCCAGTCAATGGCTGGAAAGCGGAAATCCAGATAGCCCAGGCAGCAGCCGACGGCAATATCGGCCAGGCTGTAGCCTTCGCCATTGCACCATTGCCGTTCGCCCAGGTCGGCCGACATCGCGGCAAGACCCCGGTCTATCTTGTCCTGCTGGCGGGCGATCCATTCCGGCATTTGCTTGTCAGCTGGGCGGCGCTGTTCCAGTACGATGGCAACCGCAGCATCGGTAATGCCATCGGCCAGCGCCTCCCAGCGCCGGGTATTGATCAGGCGGCGGTTTTCCTGCGGCAACAGGCGGGCTACCGGGGAAATATTGTCCAGGTATTCCACGATGACCCGCGAATCGAACAAGATGCTGCCATCGTCCAGTTCCAGCGCTGGGACCTTGCCCAGCGGGTTGTACCGGGCGACCTGGCTGTCCGGGTTCCACGGCACGTCCTCTTCCAGCGGGCAATCAATCTTCTTGTCGGCCAGCACGATGCGTACCTTGCGGGCATACGGGCTAGTGAATGAGGCAATCAGTTTCATGGTGGTAGAGTGCTCGGCGGGTCGTAAAAGCGGGCTGATATGTTCAGCCCGTTGTGTTGCTTACTGTAGCGCAAGGTCGCTACAGCATAAAGGGCTAGTTGAGTTCGATCTTGCCATTGATCATGAGTTGCAACTGGCTTTGGCCGGGTTGCCAGTCTGGCTGGGCCACATCGGCTTCCTTGGCCATGGGTGCTGCGGCAGCGCGCATTAACATGGGCGGCCGAAAGGACGGGGCTGCATTGCCGAACTCCAGTTCCTTGATGGTGATGCGGCTCTTACCCAGCGTTTGTGCGGTGATATTGGCCTGGGCCTGCATTTCGGCTAACGCGGCAGGAATCATGGCTTTTTCTGCAGCACGCCTGGCACTATCAGATACGGTGAACTGCACGCCTTCCAGCAGCATGGTTTTTTGCAACTGCGCCACCAGTTCCGCGGCCTGGGTCATGTCCCGGCTCTTCAGGCGGATTTCAGCCCGGCCTTGCCAGCCTTGTATCTTGCCGTTCTTGTCGTAACTCGGCCAGCTGTTGTAGCTGCCGCTGCTCACTTCCACATGTGGGTAGTTCTTGCCCAGCGCCATGCCCAGGGCAATACCCTTGTTCAGGCGATTGGCCAGTGTGGCGGGCTGTTCACTTTTTTCTTGCAGGTAGAGTGTGGCTTGCAGCTGGTCGTTGGCGACTTCCTGTTGGGCCGAGCCTGACAGGCGCAGTTCGATGCCATCGGCTGCTTTGGCCATGACCGGGGCGATGAGCAGACTGGCTGCCATCATGGAGTGGATAAGTGCGGTCTTCATGCAAACTCCTGCAAAGGTAGACAAACAGGCTTTTGAGCGGGGGTAAGGCAGAAGGTTCGCATATCTGGCCAGGAAATGGCCAGTATCGGTGGGGGAAAGCATGCCGGGCACAGACGATCACCCGGCATGTCGGTGCCTGCACTCAACCCAGTAGCAGGGCGTCGTCATCCAATTTTTCGCCACGGGTCTGCTCGAACATGGCCAGCAGATCTGGTACGTCCATGCGGCTGCGTTCCGTGCCGCTAACGTCCAGTACCACGCGGCCCTGATGCAGCATCACGGTGCGATGGCCGTGATCCAGCGCCTGGCGCATGGAGTGGGTCACCATCAGGGCGGTCAGTTTGTTTTCCGTCACGATGCGGTCGGTCAGCTCCAGCACGAAGGCAGCGGTTTTGGGGTCGAGCGCGGCGGTGTGCTCATCCAGCAGCAGCAGGCGGGAAGGCTGCAAGGAGGCCATCAGCAGGCTGACGGCCTGGCGCTGACCGCCGGATAGCAGGCCCATGCGGTCGCCCAGGCGGTTTTCCAGGCCCAGCTTGAGTGTGGACAGCTTGTCGCGGAATGCTTCGCGATAACTGGCCTTGACCGCGCGCGACAGGCCGCGTCCCTGGCCGCGCTGCATGGCTAGCGCCAGGTTCTCTTCGATGGTGAGCCCTTCGCAGGTACCTGCCAGCGGGTCCTGGAATACACGGGCCACCAGCGCAGCACGCTGCCAGGCGGACTGGCGGGTGACGTCCTGCCCGTCAATGAACAGGCTGCCGGTATCGGGGCTGATGTCGCCGCTAATGGCATTCAGAAAGGTGGATTTGCCAGCGCCATTGCTGCCGATCACGGTGACGAACTGGCCGGATTCGATGGTCAGCGACAGGCCACGCAGCACCGGGTTTTCCAGCGGAGTGCCGGGGTTGAAGGTCTTGAACAGATTGTCGGCGCGCATCATGCGGATTTCCCTCCTTGCTTGTTGCGCAGCTTGCCCTTGATCTTGGGCAGCACCAGCGCCAGGCCCACCAGCACGGCGGTAATCAGGTTCAGGTCTTGCGCTTGCAGGCCGATGAAGTCGGCATTCAGCGCTAGGGCGATCAGCAGGCGGTACAGCAGTGCGCCCAGTACGGTGGCCAGGGTGATCAGCCACAGGCTGCGCGGTGGCAGCAGGGTTTCGCCAATGATGACGGCAGCCAGACCGACGACGATGGTACCGATGCCCATGGAAATGTCTGCACCGCCCTGGGTTTGTACGTATAGCGCACCTGCCAGTGCAATCAGCGCATTAGACAAGGCCATGCCGGCCAGGGTCATGCGGTCGGTGGAGATGCCCTGTGCCCGTGCCATGCGCGGGTTGGCACCGGTGGCACGCAATGCAAGGCCGGTTTCGGAGGCAAAGAAGGCATCCAGCAGCAGCTTGGCGATCACCACGATGACTGCCAGTACTGCGGGCTGAATCAGCCAGGCGTTGTCGCTGACGGTGCTGATGAAGGGGGTAAATACCGTGGGCAGGCCGATCAGCGCGATATTGGGTGCGCCCATGATGCGCAGGTTGATGGAGTACAGCGCAATCATCACCAGAATGCTGGCCAGCAATTGCAGGATGCCCAGGCGCACATTGAGCCAGGCTGTGAGCCAGCCGGCCGCGGCACCGGCAATGGCGGCCAGGCCGCAGGCCAGCCATGGGTCGTGGCCACCGGCAATCAGCACGGCAGCCACCGCGCCGCCCAGCGGAAAACTGCCGTCGGCGGTAAGGTCGGGGAAGTTGAGCAGGCGGAAGGAAATCAGTACGCCCAGTGCGACGAGCGCAAAGATCAGGCCGATTTCCAGCGCGCCCATCATTGAAATCAGGGACATGAACACCTCTGCGACATGCCGGCCCGTCAGGGTAGGGGGCGGCAAGCCAGACCTGGGTGAGGCCGGGCAGTTGATACGGAAAAAGCCCGGATGGCGGTGAAACCATCCGGGCGGTCAGGCTGGGCTCAGCTTACTTGACGGTGTTCTGCGCTTCCTTGAGCAGGGCTGCGGACAGCGGTGCACCTTGCTTCATGGCGGCAGACGGGTTCACGGTCAGGCTCAGCTTGCTACCCACTTCAGGTGCAATGGCACCTGGCTTTTCACCCTTCAGGATGCGAACCACGATCTTGCCGGTCTGGCGGCCCATATCGTAGTAGTTCATCCCCAGCGCAGCGACGGCACCACGTTTGACCGAGTCGGTATCGGAGGCAATCAGCGGCAGTTTGGCCTGATTGGCCACGGCTACCAGCGATTCATAGGTGGACACCACATTGTTGTCGGTACTGGTGTAGATGGCATCAACCTTGCCGATCAGGCTCTTGGCGGCTGGGGCTACGTCTACGGTACGCGGTGCCGGTGCTTCCACCAGGCTCATGCCACGCTTGGCCAGCTCTGCTTTCAGTTCTTTCACCACGATGGTGGAGTTGACTTCACCCGGGCTGAATACCATGCCGATGCGCTTGGCACCCGGTTTCACCTTCAGGATCAGGTCTACCTGCGGACCCAGCGGCAGCATGTCGGATACGCCGGTTACATTGGTGCCGCTGGCTTTCCAGTTGCTGACCAGCTTGGCGGCAACCGGGTCAGTCACGGCGGTGAATACGATGGGCAGCGTCTTGCTGGCAGCAACCAGTGCCTGTGCAGACGGGGTTGCAATGGCCACGGCTACATCCGGCTTGTCACCAACAAACTTGCGGGCGATCTGGCCGGCAGTGGCCGGGTTACCCTGGGCGCTCTGGTATTGCACCTTGACCTTGTCTTCACCCATGCCTTCGGCCTTGAGCTCGTCGGTCACTCCTTTGCGTGCAGCATCCAGCGCCGGATGGTCAACAATTGCCGTAATGGCAACCGACTTGAGTTCGGCAGCGGAAGCAGACAGGGACAGCACGGCTGCAGCGGCAGCCAGCAGTTGGCGATGGCGTAGGGACATGGCAATTCCTTGTGAGTCAGGATAGATTTTTTTGGAAAATGAATATTTCGCGCAATTTTATTCCAAAGTACAAGATTTTTCTTGCTGCGCTGCGCAATAAAATGGCTGAGATTGGATATTGGAGACAGGAAGTTGCCGGTTCGTCGCGCAGGCGAAAAAAAAGCGGCCCGGATCACGGGCCGCATGAGTGTAAGCTGGCAAATTGCCAACCATTGGGTCGATCGTTTAGTCGATGTAGTCGTAACCCGGCAGGGTGAGGAATTCGACAAAGTCATCCGAGGTGGTCAGATGGTCGAACATGCCGGCTGCGTCTTCATATTGCTTGGTCCAGCGATTGCCGTATTCCGCCTTGAGCTTGGCTACTTCAACTGCTTGCAGTTCGCGGAACAGTTCTACCGTGACCTTGCGGCCATCCTCCAGCACGCCCTTGGGGCTGCGGATCCACTGCCAGATCTGCGAGCGGGAGATTTCTGCGGTAGCGGCATCTTCCATCAGGTTGTGGATGGGCACGCAGCCGTTGCCGGAAATCCAGGAACCCAGATACTGGATACCCACATTAATGTTCATGGACAGGCCGGCTTCGGTGATCGGCGCTTCCGGCTGGAAGTTCAGCAGGTCGGCGGCGGTGACATTCACATCCGGACGCTGCTTGGCAATCTGGTTGGGCGCATCGCCCAGCACGCGGCTGAAGGCTTCATTGGCAATCGGCACCAGGCCCGGGTGGGCAACCCAGCCGCCGTCGTAGCCGTCGGTGGCGTCACGGTCCTTGTCGGCCTTCACGCCACCCAGTGCCTTTTCATTGGCCACCGGATCGTTCTTGATCGGAATCAGTGCGGCCATGCCGCCGATGGCCGGCGCGTTGCGCTGGTGGCAGGTTTTGAGCAGCAGCAGGGCGTAGGCACGCATGAAGGGCACGGTCATGGTGATCTGTGCACGGTTGGCCAGGCAGAAGTCGCGATTCTGCTTGAACTTCTTGATGCAGCTGAAGATGTAGTCCCAGCGACCGGCATTCAGGCCCGAGCTGTGCTCGCGCAGTTCGTAGAGGATTTCGTCCATCTCGAAGGCGGCGAGGATGGTTTCGATCAGCACGGTGGCCTTGATGCTGCCCTGGGCGATACCCAGCTCGTTTTGTGCAAACACGAACACATCGTTCCACAGGCGCGCTTCCAGATGGCTTTCCATCTTGGGCAGATAGTAATAGGTAGCGCTGCCCACGCTTTGCAGATAAGCAATGTTGTGGAAGAAGGACAGGGCAAAGTCGAACAGCGAGCCGGAGACGATCTGGCCATCCACGGTGACGTGCTTTTCCATCAGGTGCCAGCCGCGCGGACGCAAGATCAGCGTGGCGATGGTGTCGTTCAGCTTGTACTGCTTGCCGTCCGGGTTGGCGAAGGAAATGTTCTTGCGGTAGGCATCGCGTACATTGATCTGGCCGCTGACCTGGTTTTCCCAGCTCGGGCAGTTGGAGTCTTCAAAGTCGGCCATGAAGCTCTTGGCACCGGAGTTCAGTGCATTGATCATCATTTTGCGATCAACCGGGCCGGTGATTTCCACGCGGCGGTCCAACAAGTCTTGCGGCAGTGGAGCAATCTTCCAGTCGCCGGCACGGATGGCGGCGGTTTCCGGCAGGAAATCCGGCAGTTTGCCGGCATCCAGTTCGGCCTGGCGTACCACGCGGGCGGCAATCAGCTCACGGCGACGGCCTTCGAACTGGCGGTGCAGTTTGGCCACAAAAGCCAGGGCATCGGTGGTGAGGATTTCTTCAAACGCCGGGGTCAGCGGGGCGAGGATTTCCACGCCTTGCGGAAGGGTGATTGCCATGTGCTTGCTCCTGAAGTGAATTGCGTTGTGACGGCAGGCTGCCGCCTGGATTCATCAAAATGTTGCAATGCGATGTAGGCAGTGTATCTAGCCAAACAGTAAAAAAAAATGCATAAATAGGCACAACATCTTTTACTTTTAAGTATGCAATGAGCGAGCTAAAACAGCTGGAGACTTTTGTTGCCGTGGTCAATCACGGTAGCCTGTCCGCGGCCGCACGCCAGCAGGGGGTTGTGCCGGCCATGATAGGCCGGCGGCTGGATGCGCTGGAGGAGCGGCTGGGGGTGAAACTGCTGGTGCGCACCACGCGCAACGTTACCCTGACGCAGGAGGGTAGCGCTTTCTTCGAGGATTGCCAGCGCATTCTGACCGAATTGTCCGAAGCCGAGGCCGGGGTGGCTTCCGGCAGTGGCCGGGCGCGCGGTCATTTGCGGGTATCCGCCCCGGCCGGTTTTGGCCGTCGGCATGTGGCACCGCATATCGCGGCATTCCAGCAGGCGCATCCGGATATCCGGGTAACGCTGGATCTGTCCGACCGTCTGATCGATCTGCAGCGCGAGCGTATTGACTGTGCCATCCGCATTTCTGATCTGGCCGACTCCTCGTTGGTGGCCATGCGGCTGGCGGAAAACCGGCGTGTGGTGGTGGCGTCTCCCGCTTATCTGGCGCGGCATGGCATTCCGCATACGCTGGAGGAACTGGCCGCTCACAACTGCCTGTCGCTTGGCGAGAGCCAAAGTCGTGGCTGGAGCTTTGAACGTGATGGCGTGCTGATCAATCTGCGCGTGGCTGGTCGGCAGGAGTGTAATGATGGCGCCGTACTGCACGACTGGGCGGTCCAGGGGCTGGGCCTGGCCTGGCGTTCGCTGTGGGAAGTAAAGGATGACCTGTCCGAGGGGCGGCTGGTAACGGTGCTGGACCAGTTTGCCTCACCCGACTACCCGGTATATGCCGTGGTGCCACAGCGGCGCTTCCTGCCGGCGCGAGTACGGCATTTTATCGATCATCTGCGCCAGACTTATACCGCAGCCGGTTATTGGGATTAGCCGCTGTCCGGAATGCGCTGGGCATGATTACAGCATGTACTGCTGGTGATTGGTGTGATCACCTTGCCCATGAATGCAGCGTAGAATTTCTCGGGCTTTGCTTATAGATAGGCAGCAGGAGGTTTGAAACAGCGCAAATACATGTTAAATAGGCATGGCATTGCGTTTCTATGGCAATAAATACTGAAAAAGTGACGGTATCGTGCCATTTGCTGCTGATTTTTTTGATGGTATGACAATTCGGGGGCAAATCCTGCTGTCAGATTTGTCCATGAATGGATAATGGATACACTTTGTCCAACTTTCTGGCTTGAACTGTTCCCCCCTTCCTGTAAGATCGCGCGTTTTCCGCGGCAGTGTTCTGCGTTGAGTTGCCGGTCACGAACCGGCACGGACAGGGCAGCTGTGGATGGGCTGAGTATGATCATCTAGGCCGGTTGTCCTGTCGCCCAAACATGGCGGCGGCACCGGTGCACACAGGATAGTCTGAACATGAGTTTGATGCGCAAGAAGAGCGTTCAGGGCATGCTGGAATTTGCCCAGACCGCCAAGGGGCTCCGCAAGGAGCTGTCGGCTTTCGACCTGACCATGCTGGGTATCGGTGCCATCATCGGTACTGGCATTTTCGTATTGACCGGTACAGGGGCAACAGTTGCCGGGCCTGGCCTGGTGCTGTCTTTCATCATTGGTGCCTTTGCCTGTGGCTTTGCCGCGCTGTGTTATGCCGAGTTTGCGGCCATGCTGCCGATTTCCGGTTCTACCTATACCTATGCCTACGCCACCCTGGGTGAGCTGGTGGCCTGGATCATCGGCTGGGACCTGATGCTGGAATACCTGCTGGCATCGTCTGCTGTTTCGGTAGGCTGGTCCGGTTATTTCCAGAGCCTGCTGGGTGGTTTCGGCATCCATCTGCCAGATGCGCTGACGGCTGCTGCCGGTGCTGCTCCGGGTAAAAGTACCATCTTCAACCTGCCAGCCTTTGCCATTGCCATGCTGATTACCGCCTTGCTGGCCTTTGGTATCAAGGAGTCCAAGCGGGTAAACAATATCGTGGTGCTGATCAAGGTGGCGGTGGTGCTGATGTTTATCGCCATCGGTGTGTGGCATGTAAAACCGGTGAACTGGAGCCCGGCGCTGCCTTATGGCATGAACGGTGTATTCCATGGTGCGGCCATCGTGTTCTTCAGCTTCCTGGGCTTTGACGCAGTAACTTGCGCGGCCGAAGAGGTGAAAGACCCGGCCCGTGACATTCCCAAGGGTGTGATCTGGTCGCTGGCTATTTGCTCCATCCTGTATGTGATCGTGTCTGCCATCATGACCGGCATCGTGCCTTACGCCCAGTTTGCCGGTATCGACCATCCGGTATCGCTGGCCCTGCAAGTGGCCAAGCTGGACTGGTTTGCCGGTTTTGTCGATCTTGGTGCCATTCTGGGCATGCTGACGGTGATTCTGGTGATGACCTACGGCCAAACCCGTATTCTGTTTGCCATGAGCCGTGACGGCCTGCTGCCCAAGGTCTTCTCCGAAGTGAATCCGAAATACGGCACGCCGTACAAGGCCACCTGGCTGATTGGCACCATCATCGCCCTGATTGCCGGTTTCATTCCGCTGCATACCCTGGCTGAGCTGGTGAACATTGGTACGCTGGCGGCGTTCTCGCTGATTGCTATTGCCATCATCAAGCTGCGCAAGACCGAGCCTAATCTGCCGCGCAAATTCATGTGCCCGGGCGTGCCCTATGTGCCGGCACTGGCCGTCATCTTCTGCGTATTCCTGATGGCGCAGCTGTCCATGCTGACCTGGCTGTGCTTCGTAGTGTGGCTGGTGATTGGCCTGGTGGTGTACTTCGGCTACTCGCGCAAGAATTCCCACTTGCACAAGCAGGCCTGATTCCGTACTTGCTTCGGTACCTGCCAAAGAAAAAGCCACCTCGCGAGGTGGCTTTTTTGTATCTGCAATGCGGAAAAATCAGCCGCGCAGCTTGGCGGCGATGGCGGCGACACGTGCGCCATATTGTTTGGCGGTGTCCAGATCGCCCTGCGGGATTTCATCCGCGCTGGCATCTGCCGGGGATTGCACCAACAGGCCGACCGAGCCGCCCAGATTGTTGATGTCAGTACGTTGCGCGGCCTTGGTATTGCTCGGCAGCAAACCCAGGCTGACCCAGATGCCGCCATGTTGCGAAGCCAGGGTTTGCAGGGTGATCAGGGCAACCTGCTTGTCGCCGTTCAGGCTGGCGCTATTGGTAAAGCCACCGAATACCTTGTCTTGCCAAGCACGGGTGAACCAGGCCTTGGACGTGGCATCGGCAAATTTCTTGAACTGCCAGCTCGGGCTGCCCATATAGGTGGGCGCGCCAAAGATAATGGCATCGGCAGCGGCCAGTTGATCCCATGCGCTGTCTGCGACATTGCCTTCTGCGTCAATGGCGATGAGTTCGGCATTGGCACCGACAGCCACTTGCTGGGCAACGCGTTGGGTATGGCCGTAGCCGGAATGATAGACAACGACAACCTTGGTCATGGTGTATGCCTTTTCTGCAGATGAGTCGGGAAGGAGTGACGTGCCGTGACCGACGCGCCAAAAAGAATAGCAGCGTCCAGTATAGTGATTGTTCGTGTCAGTACTAGTAGCTTTTGATGAATTGATTGTTTAGCCAGATTTAATAAACGGCAGACAGCAAGCAAAACGCCCGCAGGCGTGAAGCCGGCGGGCGTGGCAGCCAAGGCCGGCAAGCCGGCCCAGGTAGAGACTGCTTAGTGGAACTGCTCTTCTTCGGTGGAGCCAGTCAGTGCGGTAACGCTGGACTGGCCGCCCTGGATCACGGTGGTGACATCGTCGAAGTAGCCAGTGCCCACTTCCTGCTGGTGCGACACGAAGGTGTAGCCGCGGTCGCGCGCTGCGAATTCCGGCTCTTGTACCTTCTCGACGTAGGCCGACATGCCGCGTGCCACGTAGTCTTGTGCCAGGTCGTACATGTTGTACCACATGCTGTGGATACCAGCCAAAGTGATGAACTGGTATTTGTAGCCCATGGCACCCAGTTCGCGCTGGAACTTGGCGATGGTGGCATCGTCCAGGTTCTTTTTCCAGTTGAAGGATGGCGAGCAGTTGTAAGCCAACAGTTTGCCCGGATGCTTGGCATGTACGGCTTCGGCAAATTTGCGAGCAAATTCCAGATCCGGCGTACCGGTTTCGCACCATACCAGGTCGGCGTAGTCAGCGTAGGCTACGGCGCGGCTGATGGCTTGTTCCAGACCCTTCTTGGTCTTGTAGAAGCCTTCGGCAGTGCGCTCACCGGTCAGGAATGGCTTGTCGTTGGCATCGTAGTCGCTGGTGATCAGATCAGCAGCTTCAGCGTCGGTACGGGCAATCACCAGGGTCGGCACGCCGTACACGTCGGCAGCCATACGGGCAGCGATCAGCTTCTGGATGGCTTCCTGGGTCGGTACCAGTACCTTGCCGCCCATGTGGCCACACTTTTTAACCGAAGCCAGTTGGTCTTCAAAGTGAACACCACCGGCACCAGCGCGGATCATGGCCTTCATCAGTTCGTAGGCATTCAGTACGCCACCGAAACCGGCTTCGGCATCGGCCACGATGGGCGCGTAGTAGTCAACAAAACCGGCAGCACCCTTTTCAACACCCTTGGAGTGCTGGATTTCGTCGGCACGGGTGAAGGCGTTGTTGATACGTTCAACCACCTTCGGCACTGAATCCACCGGATACAAGGACTGGTCCGGGTACATGGCGGAGTATTCGTTGTTGTCGGCGGCGACTTGCCAGCCTGACAGGTAGATGGCCTTGATGCCGGCTTTCACCTGCTGCATGGCCTGACCACCGGTCAGTGCGCCCAGACAGTTGATGTAGGGTTCGTTGTTGACCAGGTTCCACAGTTTCTCGGCGCCTTGGCGGGCCAGGGTGTGTTCCACTTGTACCGAACCGCGCAGACGCTCTACGTCGGCAGCGGTATAACCACGCTTGATACCTTTCCAGCGCGGGTTGGTGTCCCAGTCATGTTGAATGGCGGCGATACGTTGTTCGCGAGTAGTCATGTTCAAACCCTTCTCGAATAGTTTTCTCTGCAGACCGGCGAATTCCGGCAATCCTCGGGCTAAATGACGGTCCGGTTTTTCCGGACTGATTTTGTTGACAACGGGTTATAGCCATTGTCCCTGTTGACCACCGGAGGCCCGTGGATGACGGTTTTCCGGGTGGGTCACTTAGCATGTGTGAGCCATTATATGCACAAAAAAAATGGCTTGTGTGCAGTGCAACACCGAAAAAAAACCGATGTTCAAAAGCTAACAATCATGGCGAAAAGTGAAGACCATAATGCGTGCATTTTGTTGCAGTTGCGAAAACAAAAGTCCGAAAACGCACAGCGCGGTGAGGTCCGGTAACAGCGGCTGTGACCGTGGGGCAAGACCTGGGACTTGAATTCCCGTAGAGAGACCTTATCTGGCATCAGGACATCGTTTAAAGCTGATTCACTTGAGGTCTTGCCATGCAGGAAAACCAGAACAACGCGACCAACGAAGCCGCGGTCGACGAAACCATCAACGCTGCAGCCAGCGAACAGGCTGTCGAGCAAACCGCCGAACAGCGCATCGCCGCACTGGAGGCACAGGTTGCCGAACTGCAGGATCAGTTGCTGCGCAGTCGTGCAGATCAGGAAAACCAGCGTCGTCGCAATGCTGAAGAGCTGCTTAACACCCAGAAGTACGCCATCAACAAGTTTGCCCAGGAGCTGGTACCGGTAAAGGACTACCTGGAAATGGCCCTGCTAGACCAGAGCGGCCAGATCGACACTCTGAAAATGGGTGTGGACATGACGCTGAAACAACTGGTGGCCGCCTTTGACAAGGCGCAGATCAAGGAAATTTCCCCTGCAGTGGGCGACAAGCTTGATCCGCACCAGCATCAGGCCATGAGCGCGGAAGAATCCGATGCCGAAGCCAATACGGTGTTACGGGTGCTACAGAAAGGTTATCAGCTGGCTGAGCGCACGCTGCGTCCGGCCATGGTGATCGTGGCCAAGGCGCGTGCCTGACCCGAAAATCATAAAAAGGTTCTTGGCAGCCACTTGAAAAAGACAGCATAGCCAATACCTATGAAGACAACAGGCCACGGCTATCAGCTTTCGGCCGCAGTCGCAACGAATTGAGATAAAGGAATACTGAATATGGGCAAAATCATTGGTATCGACTTGGGCACCACTAACTCCTGCGTAGCCGTCGTTGAGGGGGGTAACCCCAAGGTGATTGAAAACGCCGAAGGCGCACGCACTACCCCGTCCATCATTGCTTATATGGAAGACGGCGAAATCCTGGTTGGCGCACCGGCCAAGCGTCAGGCTGTCACCAACCCGAAAAACACCCTCTACGCAGCCAAGCGCCTGATCGGTCGCCGCTTCGAAGACAAGGAAGTACAAAAAGACATCGACCTGATGCCATTCCAGATCATGAAGGCTCCCAATGGTGATGCCTGGGTCAAGGTACGCGATCAGGAACTGGCTCCGCCGCAAATCTCCGCAGAAGTGCTGCGCAAGATGAAAAAGGCTGCCGAAGACTACCTGGGCGAAGAAGTGACCGAAGCGGTGATTACCGTACCGGCCTACTTCAACGACAGCCAGCGTCAGGCTACCAAGGATGCCGGCCGTATTGCTGGTCTGGAAGTCAAGCGCATCATCAATGAACCGACTGCCGCCGCCCTGGCCTTTGGCCTGGCCAAGCAGGAAGGTGACCGCAAGATTGCCGTATACGACCTGGGCGGTGGTACGTTCGACGTGTCCATCATCGAAATCGCCGACGTAGACGGCGAGCACCAGTTCGAAGTGCTGTCCACCAACGGTGACACCTTCCTGGGCGGTGAAGACTTCGACCAGCGCATCATCGATTACATCGTGACCGAGTTCCAGCGCGAACAGGGCGTGAACCTGAAGAACGACGTAATGGCCCTGCAACGTCTGAAGGAAGCTGCTGAAAAGGCCAAGATCGAGCTGTCCAGCGCCACCCAGACCGAAGTGAACCTGCCGTACATCACCATGGATGCCACTGGTCCGAAGCACCTGGCCATGAAGATTACCCGTGCCAAGTTCGAAAGCCTGGTTGACGACCTGATCACCCGCTCCATCGAGCCGTGCCGTGTTGCCCTGAAGGACGCCGGTGTATCGCTGTCCGACATCACCGACGTGATCCTGGTCGGCGGTCAGTCCCGCATGCCCAAGGTGCAGGAAGCGGTGAAGGAATTCTTCGGCAAGGAACCGCGCAAGGACGTGAACCCGGACGAAGCCGTGGCTGTGGGGGCTGCGATTCAGGGCTCGGTACTGTCCGGCGAGCGTAAAGACGTACTGCTGCTGGACGTAACCCCGCTGTCGCTGGGTATCGAAACCCTGGGCGGCGTGATGACCAAGCTGATCCAGAAGAACACCACCATCCCGACCAAGGCTTCGCAAACCTTCTCCACCGCGGATGACAACCAGACTGCCGTGACCATTCATGTGCTGCAGGGCGAGCGCGAAAAGGCGGCCGCCAACAAGAGCCTGGGTCAGTTCAATCTGGGTGACATTCCGCCGGCACCGCGTGGCATTCCGCAGATCGAAGTGGAATTCAATATCGACGCCAACGGTATCCTGCACGTATCGGCCAAGGACAAGGCCAGCGGCAAGCAAGCCAACATCACCATCCAGGCTTCCTCCGGTCTGTCCGAAGAGGAAATCCAGCGCATGGTGAAGGATGCCGAAGCCAATGCCGAGGAAGACAAGAAGCTGCACGAGCTGGTGACTGCGCGTAATCAGGCTGAAGGTTTGATCCACAGCGTGAAGAAGTCCCTGTCCGAGCATGGCGACAAGATCGACGCCGCTGAAAAGGCCAAGATCGAAGACGCTGTCAAAGCCGCTGAAGAGGTGGTGAAGGGCGAAGACAAGGCTGTGATCGAAGCCAAGACCGAAGAACTGGCCAAGGCCAGCCAGAAGCTGGGCGAAATCATGTATGCACAGGCGCAGCAGGCTGAAGCCGGCCAGGGCGCTGCCGATGCCGGCCAGGCCAAGGACGAAGGCGATGTGGTGGATGCCGAGTTCGAAGAAGTAAAAGACAAGAAGTAAGCCCAGGGCTTGCAGACTGAACGAGGCACAGGGAATGGCGGAGAATGCTCCACCGGCCTCTGTGCCTTTGCCATGTTAAGAAGATCATTGCCTGCCGTACCGGTTGGTCACGGCCAGAGAGTGAAACACCATGTCCAAAAAAGATTTTTATGATGTACTCGGCGTCAATCGGGACGCCTCCGAGGACGACATCAAAAAGGCTTACCGCAAGCTGGCGATGAAGTATCACCCGGACCGTAATCCGGACAGCAAGGAAGCGGAAGAAAAGTTCAAGGAAGTCAAAGAGGCGTATGAAATCCTCTCCGACAGCCAGAAGCGCAGTGCATACGACCAGTTTGGCCATGCCGGCGTAGACCCGCAGGCCGGTGCTGGCGGCGGCGGTGCCGGCTTTGGTGGCTTTGGCGATTTTGCTGACATTTTCAGCGACATCTTCGGCGGTGGCCGTGGTGGTGCTGGCGGTGGCCGCTCCAACGTCTACCGGGGTGCCGACCTGCGCTACAACCTGGATATCTCGCTGGAAGAAGCGGCGCGTGGCTGCGAAAAGCAGATCCGTATCCCCTCGCATGAAGACTGCGAAGTGTGCCACGGTACAGGTGCCAAGCCGGGTACCCAGCCCAAGACCTGCTCCACCTGCGGTGGCCACGGTCAGGTACGCATGAGCCAAGGCTTCTTCTCCATCCAGCAAACCTGCCCCACCTGCCACGGCAGCGGCAAGCAGATCAGCGACCCCTGCACCAGCTGCCACGGTGCGGGCCAGAAGAAGACCAACAAGACGCTGAACGTGAAGATTCCGGCAGGCGTGGATGAGGGTGACCGCATTCGCCTGTCTGGCGAAGGCGAGCCTGGGCAGAATGGCGGCCCGTCCGGCGATCTGTATGTCGTTACCCACATCAAGCAGCACGCGGTGTTCCAGCGTGATGGCATGGATCTGCACTGCGAAATGCCCATCTCCTTCGCGACGGCTGCACTGGGTGGCGAGATCGAGATTCCTACGCTCGATGGCATGGCCAAGGTGAAGATTGCCGCAGAAACGCAAAGTGGCCGGGTATACCGTCTGCGTGGCAAGGGTGTGAAAGCGGTACGTGGCACTGACTATGGCGATCTGCACTGCCATGTGGTGGTGGAAACCCCGGTCAAGCTGACCGAGCGCCAGCGCGAACTGTTGCGTGAGTTTGAAGCCATCAGCCAGGGTGACGTTGCCATGCATAATCCGCGTTCCAAGTCCTTCATGGACAAGCTGCGCGATTTCTTTGAATAAGCCGAAATACAGGGCTTGAGCCTGCTTGCAGGTTGTTGATCAACCCCCGGTTTTCCGGGGGTTTTGTTTTTCAGGCGTGTGCATGGCTGCAGAATGAAAAAAGCCACCGCGGCAGTGCGGTGGCAAATGACTTTCTTCAAAGGAACCAGCCAGTGGGCAGTGCTTAGAAGTTGTGCTTCAGCATCACCCAGGTAATGGTGGCCTTGTCCTGAGCCCAGCCCATTGCGGTTTGCGCGCCCTTGTCTTCCTTCACCTGACCGTAACCGGCTTCAACCATGGTGCGCTTGCTCAGGCTGTAATCCAGAGCGGCAGCCCATTGCGTAGCCCCCCAATCTTGCGACTGGCCGTCAACCTTCACGCTGCTGCGCTTGGAGTAGACAAAGGACGGCTTGAAGGCGCCGATGGTGTAGGCAACATTCACGGCCCAGACATTGCTGGTCAGCTTGTTGGCACCGGTGTTGGCAACGGTGGTATTGGCGATACCGGCAACTGCCTGGCTGCCGTCGCTATTGGTCGCCCAGGCATTGCCCCACAGGCTGCTGCGTTGCAGGGTGGCAGCCAGGTAAAGATTGTTGGCATCGTAGCCGAATTCAACGCGGTGAATGCCGCTGTTGTGGTCTGCCACGGTGTTGTACTTGGCCATGTAGGCGTAGGCACCAAAGAAGCCGGAGTTGGCGTAGGCCAGACGGGTTCCCAGGGTGTTACCGGTTTTCTTGCCGCCGGATACCTGTGCTTCACCGGAGCCAACCTGAACCATGGCGTTGAAGCCGTTCAGGTCGGGGCTGTCGTAGCGCACACCGTTTTTCACGCGGCTGTCACCGTAGGCACCAAAGATGTCGGTACCTTCATACAGCGGGAAGGCGATGCCAGTGCTGGCATCACGGCGCGGGCCGTACAGGTTGTCAGTGGATTCGGTTTCGCCCAGTACGTCGTCGATGTAACCCAGACGAACCTTACCGAAGCTGCCTTCCACGCCGACAAAGCTGGTGCGGTTGGCAAAGGTGCCGGAACCGGTGCCGCTGGTGGCAACGCCATCCACGTTCATGCCGGTTTCAACCTGCCAGATGGCTTTCAGACCATTGCCCAGCTCTTCATTACCCTTGAAGCCAATACGGCTGGCAAAGTCGTCCACACCGGTGCTCGACTTGAAGCTGGTGTCAGTGCTCTTCATGCTATCCAGGCCCGCACGAATGGAGCCGTAGATGGTGACATCAGCGTGTGCCAGTACCGGCAGGGCTGCTGCAATGGCAGCAGCGAGTACGAGTTTTTTCATTCCTCTAAATCCTTTAATAGTAATTTCTGTGTCCGCCTGATCTGATGACAGGCTGGCTGCTGGCGTACTCAAGCCATGTAAAAACTTGATTTCACCGACGGGGCTGAGTGTGCGAAACGCACCCGATAGCGTCAACGAACATTTCTTAACAAACTACCCGGTTTGCCAGTTGTCTCAATCAGATTCACCAGATAATTTTTATTGTGAATTGCAGTAAAAAATCATAAAAATCAATAATATAAATTTGTTTTTCTATAGGTTTACAGTTCGTTAATTTTTGTTTTTCATTGATTCTGGTAATTTCAAACATCTGTTTTTTACGCATTAAAGGCTGTTGTATTTTAGTAAATCGGACATTTTGTCCTGAAAAAATGCAGCTTTTACACCACAAAAATCAGGGCCTGCCATGAGTGTCAAGAATGATTGATATGATTTTTACGCATGGGGTGGCCGCTGGTCATCATGCAGGAGGGCGGAATTGTCCAATCTGCGAGGCAGGTGATCAAAATCGGGCAGACCTTGATGGCCAAGTGGGGAATGCCGCTGCCAGTCAGGGCCAACAGGCGTACAATTCCCGCCATTGCCATTGTCCCCTGTGATGGAAACACCATGATTTTTGCCAATCGCTATTTCCCGGCCACCCGCATGCGTCGCATGCGCAAGGATGATTTCTCCCGTCGTCTGATGCGCGAGAACGTATTGACCACCAATGACCTGATCTATCCGGTGTTTGTGCTGGAAGGTGAGAATCGCGAGCAGGAAGTCGCCTCCATGCCGGGTGTTGTGCGCCAAAGCCTAGACAAGCTGCTGTATACCGCCGAGCAGGCGCTGGAGCTGGGCATCCCCATGCTGTCGCTGTTTCCGGTGATTGAAACCGGCAAGGACAATGCCGCGCAGGAAGCCTACAACCCGGATGGCCTGGTGCCGACGGTTGTTCGTGCCCTCAAGCAGCGCTTTCCCGAGCTGGGGGTGATGACTGACGGTGCGCTGGACCCGTATACCGTGCACGGCCAGGATGGCCTGATCGATGACAGCGGCTATGTGCTGAATGATGAAACTACCGAAGTACTGATCCGTCAGGGCCTGTGCCATGCCGAAGCCGGCGTGGATGTGTTCGGCCCCTCCGACATGATGGATGGGCGTATCGGTGCATTGCGTGATGCTTTTGAAGAAGCAGGCTTCATCCATACCAAGATTCTGGCCTACTCGGCCAAATATGCTTCTGCCTTCTACGGCCCTTTCCGTGATGCCGTGGGTTCGGCCAGCAATCTGGGCAAGGCGGACAAGAACAACTATCAGATGGACCCGGCCAATCTGGATGAAGCCATCCAGGAAGTGGCGATGGATCTGGAAGAAGGGGCCGACATGGTGATGATCAAGCCGGGCATGCCGTACCTGGATGTGATCCGCCGCGTGAAGGACACCTTCCGCGTGCCGACCTATGCTTACCAAGTGTCCGGGGAGTATGCCATGCTGAAGGCCGCCTTCCAGAACGGCTGGCTGGACGAGGAGAAGTGCATGATGGAAAGCCTGATGGCTTTCAAGCGTGCCGGTGCTGATGGCATCCTGACGTACTTTGCGCTGGACGCGGCCCGCGTATTGCGCCGCACTTGAGCGCTTAGCTGCTACCGGCCTGCCCGTGGCGGGGCGGTAGCTGATCAATGAAGGAGTAGATGATGGATATTCTGCATTCCACCTGGTTCTGGCTGTTTGTCATCGTGGCACTGGTAATGTCCACCATCGGCTCGCTGGCCAGACTGTCCAAGGCCCCGCCGCCGGTTGATCTGCCGGGGGTAAAGTCGCAGCCCTATGCGGACGACGACGACGAGGATGATGCCGATAGCCCTACCGGCCATACCCCGGCCAGCTTGCGCAAGCCTAAATAAGGGACGATATCCGTTTTGGTAGCGTACGGGCTGGTATCACGCCAGCCCGCCACGCCGGAAATACTGCTGGATGAATTCAACACAGACCCGCAGTTTGGCCGAACTTGCCAGTTTTTCCGGATACACTGCCCAGATATCCGCCGGTAAGTAATAGTCAGGTAGTACCTGTACCAGCAGTCCTAGTTTCAGCTCGCGCTCAACATCCCATAGCGAGCGCAACATGATGCCATGGCCCTGCAAGGCCCACTGGTGCACTACCTCTCCATGGTTTGCTGCGAGCGCCCCCTGCACCCGGATACTGCATTCCCCCTGCGGACCATTCAGACGCCACACCCCGAAAGGGTGATCCCTTTCCTTGATCACCAGGCAATTATGCTTGCCCAGTGCACTGAGTTGCTCTGGGGTGCCATGACGCGCCAGATAAGCTGGCGCAGCACACAGGATGCGCCGGTTGTTGGCCAGCTTGCGCGCCAGCAATTGCGGGGCAATCTCGTTGCCCACCCGGATGTCCAGATCGATTCCCTCCTGAGCCAAGTCGATCAGACAGTCTGCCACCTCAAAGCGGATGCTCAGTTCCGGATAATGCTGCGCCAGTTCGCCCAGTGCCGGTGCCAGATGAACCCGGCCAAAGCCGAAGCTGCTGCTGATGCGGATGATGCCGCGCGGCTGCTGCCGTGCAGCCCCGATCTCCACGCTCATCTGTTCCACATCCTGCAGTATCTTGCCGGCCCAGTTATAGATGTGTTCGCCGCGTTCGGTCATGGCAATTCGCCGGGTGGTGCGATCCAGCAGTCGGCAGCCCAGACATTGCTCAAGTACCCGGATGCGCTTGCTGACATAGGCTGGTGAAGCGGCCATGGTTTCGGCAGCAGCGGTAAATCCGCCCTTGCGGACGACCAGGCAAAAAACACGCAAATCTTCAAGCTGCAGCAGATCCTTCATGCTTCGTGTCTTCTGTATGCACGGAATTGCCGATTATCAGGGCTTTGTTTTCCGCCATGCTAGGCCTCGAAGTACAAGGTCATTACGGCGAAAGAACAGAGGAGAGCAAGATGCAGGCTTACAGGATTGCTGCCATTGCGGGAGATGGCATTGGAAAGGAAGTGCTGCCGGAAGGCTTGCGTGTACTGGATGCGGCTGCCCGGCGTTTTGACATTGAGCTGTCCGTGACGCTGTTTGACTGGGCATCGTGTGACTACTACCTGCAACACGGCAAGATGATGCCGGACAACTGGTCTGCCATTTTGCAGGGTTTTGATGCCATTTATTTCGGTGCTGTCGGCATGCCGGATCAAGTACCGGATCACATATCACTGTGGGGTTCACTGCTGAAGTTTCGCCGCGAGTTTGACCAATACGTCAATCTGCGACCGGTGCGCCTATTGCCTGGGGTGCCCTGTCCGCTGGCCAATCGCCAGCCGGGCGATATCGATTTCCTGGTGGTGCGCGAGAATACCGAGGGTGAGTACTCTGCTGTTGGTGGCCGCATGTTCGAAGGAACGGAGCGGGAGCTGGTGTTACAGCAATCGATATTTACCCGCCATGGGGTGGACCGCATCCTGCACCATGCTTTTGCCCTGGCACAAAGCCGGCCGCGCAAAAAGCTGACTGCCGCCACCAAATCCAATGGCATCGCCGTGAGCATGCCTTATTGGGATGAGCGTGTGGCGGTGGTGGCACAGCACTACCCGGACGTGCAATGGGAGCGGCAGCATGTGGATATTCTGGCTGCCCGTTTTGTATTGCAGCCCGACCGTTTCGATGTAGTGGTGGCGTCCAATCTGTTTGGCGACATCCTGTCCGATCTGGGGCCGGCCTGTACCGGCACCATTGGTCTGGCCGCCTCTGCCAATCTCAATCCCGAGCGCAGTTTCCCCTCCCTGTTTGAGCCGGTACACGGCTCGGCACCGGATATCTTCGGCAAAAATATTGCCAACCCCATCGCCATGATCTGGTCCGGGGCCTTGATGCTGGATTTCCTCGGTAACGGCACGGGACCTTGCCGCCAGGCGCATGACCTGATCATGCAGGCAATTGAGGCCGTCCTGTTGCATGGGCCATGCACACCAGACCTGGGAGGGCGGGCGAGTACGACGCAGGTGGGACAGGCCATTGCCGATGCGGTGGCCAGCACGCTTGGTCAGGCATAGATCTGAAGGTCGGTTATTACGCACCGCCTTGCTGCAAGGCAAGGGCCGGGCGTCGTGCATGAGAAAGACAAACCGGTGTTTTTGCCGGCACAAAGGAGAAATCATGGACAACAACAAGCAAGGCCGGCGGGATATTCCGCTGGCAGTAGTCAGCCTGGTGATTGTGTTTGCGATGGTGCTTGTCATGACCCTCATGCCTCAGGCTTCCATCGCGGTTGCAGACCGGTTGATGTACTGGTGTACCACGGTGTTTGCCTCCCCCATCCTCTTGTTTGCCTTTTGTTCGGTCCTGTTTGTCATCTGGCTGGGCCTGAGCAAGTACGGGCAGATCCGACTGGGGGAGGGCGGGCCGGACTACTCAACATCGACATGGATTTTCATGTTCATCATGTCCGGGCTGGGTTCGTCCACGCTGTATTGGGGCTTTCTTGACTGGGCCTATTACTATCAGACGCCAGGCCTGAATTTGCCGCCGTCCTCGCCGCAGGCATTGAAATACAGTGTGGCCTACTCGTTTTTTCATTCCGGCCTGAGCGCCTGGGCCATGTATGCGCTGGGGGCGGTGGCTCTGTGTTATCACTTTCACGTACGCAAAAACAAAGGGCTGAGTCTGGCGGCGATTATCGGTGCCATCACCGGCCGCAAGCCTGACGGAGCCCTGGGGCGGCTGGTGGATTTGCTGTTCATGCTGTGCATGTTCGGGGCACTGACCATCTCGCTGGTACTGACCGCAACAACCTTTGCCCGGCTGCTGTCAATCCTGACTGGCATTCCCGACAGTTTCACCACGCAGCTGATCATTATTCTGGCGGTTTCCGTGCTGTTTACCCTGTCGTCCTGGGTGGGTATGGATGGCGGCATGAAGCGCCTGAGCCAACTGGTGTGCTGGGGCGTAGTGGTGCTGGCCTGTTACATCTATTTATTCGGTCCCACCCAGTTCATTACCAGTAATGCGCTGTCCAGTCTGGGGCTGATGCTGAGCAGCTTTGTGGACATGAGTCTGTTCACCGATCCGATGGGCGATGGCAAGTTCACCCGGGAGTGGACGGTGTTCTACTGGCTGTGGTGGATTTCCTATGCACCGGGAGTCGCGCTGTTTGTGACCCGGGTATCGCGTGGCCGCACCATTCGCGAAGTACTGCTGGCTATGGTAGTAGGGGGCTGTGCCGGTATCTGGTGCGTCTATGGCGTACTGGAAAGCTATAGCGTGCACAGCTTCATCAGCGGTCTGATCAATGTGCCACAAGTGCTGAGTGAGCAGGGCGGTGAGGTGGCGATTGGCAAATTGCTGGACTTATTGCCGGCTGGTCGTTGGGTAATGGCTTTTTTCCTGGCAGTGATGGCGATATTTCTGGCAGCCCATATGGATGCCGTGGGTTATGCGGTAACCGCCACCTGTACCCGCAATCTGGCTGAAGGCGAAGACCCGTCCCCCGTCGATCGTTTGTTCTGGTGCGTAATGCTGACGCTGGTACCGCTGGCGATGATTTTTGCCAAAGCCCCACTCAATACCATGAAGACCACGGTGATTGTGACGGCCATTCCCTTTGCGCTGATTACGCTGGTCATGGTGTATGGCCTGCTCAAGTGGCTGCGTGAAGATTATGGTGATGTCCCGGCGTATCAGATAGGCGAACAGCCACCCCCTGTTGTGGCCAGCAACCAGTCTGGCTCATGAGTTCGGCCATGGCGAGCTTTTATCAGCTTTCTGCGGAAATGCAGTCTTTTGTCAACCAGAGCGCCTTGTTCCAGCCCGCAGATGACAGCCTGGCAGAGATGCGTGCGGCCTACGATGCCCAGTGCCGTTACTTCACCCCGGCACTGCCGGATGGGCTGCAGCGTGAGGACCATATGCTGCCGGTGGCCGGACGACATATCCCGCTGCGCTTGTACCGCCCAACTGCTGCCATGCCGCCAGCCGGTTGGCCCTGTGTGCTGTATTTGCATGGTGGCGGCTGGATGCTGGGCGGTCTGGATTCACATGCCGTTATCGCAGCACCACTGGCGCAGAACTGCGCCGCAGCCGTGCTGGTGGTTGATTACCGTCTGGCTCCGGAACATGTCTTTCCGGCTGCTTTTGAAGATTGCCTGGCGGTGTGGGACATGCTGCGCGTGGATAGCCTGGAACTCGGTATCGACACTGCTCGTGTCGTGGTGGCAGGAGACAGTGCCGGTGGCAATCTGGCTGCAGCGCTATGCCTGGCTACGCGTAGCCGGGAAGGACCGCCCTTGTGTGGGCAGGCACTGATCTATCCCGCACTGGCGGCCGTACCGACAGAGCCTGCGGCAAGCGAACATGCAGATGCCCCGCTGCTTAGTCGCGACGACATGGCCTATTACCTGGCGCAGTACGCGCCGGATCCGGCCATGCATGCCGATCCGCGTCTGGCACCGCTGGCAGCCGCCAACCTGCAAGGTTTGCCACCAGCCTTTGTAGCAGTGGCGGAGTACGACCCGCTTCGTGACGATGGCCTGCGCTATGTCCAGCGCCTGCTGGCCAGTGGTGTTGTGGCTGAGTGCCATCTGGGCCGTGGCCTGGTGCATGGTTGCCTGCGCTTCTGGCCGCAGGGGCCTGAGACAGCCCGCATGTACCGCGCACTGGTCACGGCCATTGCTCACATGCTTGCTGACCAGACATGACATTGGTGGCGCAGCGGCATGCCATGTGGTGCTGCGCCACCTTCCCCCCGGCTTGCCATGCTTATTCGTCAGGCATGACCGGACAAGAAAAGGGCAGGCATTTGCAGCCCTGTGACGACCCCAAGCAGAGGAGAACATCCATGAATGACTACACCAAATTGAGCCCGGATTTCTGTGCCGATCCCGAACGTGCCTGGACCCTGCCCGCCGCGTATTACACCTCGGACAAGGTCTATCAGTTTGAGAAGGAGAAGATTTTCGCCCATAGCTGGATTTGCGTGGCGCATGGCAGTGAGCTGGCCGAATCCAACGACTACATCACCCGCGAGGTTGCTGGTGAAAACATCATCGTGGTGCGTGGTCGGGATGGTGTACTGCGCAGTTTTTACAATGTCTGTCCGCATCGGGGGCACCAGTTGCTGCAAGGCAGTGGCAGGGCCAAGAACGTGATTACCTGTCCCTATCACGCGTGGACTTTCAAACTGGACGGTCAACTGGGCCATGCCCGTAATTGCGAAAACGTGGTCGATTTTGATTCGGACAAGGCTACCTTGTCGCCGCTCAAGGTGGAGGAGTATGCCGGCTTTGTGTTCATCAACATGAATCTGTCGGCCAAGCCGGTGGAGCAGCAATTGCCCGGCCTGGCCGACAGCTTGCGCAAGGCATGTCCGGTGATCGACGAGCTGCATCTGGCAGAGCGCTTTGTTACCGCCACGCCGGCCAACTGGAAAATCATCGTCGACAACTATATGGAGTGCTACCACTGTGCACCGGCCCATCCGGGTTTTGCCGACTCGGTGCAGGTGGACAAATACACGCACACCCTACATGGCAACTGGTCACTGCAGTTTGGCTTGGCCCGCTCCTCCGAGAAATCTTTCAAGATCGACCCCTCGGTCAAGGACCCCAGCTTCAGCGGCTACTGGGCCTGGCCCTGCACCATGTTCAATGTACCGCCAGGTGCCGACTTCATGACGGTTATCTATGAATACCCGGTGGATGCCGAGACCACCTTGCAGCACTACGACATCTACTTCCGCAACAAGGAGCTGACTGCTGAGCAACAGGCACTGGTGGAGTGGTATCGCACCGTGTTCCGGCCGGAAGACCTGCGGCTGGTGGAAAGCGTGCAGCGCGGGCTGAAATCGCGTGGCTATCGTGGCCAGGGCCGCATCATGACCGACCGCCAGCGCAGCGGCATCAGTGAGCACGGCATTGCGCATTTCCACAATCTGGTGGCGCAGCAGCACGCCGAGTAAGTCCATCCTTAGCGGCAGCGCGTCCGCGCTGCCGCTATTCCGCTTGGAGAGTCCTGCATGAAACTGAATGACCCCCTGCTGTTGCGGCAGCACGCCTATATCAATGGTCAGTGGTGCGCTGCCGACCAGGCGGACACTTTCGCCGTACACGACCCGGCTACCGATCAGCGCATTGCCGATGTGCCGCTGATGGGTGAGCAGGAAACCATCCGCGCCATTCAGGCCGCCGATGCAGCCCTGCCGGCCTGGCGCGACCTGACCGCAAAAGAGCGCGCCCGGTTATTGCGCCGCTGGTTTTTCCTGCTGGAGCAGCACGAGGATGATCTGGCCCGGCTGATGACCTGGGAGCAGGGCAAGCCGCTGGCCGAGGCGCGGGGAGAAATCCGCTACGCCGCTTCATTTGTCGAATGGTTCTCCGAGGAAGCCAAGCGTCTGTATGGCGACGTGATTCCCTCGCCACGCAAGGAGCAGGAACTGCTGGTGATGCGCGAGCCGATCGGCGTATGCGCCGCCATCACGCCATGGAATTTCCCCGCCGCCATGATTACCCGCAAGGCGGCACCAGCCTTGGCCGCCGGTTGTACCATCGTCATCAAACCGGCCAACGAAACCCCGCTGTCTGCGCTGGCGCTGGCGGAGCTGGCCGAGCGCGCCGGTATTCCGCCGGGTGTGTTCAATATCGTTACTGGTGATGCCCAAGCCATAGGCTGGCAACTCAGTACTCATCCACTGGTGCGCAAGCTCAGTTTTACCGGCTCCACGCCGATAGGCCGGCTGCTGATGGGGCAGTGCGCCAGCACCATCAAGAAAGTATCGCTGGAACTGGGTGGCAATGCGCCCTTCATCGTATTTGACGATGCCGATCTGGATGCCGCGGTGGAAGGGGCCATCCAGGCCAAATTCCGCAATGCCGGCCAGACCTGTGTCTGCGTCAACCGCTTTTATGTTCACCAGTCGGTGTATGCCAGCTTTCTGGAGCGCTTCTGCGCCCGCGTCGCCGAATTGCGGGTGGGGAATGGTTTTGCCGAAGCAACGGAGATCGGCCCATTGATTTCTGCCCGAGCCGTCAGCAAGGTGCAATCCCTGCTGGACGATGCGCTACAGGGCGGAGCCCGCTTGCTAAGCGGAGGGCGCAGCCTGGCTGCCGGGCCGCAGTACTTTCCGCCCACTGTCATTGCCGATGTGAAACCAGGCATGCGACTGCTTGAAGAAGAAATATTTGGGCCGCTGGCACCGGTGATGCCGTTTGCCAGTGACGAAGAGGTCGTGCAACTGGCTAATGCCACCATTTACGGCCTGGCCGCCTATTTCTACAGTCGGGATATCGCCAGGGTGTGGCGCGTGGCGCGGCAACTGGAATACGGCATTGTCGGCATCAATACCGGCATGGTGTCCAACGAGGTAGCCCGCTTTGGCGGCATCAAGCAATCCGGCCTGGGGCGTGAGGGCTCCCGCTACGGCATTGATGACTATCTTGAGTCCAAATATTTGTGCATGGCGTGCTGAACACTGGCGCCGGCTTTTCCAGTCAACCCCGAGCCTGAACCGACATGAGCCTACAGTCCCCGAATATTACCGTCCGCGTGGTGGCAATCGAACAGGCCAGCCCGCTGATCAAGCGCTTTACCCTGCAAGCCGCAGACGGTGGCCAGTTGCCAGCCTTTAGCGGTGGCAGCCACATCATTGTACAAATCCCTGCCGCCAGCGGCCTGCTCCACAATGCCTATTCGCTGCTCAGCTCTCCTTTTCAGCTACAGCAGTACCAGATTGCCGTACGGCGCGAGGATGCCTCCCGTGGTGGCTCGGCTTTCATGCACGCGCATGTGGCGGAGGGGGACATCTTGCAGATATCGCCGCCTAACAATTTATTCCCGCTGCATGCTACCAGTGGGCGACAGTTGCTGATTGCCGGTGGCATCGGCATTACGCCGTTCATGGCGCAGATGGAGGAACTGCAGTCCAGTGACGCTGCCTTTGAGCTGCACTACGCTTTTCGCAGTCGTGAGCAGGCGGCCTTTGTCGACGAGCAGGCGGCCTTTGTCGACGAGCTGGCGGCTCGTTACGGCGCGCACTGCCATTTTTATGATGCCGCCCAAGGCGAGCTGTGCAATGTCGCCGGCTTGCTGCAGCACATGGCCGAGCCGGACCATGTCTATGTCTGTGGGCCGCAGTCCTTGATTCAGGCCGTGCAGCAGGCCGGAGCAGAGCAGGGCATTCCGTCCGCCCGTCTGCATTGGGAGCAGTTTGCCGCCAGCACATCAGGCGGTGTGGCATTTACCGTGGTACTGGCCCGTTCCGGGCGCGAAATCCCGGTGGCGGCAGAACAAACCATCCTGCAAGCCATCGAGATGGATGGTGCGGTGGCCGTGGATTGCCTGTGCCGCGAAGGCGTGTGTGGCACCTGTGAAGTAGGCATTGTCGAGGGCGAGGCCGAGCACCGCGACCAATACCTGAGTGAAGAAGAAAAGCAGGCGCAAAACAGCCTGCTGATCTGTGTATCGCGGGCGCGCGGTTCCCGCCTGGTGCTGGACCTGTGAGTGGTGGCAGGCCAGCGGCCTGCCATGCCCCCGTGTGAACGTTTCTGCCAGGGGTATGATGACAGTTGTTCCCAAGCGGCTTGCCGCAAGGTGACAGCTGGCCGGTGAAATCCTTGACAACTGTCACTGATAAAGCCGGATACGCTGGGCTAGAATGGATGACAGTTTCCGGCGCGCGGTGATCCCGCTGCGACTGCAGTCCCGGCGCCTCACGATTGGCCTACAAGGACATCCCTGCCATGAACCATACCTATCTTGCCCACCTGGAAGCCACGCTGGCCCAAATCCGTGCTGATGGTTTTGAAAAGCCGGAACGGGTGATTGCCACCCCGCAGCGTGCCGATATCGCCCTGTCCGGTGGTGCGCATGTACTTAACTTCTGTGCCAACAACTATCTGGGGCTGGCCGATGATGCCCGCCTGATCGACGCCGCCAAGCGCGGGCTGGATGAGTACGGTTATGGCTGCGCCTCGGTGCGCTTCATCTGTGGCACGCAGCAGGTTCACAAGGATCTGGAGCAAGCCATTTCCGGCTTCCTCGGCACCGACGACACTATTCTGTATTCCAGCTGTTTCGATGCCAACGGCGGGGTATTCGAAACCCTGCTGGGTGAAGAAGACGCGGTGATTTCCGACGAGCTGAACCACGCCTCCATCATTGATGGCGTGCGCCTGTGCAAGGCCAAGCGCTTCCGTTACAAGAACAACGACATGGCCGATCTGGAAGCTCAACTGCTTGCCGCCGAGGCGGCCGGTGCCCGCTTCAAGCTGATCGTGACCGACGGCGTGTTCTCCATGGACGGCATCATTGCCGACCTGAAAACCCTGTGCGAAGTGGCTGGCCGTCACGGTGCCATCGTGATGGTGGACGACTCCCATGCCGTCGGCTTCATCGGTGAAAACGGTGCCGGTACGCCGGAACTGTGCGGCGTGGCCGACAAGGTGGACATCTACACCGGCACGCTGGGCAAGGCGCTGGGTGGGGCTTCCGGCGGTTATGTGTCCGGCCGCAAACCCATCATCGACCTGTTGCGTCAGCGCTCGCGCCCCTATCTGTTCTCCAATAGCCTGGCGCCGGCCATTGCCGCGGCCAGCCTGGAAGTGCTCAAGCTGATCCAGTCCGAAGGCCAGTGCCTGCGTGCCCAGCTCAAACGCAATGCCGAACTGTTCCGCAACGAGATGTCCGCTGCCGGTTTCACCCTGGTGCCGGGCCAGCATCCCATCATCCCGGTAATGCTGGGCGATGCCCGTCTGGCCGGTGAAATGGCCGCCCGCCTGCTGCAGGAGGGCGTGTACGTGATCGGCTTCTCCTTCCCGGTGGTGCCCAAGGGCAAGGCGCGCATCCGCACCCAGATGTCCGCCGGTCACACGGTGGAGCAGGTGCAGCGTGCGGTGGCCGCCTTCATCAAGGTGGGCCGTGAGCTGAAAGTGATCGACTGATCCTCCACATATCTGCCCGCCGGCCAGATGGACGGCGGGGACTGTACCGAACAGGCAGGCAAACGCAATGAAAGCACTCTCCAAACTCAAATCCGCTCCCGGTCTGTGGATGAATGATGTGCCGCAACCGGAAATCGGCCATAACGACCTGCTGATCAAGATCAGCAAAACCGCCATCTGCGGTACCGATATTCATATCTGGAACTGGGACGAATGGGCGCAGAAGACCATTCCGGTTCCCATGCACGTCGGCCATGAATATGTGGGCGTGGTGGCTGCCATGGGCTCCGAAGTGCGCGGTTTTGAAATCGGCCAGCGCGTGTCCGGCGAGGGCCACATCACCTGCGGCCATTGCCGCAACTGTCGTGCCGGCCGCCGTCACTTGTGCCGCAACACCGTGGGTGTGGGGGTGAACCGCGAAGGCGCCTTTGCCGAATACCTGGTGATTCCGGCCTTCAATGCCTTCCCGATTCCGGATGACATCTCCGATGATCTGGCTGCCATCTTCGACCCCTTCGGCAATGCGGTGCATACCGCGCTGTCCTTCAATCTGGTGGGCGAGGACGTGCTGATCACCGGTGCCGGCCCCATCGGCATCATGGCGGTGGCCATTGCCAAGCATGTGGGTGCACGCCATATCGTGATTACCGACGTCAACGACTACCGCCTCGATCTGGCACGCCAGATGGGTGCCAGCCGTGCGGTAAACGTGGCGCGTGAAGACCTGAAACAGGTGATGAGCGAGCTGCACATGTGTGAAGGCTTTGATGTGGGCCTGGAAATGTCCGGCAACCCGCAGGCCTTCCGCCAGATGCTGGAAACCATGAACCATGGCGGCAAGATTGCGCTGCTGGGCATTCCGCCGGCCAATACCGCCATCGACTGGAACCAGGTCATCTTCAAGGGTCTGGAAATCAAGGGCATCTATGGCCGCGAGATGTTTGAAACCTGGTACAAGATGGTGGCGCTGATCCAGTCCGGGCTGGATATCCGCCCCATCATCACCCATCACTTCAAGGTGGATGATTTCGAGCAGGGCTTCGCCACCATGCTGTCCGGTCAGAGCGGCAAGGTGATTCTGGACTGGAACTGAAGCAGCCAGGGCACAGCCTGATGTTTATCGAAACCGGCGTGAGCCGGTTTTTTCATGCCCGCGTCTCTTCAGCCTGGGTTGATCAACACCCTGGTATGCAGGCGGCACATGCACCGCCTGATTTCATGCAATGCACAACGCACGGCAGCTTTCAGCCACTGCCTTGCTTTGCGCCGGGGGCGCTAGGCGGTAGAATCGGCCTTTGACTTTTTACTCGCTACCCCACGTCTATGCTTACCTTCCAGGAAATCATCCTTACCCTCCAGAATTATTGGAACGAGCAAGGGTGCGTCATCATGCAACCCTTCGACATGGAGGTGGGCGCCGGTACCTCGCATCCGGCCACCTGTCTGCGTGCCATCGGCCCGGAGCCGTGGAACGCTGCCTATGTACAACCGTCGCGTCGTCCCAAGGATGGGCGCTATGGCGAAAACCCCAACCGTCTGCAGCATTACTACCAGTTTCAGGTAGCGCTGAAGCCGTCGCCGGCCAATATCCAGGAACTCTACCTGGGCTCGCTCAAGGTGCTGGGTATCGACCCCACCGTGCATGACATCCGCTTTGTTGAAGACGACTGGGAAAACCCGACGCTGGGTGCCTGGGGTCTGGGCTGGGAAGTCTGGCTGAACGGCATGGAAGTGACCCAGTTCACCTACTTCCAGCAAGTGGGCGGCCTGGACTGCAAGCCGGTACTGGGTGAAATCACCTACGGTATCGAGCGTCTGGCCATGTATCTGCAAGGCGTGGAAAACGTGTACGACCTGCTGTGGACGGTGTATCCCAACGGTCAGCGCGTGACCTATGGCGACGTCTACCACCAGAACGAAGTGGAGCAGTCCACCTACAACTTCGAACACGCCAATGTGCCCAAGCTGTTCGAACTGTTCAGCTACTACGAATCCGAAGCCAAGCGCCTGCTGGACATCCCGCTGGCGCTGCCGGCTTACGAAATGGTGCTCAAGGCCGGTCACTGCTTCAACCTGCTGGATGCGCGTGGTGCCATCTCGGTCACCGAACGTGCCACCTATATCGGCCGGGTACGCACCCTGTCGCGTGGTGTGGCCCAGGCTTACTACGCTGCGCGTGAGGCACTGGGTTTCCCCATGTGCCCCAAGGCCTGATCGGCCATGAAGACACGGATCAGTCTGCTGCTGGCCCTGCTATCCCTGCCCGCTATGGCGGCAGAGCCTGACTGGGGCATCTACCAGCAAGGTTCCGCCCTGGAACTGGCCATGGACCGTAATTCCATCTGGGTGGAAAAGGACGGGCTGGTCCATTTTGTGAATCAGGAGCGCTTTAGCGAACGTCAGTACGACAAGGCCACCGACATCAAGTATTTCATCCGGCGCACCAGCGGCTACGCCAGCTGCAGCAAGCAGCAATACACCTTTGTCGGCTTCGAATATGCCGACAAGCGTGGCCGCCAGCTTTACTCCACCATGTTCCCGGTACAACGTTTTGCCTGGAAATGGCAGTCGGTGGAACAAGGCTCGGTTGCCGACACCATGCTGCAAGTCGTGTGCTATCTCGCCAAATCCGCTCCGCACAAGAAACCTGAATAAATCATGAACGCCACCCTGCTTATCGAGTTGCTCACCGAAGAGCTGCCGCCCAAGGCGCTGGAAAAGCTGTCGCACAGCTTTGGCCAGACCATTACCGAAGAACTGAAAAAACTGCAGTTTGTGGCTGCCGATGCCGCCGCCACCGTGTTTGCCTCGCCGCGCCGCCTGGCCGTACAGGTGCCGGCCGTGCTGGCCGTGCAGCCGGACCAGAAAATCGTGCGCAAGGGCCCGGCCGTGGCCGCCGGCATGAAGGATGGCCAGCCCACCCCGGCACTGGCTGGTTTTGCCCGCTCCTGCGGCGTGGATGTTGCCGCGCTCACCACCATGAGCGATGGCAAGCAGGACGTGTTTGCCTATGAAAGCACCAAGACCGGTGAAGCGCTGTCCGCTGTGCTGACCGACATCGTCGCACTGGCGCTGAAAAAGCTGCCGATTCCCAAGCTGATGCGCTGGGCCGACTACGACTACCAGTTTGTGCGTCCGGTGCATGGCCTGATCATGCTGTGGGGCGAAACCGTGATTGAGGGCAGCCTGCTGGGTCTCACCAGCCGCAACGCCACCCGTGGCCACCGCTTCCTGTCCTCGGGCGATGTGTTTGTGGAAAAAGCCGACGACTACGCCCGCGTGCTGTTCGAGCAGGGCAAGGTACTGGCCAGCTTTGACGCCCGCCGCGAGCTGATCAGGAAACGCCTGGCCGACGCCGCTGCCGTGCATGGTGCCACCATTGCCGCCGACGACGCTTTGCTGGACGAAGTGACCGCGCTGGTGGAATGGCCGGTGGTACTGGAAGCCGGCTTTGAAGCCGAATTCCTCAAGGTGCCGCAGGAATGCCTGATCCTGACCATGCAGCAGAACCAGAAGTACTTCCCGCTGCTGGATGCCAAGGGCAAGCTGATGAACCGCTTCCTGCTGGTATCCAATCTGGAAACCGCCGATCCCAGCCACATCATCCAGGGTAATGAGCGCGTGCTGCGCGCCCGCCTGTCCGATGCCAAGTTCTTCTTCGAACAGGACCAGAAAGCCCGTCTGGAAACCCGTCTGGCCAAGCTGGCCGAAGTGGTTTACCACAACAAGATCGGTAGCCAACTGGAGCGCGTGGAGCGCCTGCAAGCCATTGCCGGCCAGATTGCCGCCCTGCTGGGTGCGGACCAGTCCGTGGCCGAGCGTGCCGCCCTGCTGGCCAAGGCCGACCTGGTGACCGACATGGTGGGTGAATTCCCCGAGCTGCAAGGTGTGATGGGCATGTACTACGCCCAGCACGACGGCGAAAGCGAGGTGGTTGCCGCCGCCATCGAAGGCCACTACCACCCGCGTTTTGCCGGTGACAGCCTGCCGCAGGGCGATATCGCTACTGCCGTGGCACTGGCCGACAAGCTGGAAGCCATTGTCGGCATCTGGGGCATCGGCCTGATTCCGACCGGCGACAAGGACCCGTACGCGCTGCGTCGCGCCGCCCTGGGCGTGCTGCGCATGGCACTGGCCGCCAAGCTGGACCTCAAGGCCCTGCTGACGCTGGTGGCTGCCGCCTTCCCGGCTGGCAAGCTGTCCGCCACCACGGCAGACGAAGTATTCGCCTTCATGATGGACCGCCTGAAGAACTATCTGGTGGCTGACTATCAGGCCGACGAAGTGGAAGCCGTGCTGGCGCTGGCCCCGTCCACCCTGAACGAAGTACCGGCCGTGCTGGCTGCGGTGGCCGCCTTCAAGGCACTGCCGGAAGCCGCTACCCTGGCTGCCGCCAACAAGCGGGTGAAGAACATCCTGAAGAAGGTGGAAGGCGAAGTGGGTTCGGTGAACCCGGCCTTGCTGAGCGAAGCCGCCGAGCAGGCGCTGTTTGCCGCGGTGAACGAGCTGGCACCGCAGGTGGACGCCAAGTTTGCCGCCCACGACTTTGCCGGTGCGCTGGCCCAGCTTTCCAGCCTGAAGGCAACGGTGGATGCCTTCTTTGATGGCGTGATGGTGATGGCCGACGATCTGGCCGTGCGTGCCAACCGTATTGCCTTGCTGGCCAGTCTGGCAGCGCTGTTCAACCGCGTGGCGGACATCTCGCTGCTGGCGGATTAACCCAGGCTGGGAGTAGGGAGGGGAGAGTAGGGAGTCGGCGGCAAGTGTGGCCCGTTGCCATGTCATGGCAACACACATGGCTGTTTACTCCCCACTCACAACTCCCCACTCCCTGAGCCCTACTCAGGAAGTGCTTTCTCAACATGAAACTCGTTATCCTGGATCGCGACGGTGTCATCAATGAAGACCGCGATGACTTCGTCAAGAACACCATGGAATGGGTACCGCTGCCGCACAGTCTGGAAGCGATAGCCAATCTGACCCAGGCAGGCTGGCGCGTGGTGGTGGCCACCAATCAGTCCGGCCTCGCCCGAGGCCTGTTCGATGTGCATGCGCTCAACGCCATGCATGAGAAGATGCACCGTCTGGTGGGTCAGGCTGGTGGCCGCATTGATGCCGTGGCCTATTGCCCGCACGGGCCGGATCACGGCTGTGAATGCCGCAAGCCGCTGCCGGGCATGGTGCTGGAGCTGGCCGAGCGTTTCAATGTCAAGTTGCAGGGCCTGCCGCTGATTGGCGACAGTCTGCGTGATCTGGAATCGGTGGCAGCTGTTGGCGGTCAACCCATCCTGGTGCGTACCGGCAAAGGCATGAAAACCCTGGAAAAGGGCGGCTTGCCTGAAGGCACGCTGGTGTTCGACGACCTGTTTGATGCGGCAGAACACCTGATCAATTCCTGAAGTGGTTTGTTGTGAGGCTGAATTAACCCATGATCTGGATTCGTAACCTGATTTACTGGCTGTTGCTGCTGATTGTCACGCCGCTGTGCTTTCTCGGCCTGTTCATTGCTGCGCCGCTGCCGCGCCGTACCCGCCATGTATTTGGTGAAAGCTGGGCCAAGATCATGCTGTGGCTGCTGGTGCATGTGGTGGGCTTGAAGTACAAGGTGATCGGCGCGGAGAACATTCCGTCCGAGCCGTCCATCATCTGCTCCAAACACCAGTCCGGCTGGGAAACCCTGGCCTTGCAGAAGATTTTTCCCTCGCAGATTTACGTGGCCAAGCGCGAGCTGCTGTGGCTGCCCTTCTTCGGCTGGGGTCTGGCCTTGATGAACCCGATTGCCATCAACCGCTCCGACCGTACCCGTGCCAACGACCGCATGCTGCAGCAGGGGCTGGAGCGCAAGAAGCACGGTTTCTGGATTACCGTGTTTCCGGAAGGCACCCGTACCAAGCCCGGTGTTGCCGGCAAGTACAAGCATGGTGCGGCACGCATGTCGCGCCAGCTGGACATGCCCTTGGTGCCGGTGGCACACAATGCCGGCGAATTCTGGCCGCGCAATGCCTTTCTGAAATATCCGGGCGAGATTACCGTGGTGATCGGCCCGGCCATCCGCCCGCAAGACGGTGTCGGCCCGGAAGCCATGACCCAGCAGGCCCAGCAGTGGATCGAAGCGCAGCAGCGCGAGATCGGCGGTGTCGGCCCCTTTGCCCATCCTGATGACAAGCGCCGCCGCCTGGACCGTCCTGCCGCTGCCTGAGGGCGCGGTGGATGTGCACCTGATACGCCGGGTGCGCAAAAGCATAGGCATCCGCATTGCCGATGGCCGGGTAGAGTTGATTGCCCATCCGCGTGTTACCCATGCCCGCCTGCACGAGGTATTGCAAGCCAGACGGGAGTGGATTTCCCGCCATGTGGTGCTGCAGCGGGAACAAAAACAGCAACTAGCAGATCAGACAGGCTTGACCTATCTGGGACGCCAGCTTTCCATTCAATTGCTGGGTGGCGTGCGTCGGACTGCCCGGCTGGACGGAGATGTATTGCAAGTCGCCGGCATCCAGCCCGGTGATGAAGCCGGCCTGCAGGCCGTGGTGTCTGCCTGGCTCAAGCGTCAGGCACAGTTGTTGTTTGCCCAGCGCATGGCGCTGCTGCAGCCACGCTGCCCACGTCCTCCCGGCAAACTCTCGCTGTCTTCAGCCCGTACCCGCTGGGGCAGCTGTACTGCACGTGGCGATATCCGTCTTAACTGGCGGCTGGTGCAGGCCCCGCTGGTCATCATCGATTACGTGCTGGCCCACGAGCTGGCCCATCTGCAGCACATGAACCATTCGGCGGCGTTCTGGATGGAAACCGCCCGCCTGTTTCCCGACTGGAAAAATGCGCGCCACTGGCTGAAGCAACAGGGCAGCAGTCTGTTCCGTTTCGGTTAGCAGGGGGCAAGGCGTCGCCCTTATCATTACAGGAGTCCACTATGCAATTTCTGCACACCATGCTGCGCGTCGGCAATCTGGAACGTTCGCTGGCTTTTTATCAAGACGTGCTGGGCATGCGCCTGCTGCGCCGCCAGGATTATCCGGAAGGCCGCTTCACCCTGGCTTTTGTCGGCTACGGTGACGAAGCCGACCACACCGTGCTGGAACTGACCCATAACTGGGATACCGACAGCTATGAGCTGGGCAGCGCCTTCGGTCATATCGCCATCGGCGTGGATGATGCCTATCTGGCCTGTGATGCCGTGCGTGCCAAGGGCGGCAAGGTGGTACGTGAGGCTGGTCCGATGAAACACGGCACCACCGTCATTGCTTTCGTGGAAGATCCGGATGGTTATAAGATCGAGTTCATCCAGAAGGGCAGCCATTAAGCCCCGAGCACGTCCCCTGCTGTACCGGCAGGGCTGATCAAGAGGCTGGAACCCTGGTTTTCCAGCCTTTTTCATGTTCACGCTGCTGTGGCCTTGCCGGCGCTAGCAGTTCAAACCGGAGCCCCAATGCCTGCCTCTCTGCGTAAAACCATCAGCCTGATCCTGCTGCTGGCCCTGCCTGCCCTGGCGCAAGCTGCGGACCTGGACGGCCGCACGCTAAGCTTGGCCTGGGTGCTGCCTTTTGCCGGCATCCTGCTGTCCATTGCCCTGTTTCCCATTTTTGCACCGGGCTTCTGGCACCACCATTTCGGCAAGATCACCGCCTGCTGGACGGTTTTGTTCCTGCTGCCGTTTACCGCCAGCTTCGGTGCGGGCAGTGCCATCAGCCTGATCGTGCATGCGCTGGTGAGCGAATACATTCCCTTCATCATGCTGCTGCTGGCGCTGTATACCGTGTCGGGCGGCATTCTGGTGGGAGGCAGCCTGCATGGTTCACCCAAGGTCAACACCGCCATCCTGGCCATCGGCACGGTGCTGGCTTCCATCATGGGCACCACCGGGGCGGCGATGCTGCTGATTCGCCCCCTGCTCAAGGCCAACGACAACCGCAAGCACCGGGTGCATGTGGTGGTGTTCTTCATTTTTCTGGTGGCCAATGTCGGTGGTGGGCTGACCCCGCTGGGCGATCCGCCGCTGTTTCTGGGTTTCTTGAAAGGCGTGACTTTTGGCTGGACTTTCCAGCACATGCTGCTGCCGGTGCTGGCCCTGTCTGCCGCCTTGCTGCTGGTGTTCTTTTTGCTGGACAGCCATTTCTATCGCCGTGAGGACGAAGAGTGCAAGCCGCATCACGATCAACCGTTGCGGCTATATGGCAAGCGTAATTTCTTGCTGCTGGCTGGTGTGGTGGGGGCGGTGCTGCTGTCCGGCTTCTGGCAGCCGGGCATTCATCTGGAAGTGGCCGGGGTCCATGCAGAACTGCAAAACCTGGTGCGCGATGGATTGCTGTTGTTGCTGACCGTGCTGTCGCTGTGGATTACGCCCAGGCAGGTAAGGGCGGGTAATGAATTTAACTGGGATCCGATTCTGGAAGTCGGCAAGTTGTTTGCCGGCATTTTCATCACCATCGCCCCGGCCATTGCCATCCTGCGTGCCGGTGTTGGCGGGCAACTGGCAGCACTGGTGCATGCGGTGTCGGGTGCCGATGGTCAGCCGCTGAATGCCATGTATTTCTGGATGAGCGGGCTGCTGTCCAGCTTCCTGGATAATGCGCCTACCTATCTGGTGTTTTTCAATCTGGCAGACGGTAATGCCGTCACGCTGATGGGGCCGCTGGCGCAAACGCTGCTGGCCATTTCCATGGGGGCGGTGTTCATGGGGGCCAATACCTATATCGGCAATGCCCCCAACTTCATGGTCAAGGCCATTGCCGAGCAGCGTGGCGTGGCCATGCCCAGCTTCTTTGCCTACATGCTGTGGTCGGTCAGCATCCTGCTGCCCTTGTTTGTGCTGATGACCTGGCTGTTTTTCTGAGCCTGCATGCGCGGCCTGTATGTTGCAGGCCGCGCATTGGCTCAATGCGGTTTGATGCTGCCCTGTGGTGGCGTGTCCGACAGTGCCTCATTCCATACATGTTTGGGAATGTGGGACTGCAGGTATTCCACTGCCTTCTCCAGCAGGTCCTCATGCAACTGGTGGCCGATGAAAGGTTCGATTTCGGCGGTGACATCGCTGCCCAGCGCAATCAGGTGTTCCGCAGCGCGGATGCTGTGCACGTAGGGAATCACCGGATCGGACTTGCCATGGAACAGGTGTACCGTGGTTTGCGGCAGGGCCGTGGCCGGCAGGCTGGCAAAGCGCCCGCTGAAGGCCAGCACCCGGCTGGCCAGTTGTGGGCGCGCTGCCGCTGCTTCCAGTGCCATGATGGCTCCCTGGCTGAATCCCAGCAGGGCGGTGGCCGCATGGCCCAAGCCGCTTTGCTGCTGCCAGTATTCGACCGCAGCAAAAAAGCGTGGCAAGGCGTCAGCTACCCGTTGCAAGCGGTTTTCCTCCGTGACGCCCTGTACCGAAAACCACTGGAAACCCTGGCCCAGATCGCTGGGGTCGGCACCGGCCACACTGACAATCAGGGCCTGAGGAAAGCTGCGCGCCAGCACGTTGCCGGCTTCCTGCATGTGTTCGGGGCTGGCACCCACGCCGTGAAACAGCAGCATCAGTTGCTGCGGTGTGGTTGGCTGTTGAATGACGATATCGTGGCGCATGCCTGTTCTCCTGATGTTCCGTCAGTACACTGCGGCGCTGACAGACTGAAATGATGGCGCACGACCTGGCTGGTCGCGCGCGTGAACAGAGTGAAATATAAGGCCAATGCGGCGTTATAATAGCCCTCTCGCGGTTAACACAGCATTCACTGTCATGCACATTCATATCCTGGGTATTTGCGGCACCTTCATGGGCGGCATTGCCGCCATCGCCAAGCAGGCAGGCCACACCGTTACCGGTTGTGACGCCAACGTCTACCCCCCGATGAGCACTCAGCTAGAAGCCATGGGCATCACCTTGACCCAGGGTTTCGGGGCCGAGCAGCTGGAACTGGGCGCTGACATGTATGTGATCGGCAATGTGGTGACCCGTAGCAAGCCGCTGATGGAGGAAATCCTCAATCGTGGCCTGCCCTATATTTCCGGCCCGCAGTGGCTGGCGGAAAACGTGCTGCACGACAAATGGGTGCTGGCGGTGGCCGGTACTCACGGCAAGACCACTACCAGCTCCATGCTGGCGTGGATTCTGGAAGACGCCGGCCTGGCTCCGGGCTTTCTGATCGGCGGCATTCCACAGAATTTTGGCGTATCGGCCCGTCTGCCGGGCAGCCCGGCACAAGACCCGGCCAGTACCAGCCCCTTCTTTGTGATCGAGGCGGACGAGTACGACACCGCCTTCTTCGACAAACGTTCCAAGTTTGTCCACTACCGCCCGCGCACGGCCATCCTGAACAATCTGGAATACGATCACGCGGATATCTTCGCCGATCTGGCGGCTATCGAGACGCAATTCCACCATCTGGTACGCACCATTCCGGCCCAGGGCCTGATTGTCAGCAATGGCCGCGAGGCCAGCCTGACACGCGTGCTGGAGCGTGGCTGCTGGACGCCTGTGGAAGCATTCGGCGTGGCTGATGGATGGCAAGCGGGTGAGCCGGATGCCAATGGCCATTTCGATGTGCTGCTGCATGGCCTGTTGCAAGGCCGGGTGGAGTGGATGCTGATGGGCGAGCACAACCGCCTGAATGCCGTGGCTGCTATTGCCGCCGCTCGCCACGCCGGGGTGGCCGTGCGCGATGCCATTGCCGCGCTGGCACGGTTTGACAACGTCAAACGCCGCATGGAAGTGCGTGGCAAGGTGGCAGGTGTCACGGTGTATGACGACTTTGCCCATCACCCCACCGCCATTGCCACCACGCTGGAAGGCTTGCGCCGCCATGTGGGTGACGCCCGCATCCTGGCGGTGCTGGAGCCTCGCTCCAATACCATGAAGCTGGGCACGATGAAGGATGCGCTGCCCGCTTCGCTGGAACTGGCTGATCAGGTGTTCTGCTCGGCTGCTGGTCTTAACTGGAGCCCGGCCGAAGCGCTACAGCCTATGGGCGACAAGGCGGTGACTTTCGATCAGCTGGATGCACTGATTGCTGCCATTCTTGCGGAGGCTCGCGCCGGCGATCATATTCTGGTGATGAGCAATGGCGGTTTTGGTGGTATCCATCAGAAGCTGCTGGACGGGCTGGCTGCCGCTGGGGCAGACTGAAAAGCCCTTTCCCCTCCGAGACCCGCCTGCCATGCCACAGTCCATTCACTGGCTTACCTTTGCCCTGCTGGCGCTGGGCATGGTGCTGACCCCCGGCCCCAATATGGCCTATCTCCTGTCGCGCTCCATCTGCCAGGGGCGGCGTGCCGGCATGATATCGCTGGCAGGCGTAGGCACCGGTTTTCTCTGCTACATGCTGTGTGCCGCACTGGGTATCAGTGCGCTGCTGCTGGCGGTACCGCTGGCCTATGATGCCTTACGGCTGGCCGGGGCAGGCTATCTCATGTATCTGGCCTGGCAGGCGCTCAAGCCCGGTGGCCGTTCGCCTTTCGAAGTGCGCCAGCTTGACGCGGACAGCCCGCGCAAACTGTTTGCCATGGGTATGCTGACCAATCTGCTGAATCCCAAGGTGGCGGTGATGTATTTGTCGCTGCTGCCGCAATTCATTGATACCGCGCAGGGCAGTGTACTGGCCCAGTCCTTGTGGCTGGGTTTTACCCAGATTGCCATCAGCCTGCTGGTAAACGGTGTGCTGATTGTGCTGGCCGGTGGCATGGCACGTTTTCTTGGTGGACGTCCGCTGTTTTTGCGCGTGCAGCGCTGGCTGATGGGGGGCGTGCTGGCCGTGATGGCTGTGCATCTGGCCCGCCAGGGCCGGGCCTGAGCCTGCCTACTCCTGACGGAATATCCGGTTGCTGCCTGCCATGCGGGCCTGATCCAGTGCGCCTTGCAGGCGTTTCAACATGGCATTGGGTGCCTGTTCATCGTCACGCAAGGCACTGATGCCTATGCATAAGCGTAGTGGTAGCGTCTGTACGTCGGCGAAACCGGCTGGCTGGCTGAGTGCAAGCAGCAGCCGGGGGGCCAGCTCATCGGCACCTGATAATGACGTGCCGGGCAGCAGCAGTAGAAAAACATCTTCCTCCCGTCGTGCGACCAGATCGCTGTCCCGCGTGGCCTGCATGCAAATACTGGCTGCCAGCTGCAGCAGGTGTCGGCGTGCTGCTGCCATTTCTGTGTCGGCACCGGCGGGGGGCAGGCTGAGTATTTGCACGGCCATGCCGGATAGCGCACCGCCGTAGCGGCGGATACGCCCGGTTTCGGTATGGGCGGCGGCGAGCAGTTCCGGCATGCTGATCAGCCCGGTGAGCTGGTCGTCTTCGGCACCGGCGACATGTTGCTGGTGCAGGTGCTTGACCAGTTTGAGCGAGCGGGCGAGTAGTTGTTGCTCGAAGTTCAGCAACTGGCTCATCAACTGCTGTTCGGTTCTGTCGCTGAAGCTGACCACCATGATTCTGCTGCCATCAAGCAGGACTTCCCGCAGGGAAAACTGGACATTGATCAAGCGCCCGGTTGCGGTTTGCAACTGCATGCTGCGGTTATAGACCATGTCGTGACCGGCAAGCAGGGTGGGAATTTGTGTTTCACCGGGCGGCAGAAAGTCATGCAGGGGCTGGCCTATCAGTTGTGCATGGGGTGTGGCCAGTAAAATGGCGGCCAGTTGATTGGCACCAAGGATGTGGCCGCTGTCCGGCTGTACCAGCAGCAGCCCGCCCTGTACGGTATCAATCAGCGACTGGAAGACGGGGAAGCTGGCCATGATGGCATACCTGATCTGCTTGGCGGTGTTGCCGGATCATTTCAGTCTATTCCAGGCTGCCGGGTATTGCCGAGGGAATGATGGCGGCCGGCTTCAGCGCTCCAGAATGGCGCGGCGGTGGCGGCGGAATACCCAGCGCTCCCACAACGGACTGGTTTGTTCATCAGCTGGCAGTTGCAGTCTGGCGGTAATGGCGTAGGACTCGTCGGGGGTTGGTGTCTGGGCTTCGATATGGGCCGCAAGAAACAGCATCAATGCCGAATCCGGGTTGGGCATCAGCGCAATCTGTACCGTATCGCCCACCCGCCAGGGATGGTCGGATAGCCAGGCAATACTGTCCAGTCCCAGACGGCAGGGGGTGAGTGCCGGACGCTCCGGGTGGTGGCCCAGCAGGGCGATTTCCAGTGCCAGGTCCAGCTTGGCTTCCAGTCGCACCAGCATCGGGTCCGGTTCTTCCGGCATTTCGCTGGGGGCGGCCAGCACCCGTAGCGCCAGCCGGGTTTCGCGCTGGCGCGCCGGGGAGCACTCTTCCTCGCTCAGTAGCTGCACGCTTAGCGGCAGCCGGGCATCAAAACTGGCACTGTCCAGTGCAGGCAAGGCATTCATGGCATCCTCCCGGCGCGGCCTGGCATCAGGCAAACAGTCTGGCCACACCATCCAGCCCAACGATATTGATGGCCACGTCGGCCTTGGCCTGCACCACCGGCTTGGCACGGTAGGCCACGCCGACACCGGCCTCGCCCAGCATCAAGAGGTCGTTGGCACCATCGCCCATGGCAATCACCTGTTCCGGGCGCAAGCCCAGTTCGCTGCGTTTTTCGATCAGCAGACGCTGTTTGGCTGCGGCATCCACAATGTCCCCCACTACGCGGCCTGTGAGTTTGCCGTCCACTACTTCCAGCTGGTTGGCGTAAGCATAGTCCAGTCCCAGCTGTTGTTTCAGACGTTCGGTAAAGAAGGTGAACCCACCGGATACCAGCATGAAGCGGATGTCGTTTTCCTTGCAGCGGGCCAGCAGTTGTTCCGCTCCCGGGCTCAGTTGCAGGCGTTCCTGGTAAACCTTTTCCAGCGCGCTTTCCGACAGGCCGGCCAGCAAGGCCACCCGTTCGCGCAGCGAGGCGGAAAAATCCAGTTCGCCGCGCATGGAGCGTTCGGTAATAGCGGCCACCTGCGGCTTGATGCCTTGCATGTCGGCAATTTCATCAATGCATTCGATGGTGATCAGGGTGGAATCCATGTCGGACACCAGCAGGCCGAAATCTGCCAATTTCAGCTTGCCATCGACAAAGGCAAAGTCATAGCCCAGCGTCTGGCAGCAGGCGCTGATGGCATCGCGGCTGGCCGGGTCGACCGCCTCCAGCCGTGCCACGTCGGGGCTGGGCTGCTGGATGCTGCTGGCACCGGCAAGGTTCGCCAGCTCCTGTAGCTCGCGGTTATCGAGACGGGGGGATTGAATGACGAGGGTGATGGACATGGGCGTACAAGCAGTCTGTTGGGCAATGCGCCATTATGCCACTTGCAGGCGGGCAGCCGGAATGGGGATGTACGCCGGGCGGCCTCAGCGTGAGGACTTGCCCCGGGTCCGCCAGCGCTGCCAGGCGGCATCCAGCGACAGGCATCCCGGGCCGAAGGCAAACAGCACCAGCAGCAGCATGCCCCAGTAAACATGGAATTGGCGGGTGATGTCGGTGAGGCCGGGATAGCTGATCACCGCCATCAGGTTGACTACAAACAGCCCGGCGGCGGCAAAGCGGCCAAACAGGCCGAAGGCCAGCAGACTGGAAAACACGGTTTCGCCAAAGGTGCCCATCACCGCAGCCAGGGCTGGCGGCAGCAGTGGCACATGGTAGTCATTGGAAAACAGCAGCAGGGTGGTATCCCAGTCCTCCAGCTTGGTGAGGCCGGATTTGAAAAATACATTTGCCACCCACAGCCGGAACAGCAGCAGTACCAGCGGACGGGCGCAGTGACTGGCCTGGTCGAACAGCTGCTGCAGCGGCAGCAGTTTTTGTCTGAGAACTTGCATGGTCGGTCTCCCGTGGAGTGGTCAAGCCGCGCCCCTCCGCCAAGGAGGCGGATGGTGAACAAGCCTTGGTTTACAGTTGGTAGTGGCTGAGCAGTCCGTCGGCAAACAGGCGGGCCAGCCCGGCTTGCAGGTCGAAGCCGGCTTCTGCCGACAAGGCCCGTCCGGCAGCCTCTTCCAGCAGCAAGCCCTCTTGCAGGGCCAGCAATAGTGCAGCCATGCCTGCGGTTTGGGCTTGTACGCGAACCTTGCCGGCATGGCGGCTGACCAGTGCCGGTTCGCCGCCGGCCTCCAGGTCTACATTCAGCGTCTGGCCGGGCTGGTGTCCTTGCCAGATGGAAACCACAGGCCAGGGCGATGACAGTGCCCGGCTGCTGTCACTCAGGCTGAAGCGCAGCTGACCGAATTGATCCGGATGGACATCCACCAGCGTCGTCGCGGCCAGTGGCGGCTGGTCGATGGCGTAATAGCTGCGATGCACTGCCCATTCCAGCCGGGCGACATCGGGCAGATACGGTAGCGTCTGTGCCGGTGGAAAATCCTGCAGGAAATCACCGAACGCTGCGCCATAGCTGTGCAGGTTGCCGCTATGCGAGGCATGGCGCTTGCTGTATTCCCGTGCCAGCCCTGTCATGAATTCCGTGCCGACAATCTGGCCGCACACCGGGTAAATCATGTTCAGGGTTTCGATCAGGCCCAGCCGGTAGTTGTTGCGGTAAACCGCCAGTCCGGCCGCATTCAAGCCCAGCGTGCTATCCGGCTGCTGCTCTTGCTGGGCAATCAGTTCCAGCAGCTCGGCCTGCCAGCGTGCTTCAGGCGTCATGGCGGGCTCCTAGCAGAATGGCCTCGGCCTTGGCTGCCTCGGCTTGCAGCGTATCCAGCGGCGGAATGTCCAGATCCCACTCGATCAGCGTCGGGCGCGGGCCTAGCTGTTCTATCACCTGCGTGTATAACTGCCATACGCCGGGGTGTACCGGCTGGCTGTGGGTATCCACCAGCATGCCGTCGCGCTCGCTATAGCCGGCCAGGTGGATTTCGCCAATGGCCTCGGCTGGCAGGGCGGCCAGCACGGCCTGCACATCCGTTCCCAGATTGATGCCATTGACGTAGAGATTGTTGACGTCCAGCAGCAGGCCGCAGCCGGTACGTGTTACCAGCTCGGCCAGAAACTCGCCTTCGTTCATCTCGTTGCCGGGATATTCCACATAGCTGGACAGGTTTTCCAGCAAGATGCGCCGGCCCAGCGCGTCCTGGGTTTCCGCCACGTGGCTGGCAATCACCTCCAGCGCTGCGCTGGTGTAGGGAATGGGCAGCAGGTCGTTCACATAACGCTGCGCACTGTGGTTGAAGGACAGGTGTTCTGATACCGCCGCTGGCTGGATGGCATCCACCAGCCGCTTGAGCGCGGCCAGATGTTCGCCGTCCGGCCGCACCAGCGAACCCAGCCCCAGCCCCACGCCGTGCAGCGACAGCGGATAGCGCGCTGCCACGCGCTGCAGCATGGCCAGCGGCATGCCGCCATCGAAGAAGTTTTCACTGTGCACTTCCACCCAGCCCAGTGGTGGCAGGGTGTCCAGCACCTGGCGGTAATGCGGTGCGCGCAGGCCGATACCGGCGATGGCGGGGAGGGCGGAGTGGGTCATGGTTCTGCTTCAGTCCGGAAAGGGTAAGGGGCCGGTGGACGTTTACTTGGCCAGCTTGCCGCCCATTTTTTCGCAGCTGCCCTTGGCCACGTATTTCCAGTCGCCGGGGTCCTTGTCCTTGGTGGCCTGGCCAGCGCAGGAGTGGGCGCCAGTGGCGGAGGCACAGTCGTTCTTGCCAGCCTGGGCAATGCCGAAACACTTTTCCTTTTCTGCGGCGGCAGCCGGGGTGGCGCTGAGTGCGCCCATGGCAACAACAGCACCGAGGGCGGAAGCGAGCAGGGCTTTGGATGCATTCATGATGTTTCTCCTGTGGAGCAAGTTAAAGCATAGGTGGGGTACGCTGCACGGGCCGGGGCTGGCCCGTGCTTGGGCATATTTGCAATAGACTGCTTATTGTTTCATTGGTGCCATGGTCATGCCACCCATCTGTTCGCAGCTACCTTTGGCCACCATTTTCCAGTCGCCGGGGTCTTTGTCCATCTTGGCCTGGCCTTTACAGCCGTGCACGCCGGTGGCGGAGGCACAGTCGTTCATGCCGACCATGGCCACGCCATAGCATTTTTCCATGTCGGCAGCAGCGGCCGGGGTGGCGCTCAGTGCAGCCATGGCGACAACGGCACCGAGGGCGGAAGCAAGCAAGGTCTTGGAAGTGTTCATGTCTATCTCCTGTTGGGTGGTGACCGGCTGTGGCCGGGTTCAGGAGTCAGTCGCAGCACTGCGAAATTTCTTACAGCCAGCGGCTCATTTTTTTCAATTCGCCGAAATTTTATGATTTTGGCGCTGATTGACTGAAATTGAATGAGGTTTTGTTGCTGCCTGCGACTGTTCCTGCTCCATAAGTCGACGGCTCTAACGCTTTCTTACAGCAGCAGGCAAAAAAAATCGGGCAGGATGTCCTGCCCGATGATTTAGCGGATATTCACCACCTTGTGAGTCTGTACCGACAGCCGCCAGCGCGGGTGTGCCATGCAGTAGGCAATGGCGGCGCGGGTATTGGCGGCCAGCGCCGGGCCATCCATCGCTTGCAGGTAGAAGGTGTCGAACTGCAAATGGGCGACGGTTTCCGGTAGCTGGGTGGCTTGCGGGTAGACCAGCTTCAATTCGTTGCCACTGGTTTGCAGCAGCGGCGCGCCGGCCTTGGGGCTGACGCAGATCCAGTCGATACCGTCCGGCGCGGCGATGGTGCCATTGGTTTCCACCGCGATTTCAAAACCCTCGGCATGCAGGGCATCAATCAGTGCGCTGTCCAGTTGCAGCAGTGGCTCGCCACCGGTGCACACCACATAGGGTGTGCCGCCGCTGCCTGCCGGCCATTCGCTGGCAATGCGGGCGGCCAGTTCGGCGGCGGTGGCAAACTTGCCGCCATCCGGGCCGGTGCCGACAAAGTCGGTGTCGCAGAACTGGCAGACCGCTTTGCTGCGGTCTTCCTCGCGGCCAGACCACAAATTACAGCCACTAAAGCGGCAAAACACCGCGGCGCGGCCTGCTTGTCGGCCTTCGCCCTGCAGGGTGTAGAAGATTTCCTTTACCGTGTACATCTTCATTCCCCCTGCAGCAGTGGCCAGCGCATATCGTCATGGAACAGCAGCGATACCCCCTGATGGGCGTTTTCCATCAGGTCGATGCGTGCCAGCTCCGGCACCAGCGGTGACAGATGGGCATGCACCCATTCGACCACCGACTGGCTGTGGCCGTCACGCACGCCAGCCAGCTTGTCCAGCGGGTTGTGGTCCAGCTGGCGGTAGATGGGCTTGAAGCGGTCTTTGACATCGCCAAAATCCAGCAGCCAGCCCATGGTGCGGTCCAGGCTGCCGGTGAGCATCAGCCGTACCAGATAGCTGTGGCCGGTGTAGTTGCCATTGCTGTCGAAGGGCACGGCGCTTTCAAAGCGCTGCTCTTTCCAGATGCGGAAGCGCTTGCCATCGAACTGGCTGCCAGCGGTATGGGTTTCACGCACTTCCACCCAGGCCAGGCCTTGCAGGCCTGCGTCTTGCAGCGCGTGGTATAGCCAGGCGGCAATCACTTCACTGGTGGGATTTTCCAGCCCGGCGATGTCATTGAGATAGCGGTGGTTCAGCCGCAGGAACAACGGTGCCCAGGCGGCTTCCAGCTGGGCCTGGCTGTGCTGGCGGGCATCGGCCACGATGCGTACGCCAAAACCATGGCCATGCAAGCGGCCGCATTTGTGGCCGGCTGGTACATGGGGCAGGTGATGGGCGGCTTCGAAACTGGCAGCAATCCAGTTCAGAGCGCTGCCGTTTTCCAGCATCACACCGCGCTCCGGTGCGCTTTGCAGCAGCAGGGCGGAGGGGCAGTTCAGCGCGTCCTTGATGTGCTGGGCCAGGCTCAGGTCGTCACATTGCGGCAGTTGCTGGTTGAGATCGGCATAGTCGAGCGGAGCCAGGACTTGTGCCAGCGCGGTTTGCAGTTCGGCCTGTTCGATATGGGTGACATCGGCACGTGCCAGCACGCGGAAGCTGTGGCCATGCAGGCCGTTCAGGCGATGTTCATCACCGGCAACGCGGCGGGCGGCTTCGAAACGGCCACCGGCCAGCAGGCAGGATGCATGCATGTCAGGCCTCCTTGCTGCAGCGTTCGACCAGCGGGTCGGCCACGCCAGCTTCGGCAAAGCCCTTGGCGCGCAGCTCGCAGGAGGCGCAATGACCGCAAGGCGGCACCGCGCCGTTATAGCAGGTGTGGCTCCAGGCCAGCGCTTCCATTGCGCCCACTTTCTGCGCCAGGGTGACGGTTTCGGCCTTGCTCAGATACATCAGCGGGGTGTGCAGTTCTACCCGGCTGTCCATGCCCAGTCGCACCGCCAGTTGCAGCGCCTGCAGGGTGTTTTCGCGGCAGTCCGGGTAGCCGGAGTAGTCGGTCTGCGCCACGCCGGTGACGATGTGACGCGCGCCACGGGTGTAGCCGAAGGCGGCGGCAAAAGTGAGGAAAATCAGGTTGCGGCCCGGCACAAAAGTATTGGGCAGGGCATCGTCGTCGCGGCTGCCTTCCTCCGGCGTAATGCTGTCATCGGTCAGCGCATTGCCACCGATGGCGGCAAAGGTGTCGATGGGCAGCACGGTCTGGCGCACGCCAGCCATGGCGGCAATCTTGCGCGCGCAGTCCAGCTCCACGCGGTGGCGCTGGCCGTAGTCGAAGGTAACGGCTTCCACATTGGCTGCGCCAAACTGCTGCAGCGCCCAGTACAGGCAGGTGGTGGAGTCCTGACCGCCGGACAGCACAACCAGTGCTTTTTCCGCAGTCTTGGGGGGAGTCGGTTTCATGTCGTGATCCATCGATAAACAGTCGAGGCAGGGTTGCTGCTACAGCTGGCTTGGCCTTGTCCGGCAATGGTGCGGTGGCTGGCGTTTGCGCACGCGGGATCGGTCTCACCCGGCAGGCAGCGGCAGCGGCAAGGCGGCGCAGCAAAACCGTGCAATTTATCAGAAAACAGCCTTGCCAGCCAGTTGCTTGCGTGTTTTGCCTCCGGCAGCCGCGCTTTCCCGGCAGGATGTTGCCGCCGGCCTGATGTGGCTGTCAAAACGCCCGCTGCTGGCTAATAATCCAACGATCAAACCTTGATGATTATGTTATGGATCAGACCCGCCTAGTTTTCATCCTGCATGGCCTGCGCTGTCCGCGCAGCCTGCCGGACCGCCTGTTGCAACGTTTTGCTGCGCATTACCAGGTGGATATCCACATCACCACCTCGGCGGTGAGTGCCGAGGCGATGGCGCTGGCGGCGGTGGAGCAGGGCTGTGATTACCTGATTGCCGTGGGCGGCGATGGCACCATCCACGAGGTGATCAATGGCGTGATGCGGGCGGATGCTGCCGCACGCGAGCGGGTGGCGGTGGGGGCGCTGCCGTTTGGCACCGGTAATGATTTTGTCCGTTCGCTGGGGGTGAACGATTCGCTGGAACAACTGGAACAGTTGATTGCCAGCCAGCGCGTGCGCCGCATCGACCTGGGGCGGCTTAGCCTGCCGGGAGAGGCCGGTGAGCGGGTGATCTGGTTTGGCAATATCGCTTCACTGGGCATCAGCTCGGCCATTGTCGAGCAGGTGCGCCGTCTGCCTGGCTGGCTGCCGGCCAGCGTGGCGTTTTATCTGTCCATCCTGCTCACCTTGCTGCGTTACCGGCCACGCCGCATGCAGCTGACCCTGGAGAGCGGCGAAGTAATCAGTGGTGATTTCCTCAGCCTGTGCGTGGCCAATGGCCGCTATTTTGGTAGCGGGCTGGGCATTGCACCGCTGGCGCGGTTGGATGATGGCTTGCTGGAAGTGGTGATGATCAAGCGCGGTGGCGGACTGGACTTTTTGCGGCATCTGCCCAGCTTGCGCAAGGCACAGCCGGTGCTGGACGAGCGGGTGCGTTACCTGAGTGTGCGCAGCCTGCTGGTGGAGGGGCAGAACTGCCCGCTGGAGGTGGATGGCGAACTGGTAGGGCAGGCGCCGGCCCGCTTTACGCTGGAACCGGCGGTGCTGCGCTGCCTGTCCGCCCTCTGAGATAGAATCAGCCGTTGAGGCGGGCCAGCAGCTTTTCGGCCACCAGTTCGGACGAGGCCGGGTTCTGACCGGTAATCAGCAGGCCATCTTCCACGGCAAACACGCCCCAGTCCGGGCCTTTTTCATAAATGCCACCCTTGGCTTGCAGCGCATCTTCCACCAGCAGCGGCACAATGTCAGTCAGCTGCACTGCATCTTCTTCCGTATTGGAAAAACCGGTGACCTTGCGACCGGCCACCAGTGGCTGGCCTGCGGTATCACGTGCATTCACCAGCACCGCCGAGGCATGGCAGACGGCCGCCACCGGCTTGCTGGCGGTGATAAAGTCTTCAATCAGCTTGATGGAGGCTGCGTTGTCGACCAGATCCCACAGCGGACCATGGCCGCCGGGGTAGAACACGGCGTCAAAATCATCGGCTTTGACGCTGTCCAGGGCCACGGTGTTGGCCAGTACGGCTTGCAGCGCGGGGTCCTGATTGAAGCGTTCGGTGGCCGGGGTGCTGAACGCCGGGTCGGCGCTCTTGGGGTCGATCGGCGGCTGGCCGCCCTTGGGCGAGGCCAGGGTGATGGCCACCCCCTTGTCGGCCAGCGCGTAATAGGGCGCGGCAAATTCTTCGATCCAGAAACCGGTTTTGTGGCCGGTATTGCCCAGCGTGTCATGGCTGGTGAGGACAAACAGGACTTTTTTCATGGTGTGCCTTCTCGTGTGGTGTGGTCCGGGCGGCGCTGGCCAACCCGGACGTTTGTTGTCAGTGCGGGGTGAGGATTACAGCGTCGGGTAGTCGGTATAGCCCTTGGCATCGCCACCGTAGAAGGTGGCGGCATCCGGCGTGTTCAGCGCGGCACCGGCTTGCAGGCGTTCCACCAGATCCGGGTTGGCGATATAGCTGCGGCCAAAGGCCACTGCATCGATATAGCCCGCGCCAATCAGCTTATCCGCTTTTTCCGCGCTATAGCCACCGGCGGCGATGATCACGCCCGGATAGCGTTTGCGGATTTCCTGACGGAAGGCTTCGCTCAGCGCCGGGCCACCGGCCCAGTCCGGCTCGGAAATGTGCAGGAAGGCCAGCTTGCGCTTGGCCAGCTGTTCGATCACATACAGCGCGATGTCTTGCTGCTCGACATTGGACACGCCATTGAACACCCCCAGCGGCGAAATGCGGATGCCCACGTGGGCGGCGTCCCATTCGGCCACCACGGCATCCACCACTTCCAGCAGGAAGCGGGCACGGTTTTCCACGCTGCCGCCGTAGGCGTCGGTGCGTACATTGGCTTCCGGCGACAGGAACTGGTCCAGCAGATAACCGTGGGCACCGTGGATTTCCACCAGATCGAAACCGGCGCGGCGCGCGTTGTCGGTGGCGCGGCGGTAGTCTTCCAGAATGTCTTCCAACTCGGAGATTTCCAGCGCGCGCGGCTCGTCGCAGGGGACGCGGGCCAGGCTGCCATCTGCTTGGCGCACATTGGTATTGCTTTCGGCGCGGATGGCCGACGGTGCTACCGGTGCTTCGCCATCCGGCTGCAAGGAGCGGTGCGAGATACGGCCGGTATGCCACAGCTGCAGCGCAGTCTTGCCGCCAGCGGCGTGTACCGAGGCATTCACCTTGCCCCAGGCGGCCACCTGTTCTTCGCTATAGATGCCCGGTGCGCCGGCATAGCCCTTGGCGGTGCGCGAGATATGGGTGCCTTCGGCAATGATCAGCCCGGCGCTGGCGCGCTGGGTGTAGTACTGCACTGACAGATCGGTGGGCACATCGCCCGGTTCGGTATTGCGCAGCCGGGTAAGTGGGGCCATGGCAATGCGGTTGTTCAGGGTGACGGCACCCACTTGCAGCGGGGTAAACAGTTTATCCAGGCTCATGAATCAGACCTTTCCTGTGCAGATGAAATGATTAACGATCAAAACCAAAGCCCTGCTTGCGGGCAACCGGGGCGACTTCAGGGAAATAGACATTCTGGTAGTACTGGGCGGTATTGGCGCTCCACGGCAGGCCATCCGCGCGGCCGATCTGCTGCCAGTAGCTGACCAGCGCCTGGTCGTACTGACGGATTTGTTCCGGCAGCTGTGCAGTCTGGTAGTGCTCGTGATGGACAAAGCTCTCACGCGGCAGGCGCGGTTTGATGCTGCTGTCCTGATCGGTATAGCCGATGACCACGCCAGCAATGGGGAAGGTGTATTCCGGCAATTGCAGCAGCTCGATCATGGCTTGCGGGTTGCGGCGGATGCCGCCGATCGGCACCACGCCCAGCCCGGCAGCGCGGGCGGCGGTCATCAGGTTGCCCAAGGCAATGCCGGCATCCACGGCACCCACGGCAAAGCCTTCCACGCTGTCCTGAATCACCTGCTCGGCACCGGCGGCTTCCACGCCCAGCCGGGTCTTGTAGAAGTCCACCACTAGGGTGACAAACACCGGCGCCTGGGCAATCCACGGCTGACCACCAGCCAGGGCGGCAATCTGCTGGCGGCGCGCGGCGTCCTGCACCACCACCAGCGACACCTGCTGGCCATTGATGGAAGTGGGGCCTTTCCAGGCGGCGTCCAGCACCGCATCCAGTACCTCGGCGGGGACGGGTTTGTCCTGATAGCTGCGAATACTGCGATGTTGCTGCATCAGTTCCAGTGTGCTGTTCATGAAGCGTTCTCCCGTGTGGGTGAAAATAAATAGACCGGTCGTCTAGTTGGTGTGTCAAAAATACCCGCCGCAGGGGCGGGCAAGATAAATTCGTGTTGCTGCGTCAGCCTGCCTGACAGTCACCGGGCTTGAGCATGGCGTCGGTCAATGCCTGAGCCTGCAGCATGGGCTGCTGGGTGTGCTGCACCTTGAACAGCAGGGCGGAACCCACCCACAGGCTGTACAGGCTGCCTGCGGTGTCTTCGGCGGACAGCCGGGTACACAGGCTGCCTTCCTGCTGGCCACGGCGGATACAGTCGGCCAGGCGCAGGATGACCCGCCCCATGCCCTCGGCCAAGGCTTCACGCATCGGCTCGGACAGGTCGGAAACTTCCGCCGCCAGCTTGATCGCCAGGCAGCTTTGATTGCCCTCATCGCATTGCTGGTGGCGGTCCAGCCAGCCGGAAAAATAGACCAGCAGACAGCTGCGTGCATCACCTTGACTCACATCCAGCGCTTCCAGCAGGCGGGCATCGTAATGTTCGAAGTAACGCTGCAGCATTTCCACGCCAAAACCTTCCTTGGAGCGGAAGTAATGGTAGAAAGAGCCTTTGGGCACACCGGCGCAGCCGAGGATTTCGGCCAGGCCAACAGCAGAAAACCCCTTGCCCAGGATGATGGATTCACCGGTGGCAAGCAGGTGTTCGCGGGTATCGGAAAACTGGCTGGGTCGTGACATGGGGAGATAGTACTAGACCAGTCGTCTAGTTTGCAAGTGGAGAACAGATATTTCAGCACGACGTGCAGCTCGGCAAGGGGCATCCGGGAATGGCATGCCATGCTGCAGTGCAGGAAAGGATGCGGATGGCAATTGCATAGGCTGGGTGAGGCGCTGCGGCTGCATGAGCGGGGAGGAGTGAGCTGGCGAGGGTAAGTTGATGATTTTTTATGTTTATTTGAAAATAAGCATTTAATTTAATGTTGAATGATTGTTTTTTTACTGAAATGTCCTATTCGTCGCTAAGCAATTAATTCTTTTATTAACGATTTATTCGGAAAAATAACTTGATATTGCTCAGTGTTAAGAATGATAAATCTTGTAAATGTACTTTAACTATGTAGAATGGATAAAATTTTTACCAGTGCTTGATATCGACATGCTGCAGTGCAGTGTGCGTTCTGCACCTAAGCTCCCGATCTATGTCCATTTCCATTGCTGGCAAGCCGATAGCATTACGCAGGCAGAACTGTGGCTTTTCCATGGTTGAGCTGCTGGTCACTATCAGTGTGGCTGCGTTGATCATGGCCATTGCCACGCCGGCACTACAAACCCTGGTTGCCAGCAACAAGATTGCTACCGAAGCCAACCGCATCGTGGCGGGTTTCAATTACGCCCGTACTGAAGCGGTGCGGCGCAACCAGCCGGTGTATATCTGCTCGGCCAATCTCAATACCAATAGCATGAGCATCAGCGGCTGCCTTAGCTCGCAAACCAGTAGCAAGTACAACTGGGGATATGGGCAGTTGGTGTACGCCGACAATATCAGCACCGGCACCATGGGTAGCTATGACAGTGGCGAAGCCATCAAGACCTTTACCTACTACGGCGAGATGAATAATGGCGCGGCGCTGAATCTGGTGATGTCTGCCAGCCCGGTGGCCACGGTGAAGCAGATTGCCTTTGGTAGTGATGGCCGCCTGCTGGATGGCAACAGCCGCAAGCTGGTGTTGCAGGACAGTACCAACAATCTGTGCCGGGTCATCCTGATTAGTGGCTCTGGCCGCAGCAAGGCTTGTGATACCAGCACGGACAACAGTTGCGGAGCCTGCTCGTGAAGAAAATGAACGGCTTCACCATGCTGGAAGTGCTGATTTCCATCTTGATCGTCGGTATTGGCATGCTGGCCATTGCCGGCATGCAGGGGCGTACGCTCAAAACGGTGCGCGAAGCTGAGCAGCAGGGCGTGGCCGCCATGCTGGCCGCTGAAGTGGCTGATGCCATGCGCGCCAATTCCTATGCCAGCATCAATGCCAGCGGTAGCGTGACCGAAGACTGGACCAACTATGTGGAAAGCAGTTATAGCGACCACACCACCGTGCCTTCCACCCTGTGCAATGCAGCCAGCGGTAGCGCATGCAGCAGTGCGCAAATGGCCGCCTATGACCTGTACCAGTTCAAGAACAATCTGGCCACGGCTTTCTCCGACAGCAGCCAGAACAATGTGCGGGCCATTGTCTGTCGCGACAGCACGGCTTCGTCCACCATCAATTTTGATGACAGCAAGCTTGGTGGTTGTACCGGCGGCAGCAAGTTGATGATCCGGGTGGCCTGGAAGGCCGCCATGGAAAAAACTGCCAATACCGCCTTGGGAAACAATAGCGCCAATTCGTCGGCAGCTAGTGCCACCACCCGGGTGTATGGCTATGTCTTGCAGTTTGAACCATGAGTAAATCCATGAAACGGATGCGCGGCTTTACCCTGATCGAGCTGATGGTGTCGCTGACCCTGGGCATGATCGTGCTGGGGGCAGTTGTAGCGGTTTATGTCAACAGCAAGCGCACTTTCAATGTGGTCAACCAGCGCATAGCCATGCAGCAGGATGCACGCATTGCCCTGATGCAGATTTCGCGTGACCTGCGCATGGCTGGCAGCTATGGCTGCGCCACGCTGGATGCCAACAACACGGCGGCTTCACCGGCGGTGACGGTGGATACCAGTGCGGTGAGTTCGCCTGCGGTGTATCAAACCTTTATCACCAGTGGTGGCAGTTATCTGCCCTTTGCGGCTTATGCGTCGTCTACGGCGTCCAGCTGGCTGAACGGGCAGACTGCTTCTGCGTCCATCGATGTCCTGGCTGTTCAGTATGGCCGTGGTACGGCGCAGGCAACAGCCATTGCCTCTGGTGGGTTGGCTACTTTTTCTGCCAATAGCAATAACCAGCGTACTTATACGGTGGGGCAGCAGTACTGGGTGGCCAGCACCTGTCAGAAGATCTTGTTGGAAAAGACCACCACCGGTCTGGCTTCGGCGGGGGTGTCGGTGAATGTCGGCAGCATGACCTCCGGTGCCGACATCATGGACCTGGTATCCCGCGCCTATTTCGTCAACAGCAGCGGTGCGCTGGTGATGACCGAACTGGGTCAGGCCGGCACCCTGCAAGGGCCGAACGAGCTGATCAGCAATGTCACCGGCCTGCAATATGAATACGGCGAGGTGACAGACAGCGTCAACTGCCTGGTGACCTACCGAAGCCGCGCTTCGGTTGGTAACTGGCGCAATGTGTCATCGGTGCGCATTACGCTGACGGTACAAAGCCAGAACCAGGTTCCGCTGGCCAGTGGCAACAGCTATGGCTACCTGACCCAGACCTACCAGACCACTGCAGCCATCAGGGGCAAGCAATGCTACAAGTCCAGTTGAGTTTCCGGTCATCAGGTGCCCAGCGTGGTGCCAGCCTGATTGTTTCCCTGATTCTGCTGGCCGTGATTGCCTTGCTGGTGGTGTACGGGGCCCAGCCCTTGCTGACCGAACAGAAAATCGCCAGCAACCAGAACGACCGCACGCTGGCATTCCAGCTGGCTGAGCTGGGATTGAAGTCGGGTGAAAGCTACGTGGCTAGCAACAAGCCTGTTGCCAGTGCTTTTGCAACGGATTGCAGCGGTGGGCTCTGCCTGCCCAGCCAGTCGGCAGGCGGGACCAATGCCTGGGAGCGCAGCAATGTGTTTACCGGTACCTATCTCAATTCGTTGCCGTGCTCTACCTGCACCATTACTGCCGACACCATGCAAAAACCGCGCTACACCATTGAATTGCTGGACAGTAATTATTCCGATGCGGTAACCGGTACTACCGGTGCGTCACTGTACCGTATTACTTCCCGTGCCTGGGGCCGCAATGCCAATACCCAGGTGACCTTGCAAAGTTATTACGTCGTTTCCTGAGGCAGCTGCCCATGTCCCGTTCTGTTACTGTTTGCACGGCAGCTGTGCTGGCACTATTTTCTGCCACGGTTTTTGCTGCGAATCCGTATCCGGCGGTGCCGCTCTATCTGAATCAGAAAACCGTACGGCCCAATATTGCCCTGATGGTGGATGACTCGGGGAGTATGAAAGATGCTCCCAATGGTTATTCAGTAAGTACATCCAATCCAGCTAAAATTACCATTGCGCGCAAGGTGTTGACCGACTTGCTGAACAATAATTGGGATATGGCTTACTGGGCCTTGTTCCATTTTAATTATGGTCCGAATTCCAGGTCGTATGGGGGGTATGTTCCTTTAAGATCCAGCTTGAAGCTGGATGGTTGGAGTGATCCCACATTATCTACTTCCAGCACTCAACTTACCAATTTTACTAATGATATTAATGGCAGTGGATTGACCGATTATTTGGGTACGCCGAGTGCTGGTGCGTTTTATAATATTATGCGCTCGTTTTCCGGGCGGCCAGGCTGGAATGGCTATCCAAGCTATCAGGCACCACAAGACTATACCAATGCTTCGCCCATCAAATATGTCTGCCAGAAAAATTTTGTCATTTTCATTTCAGACGGCTATCCCAATGATGAAGTGGTCAATGCTACCGAGAAGAATAAATCCGGAGCTTCTGTTTCTCTGAATAGTTATACCCCGGTCGGAGTGACCATGCCCAGTGTGGCCTCCGGTGTTGACACGACGCTGGTGCGCTATGCCGGGTTTTACTATCAGAATGGAGTGGTTCCCAACGGGGTGAATACCGATACCGAGGGCAATGCCTATAGCGCAGCGACGGCGCAGCCAATGGTGACTTACACCATTGGTTTTGGTCTGCCTGCGACGGACGATGGCCAGAAGGTGTTGGCGGCTACTGCAACGGCAGGGGGTGGGCAAAGCTTCAACTCCAGTGATGAAACTTCGCTAACCAACTCGCTAAAATCCGTTTTGAACAGCATTACCTCTACCACGGCCACCAACGTACCGGTTGTTGCCAGCAAGCCGACCAATCCAAGCGAAGCAATCCAGGCTACCTTCTATTCTGGCGACTGGTCCGGCCAGTTGCATGCCTACAGTGTAAGCAGTAGTACTGGCCTGGCTAGCCTGAGCTCCACCATCCCTATCGTATTCAATGCGTCGGCGAGTACACGTCTGGCCAATATCTTTACCAGCACCGGCCCTTCTGCCAATGGTGCGTTGTACAGCAGCGTAAACAGTGGCAGCAGCAGCTTGCTCAGTTATCTGTCAGGAGGCTCGCCAAGTGGCTGGCGTAGCCGCAGCAGTGACAAATCCAGCCCGTCGACGCTGGGTGACATTATCGATTCCACCCCCACGCCTTTTGGTTGCACGGCAACTGCCGGTTTTGCCGTGGGGGCCAATGACGGCATGCTGCATGTATTCGGTCGTACCACCAGCAATTACACCGAAGACTTTTCCTATATTCCGCGCGCGGTGACGGTAGCCAATCTCACCGCATTGGGCTCCACCACCTATGGTGGCGCGCAGCCCCACCTGTATTTTGTCAACGGCAGTCTGACTTTCAATAATGTCAGCGGCGGCGATAACCAGTTTTCCACGGCGACTACTTCGGTATTGACCGGTGGCATGGCACAGGGCGGGCAGGGCCTGTTTGCGCTGGATATCAGCAATACTGTGGCTAACCCGTCTTTGCTGACTGGTGGCAGTGTATTCGGTATCAGTAATGTGCTGTGGGACCATGTGCCGGCTGATTCCGGTTTTGCCAATCTGGGCTATACCTTTGCCAAGCCAGTGATCGCACAGGTCTATGTAAACGGGGTGAAGAAATGGGCGATGATTACCGGCAACGGTTATGACTCCACCAATAAGGTAAGCAGCCTGATGGTGATTGACCTGAAAACCGGTGCCATGTTGTATGAGTTGAATACCGGCACTGCCAGCAATGGTCTATCCTCGCCTGCTGTACTGGATATCAATGGCGATAAGGTGGCGGATTATGTGTATGCCGGCGACCAGGCAGGCAATATCTGGCGCTTCAAATTACAAACCAGTACGTCCACCACCACATCGGTCAGCAAGTTTTTTACCACCCAGGCCAACCAGCCGGTGGTGGCTGCACCGGCGATTTATGCCGTCAATGGCGGCGGCTACATGATTTATGTCGGTACCGGCCGCATGCTGTACGAGAACACGACCTATAACGACCGTACCACGGTATATCCGCAGTCCTTGTATGGCATTTACGACGACCAGACCAAGACCAATCTGACTTACAGCAGTTCTACCTTCATTACTGATGGTGAGGTGGCCAATCTGAACGGAACTGCGTCGATTGATGGCTCGGCGACATCTACCGCCTCGGGCAAGCTTGGCAGCAGTGTGGTATTCCGTGAAACCACCACCATTACCGATGCGGCTACCACGGGTGGCTTGTCCGTTGGCCCCAGCGGCAACCGCGCCGGTTGGGTGTTCAATATGGACAGCAGCAATGGTGAACGCATGATCTACCAGCCGGTGGTAGCGCTGGGCAAGCTGTATTTCACCACTCAGGTGCTCAAAGGCAGTGACAAGGTATGCAGCAATGTAAATCAGCAAAGCGGCTGGGTGATGGCGCTGGATCTGATGACCGGCGGGGCACCTTCCTCTCCAGCCTTTGATTTGAATGGTGATGGCAAGATCAATACCGGCACCACTTCGCCGGATGGCGATACGGTAAAGTTTACCGATGGTAAAACCACCATTCCATCCGGCATCAATTACAACATCGGTATTCCATCTGCCTTGTCGATTGCCTTTACCGTCACCACCGTGAATCTGGGCGATTACACCACCACCGACTCGGGCCAGATGGGGACCTATCCCTATCCTTCCACCACCAATACCAATGAGGTGTTGACCTTCTACGTGGGCGGCACCGGCGGCAGCAACGGTAATGTGGCCGCTGGCAAGCTGATTCCCCGTGCCAGTTCGATAGGCCGGCGCATCAGCTGGCGCGAAATTTTCTGAGGCAAAGCATGAAGACACAAGCTGGTTTTACCCTGATTGAACTGATTATCGTGGTGGCGATTGTCGGCATCCTTGCTGCCATTGCCTATCCGTCCTACACCCAGCATGTGATCAAGGGCAATCAGGCGGCAGCCAAGGCCAATCTGGTGGAAGATGCCCACTACATGGCACGGCTGTATGCGGAGAAGGGCAGTTATGCCTCGGCTACCCTGCCGCTGGCCACCGCGCCCAGCACCGGTACCACGCTGTACAATATTGCTGCCAGTGGTGCCACGGCCGATAGTTTCTCCCTGGTGGCCACCCCGGTTGCCGGCATGAGCCAGGCCGGAACCGACACCATTTCGGTGGATCAGGACGGTAATATCGTGTATTGCAGTCAAACCAATACCGGCAGCTGCCATCAGTAAGCTGCAATAGTAAACCCGCCAGTCTTCGCAGCCTGGCGGGTTTGCATTCACCTTCCGTTCTTGCGGGGCGGGTTATTCCTGCCGGGGCTTACATTGCCCCCTCGAAAATGCTTTCGATTTCTGCCTGGCTGGCTTTGCGCGGATTGGTCAGGCCGCAGGCATCTTGCAGGGCATTGCGTGCCAGCAGGGGAATATCTTCCCGCTTTACGCCCAGTTCGCTCAGTGAGGCCGGGATGCCGATGTCGGCAGCCAGCTTGCGGATCGCCACCAGGCAGGCCTTGGCACCGGCTTCTGCAGTCAGCCCCTGGGTATTGACACCCATGGCCGCAGCAACATCACTCAGGCGGGCCGCCGAGGTTTGCACATTGAAGGCTTCCACATGCGGCAGCAGCAGGGCATTGCATACCCCGTGCGGCAGGTCGTATACCCCGCCCAACTGGTGTGCCATCGCATGCACATAACCCAGCGAAGCATTATTGAATGCCATGCCGGCCAGGAATTCGGCATAGGCCATCTGTTCGCGCGCTTCCAGATTCTTGCCGTTTTCCACTGCCACCCGCAGGTACTGGGAAATCAGCGCCACTGCTTTTAGCGCGCAGGCATCGGTAATGGGGGTGGCTGCGGTGGAAACATAGGCTTCGATGGCATGGGTGAGGGCATCCATGCCGGTTGCCGCAGTCAGGCCCTTGGGTTTGGCAATCATCAGGTCCGGGTCGTTGACCGACAGGATGGGCGTGACATTGCGATCGACGATGGCCATTTTTACATGGCGTGCCTCGTCGGTGATGATGCAAAAGCGTGTCATTTCACTGGCAGTACCCGCCGTGGTATTGATGGCCACCAGCGGCAGCTGCGGCTTTTTCGAGCGGTCCACCCCTTCGTAGTCGGCAATCTGTCCGCCGTTGGCCGCTACCAGTGCAATGCCTTTGGCACAGTCATGGGGAGAACCACCGCCCAGCGAGATGACGAAGTCGCATTTCTTGTCCTGCAGCACGGCCAGCCCGGCTTCGACGTTGGCAATGGTCGGGTTGGGCTTGGCTCCGGCAAAAATGGTGGCCTGGATATCGCGCTCGGCCAGCAGCTTCTGGATACGAGCCGCCACCCCGATTTCATCCAATACCTTGTCGGTAACAATCAGTGCATGGCGAAAACCATAGGTCTGAATGGATTGGATGGCGTCCTTCAGGCAACCGGCACCCATGACGTTGACAGCAGGGATAAAAAAAGTCGTGGTTGTCACTGTGTTATCTCCTTGTTTGACAGGCCGGCCTCTTGGCTGGGCCAGCCCGGACTGCAGGCAAGAACAACATGGATTACATGACCTAAGCGTCATGCATGCAGCCTATAGCGCCGGGGCAATCACTCCTATACGACTTTAGTTGCATGTATGGCCTTGAGTGCTACCTGGTGCGGGTGGTATTTGTTTTGATCATACTTTTTTGATGGCTCAGTCATTATTATGATTTTATGGATTTATTTTTTTTGATTGCCAGAATTGATTTTTTTATTTGATGCTTGATGAAAAAAATTGCTATTGGGCTGAATACTATTATTAGCATTATTTTACGTTAATTTAATCCTGTGCTTGTTGCTGTGTCATGGATGCACGTGTTTGTTTCGGTTAGTATCAATGCGATTGGTAGCGTAGGTTTTCATGTAATGGTGAGATAGTAAAAATCTCGCATCCTGCCGATTTTTCAGTATTGTTTTTACTGTTTTGCATTGCTGCTTTCTGAAAGATATATTCGCTTTGATAAAGTCCGCTGGATATACCTTGTTTGAGTTGGTGATCGTAATCGTGATTGCCAGCATTGTGACGGTAATGGCCGTATCCACTTATCGCACCACACTGGACAGTAGCAATGTCAGTGCCGAAATCAATGCCCTCAGTCTGGATCTGGCTTATGCCAGAAACGAGGCCATCAAGCAGGGGCAGAATATCCTGTTGTGTGCGTCCAGCAATGGCAGTACCTGCAATAACTCCACCAGCATGGCCAGTGGCTGGATCGTCATGTTGCCGGGCAGCAGCAATACGTGCACGGTAAGCAATGGCCTGGCAGCCAGCGCGGTGTTGCGTGTTGCCTCTGCGGTAAGCAGTGGCGATTCCATTACTTTTGCCTATTCCGGCAGCAATACGTCTAACGGAATCTGCTTTTCACGACTGGGTACTGGTACTACCGGAAAATTCACGGTGGCAGCAGGCACAGCCACCAGCAGTGCCAACCAGTTCAACAAGCAGTGTCTTTATGTGAGCAACGCTGGTCTGCTGCATGTGGTGAAGTCTGGTGCCAGTGACACTTTCGGGAGTTGCTAGCATGTGCATCCGCTCTTTGCAGCAATCTGCCGGTTTTACCTTGCTGGAAATCCTGGTTGCTCTGCTGGTGATTTCGATGGGGCTGTTGGGCATGGCCGGGGTGCAGGCGCTCAGTATTAACAACACCAATTCGGCACGTATGCGTGGTATTGCCGCGATCAAGGCGGAGAGTCTGGCAGCAGCCATGCATGCCAATGTGGCGTATTGGCAGAATGTAAGCGGGACAGTGACACAGAGCTCTGTCTCCACTGCGGGCAGCTGTGGCAGCAGTACCTGTACCGCATCCCAGGTGGCCGGTTATGACGTGTCGCAATGGAGCAGTGAGTTGTCTGCCAGTGCGCTGGCCTTACCGTCTGCTTCCGGCACTTTTTCCTGCAGCTCCAGTACCACCGCGCCGGTGTCCTGCACCATTACTGTTTCCTGGCAGGAAAAGTCCATGACCAGTTCGCTGACGTCCACGACGGCCAGCAGCGCCTTTGCTACGGCCAGTTACCAGATGGTGGTGCAGCCATGAGCCGCTTGCTCTCGTCAAAGCGGTATCGATCACATGGTTTTACGCTGATAGAAATGATGGTCGCCATGACTATTGGCCTGGTGTTTCTGCTGGCCTTGTCGGCACTGTTTCTGTCGTTCAGGAAAACCAGCCAGGGGCAGGGCGGTATTGCGCAGATGCAGGATGACCAGCGGATGGCGATGACCATCTTGAGCCAGGTCATCCAGTCGGCCGGCTATTTTCCCAACCCGGCCTCCGCCACGCTTGCCACGGCACTGAGCGCAGATAGCAGTACGGTCAGTGGCGTGTCCTTCAGTGCCGGACAGGTTGTTTACGGTGTGGACAGCGGTGTATCCAGCACGCCGGACACCCTGTATGTGCGCTACCAGAGTGCGCAGAACGACGGCGTGGTTAATTGTCAGGGTGGCAGCAATGCTTCTTCCACTACAGCGACCTATATCAATCAGCTGTCGGCATCGGCCACAACCCAGCAACTGACCTGTGGCCTGAATGGTGCCACGGCAGTCGGTGTTGTCGGCGGGCTTAATCCGTCTTCGGCTTCTATCTGTACCAGTGTCGGCTATGTCGGCATCAGTAACGTGAAATTCCTCTACGGCTTTGATGCGTCCCAGAGTGGATCGGTCACCCGCTATGCCTCGGCAGGCGTGGTCACCAGCAGCAGTGCTTGGCCTTATGTTTATTCAGTCAAGCCGGTCATCACCCAGCTTTATTGCTTCCAGCAAGGAGTGGCTCCGCAGTCGGTGACCTTCTCGCAAACCATCTCGCTGCCAAACCAGTAATGAGGAACAAGCTGATGAGGCCGCTACCAACAGGAATTGCCAGCTGGCGCAGCAAGGGCTTTGCACTGATTACCGCCCTGCTGTTCCTGATGATCATCGCGATCTGGTGTGTGGTGATGATGCGGAATATGGGTCTGCAAGGAAAGATGGCCGGGGGCTTTCGCGAGAAGGGGCGTTCCTTCGAGGCTGCTCAGTCAGCGCTCATCTATGCCGAATGGTGGCTGGCACAAGGCAATGGCAGCTCGGGGAGCAGTTGTTCCTCGGTCGTGACCAGTCCGGTGGTCTGCTCCAATGCGCTGAGCAGTCCGGCCTCGCTGCCCTGGACGGTGGGAGTCAGCTATACCCCGCCCGGCATGAGCATTGCCTCCAGTGGGCTGTCGATGTTTGCCTCCAGTCCCATGTTTTACATTCAGTACGTTGGTGTCAGCAGCACAACCGGTTACAGCATTTACCGCATCAGCGCCGTGGGCTATGGCGGCAATTCCCAGGCGGTAACCGTGCTGCAGAGCACATATGCAATGAGTACCAGCGGCAATGTACAGAATGTCGGTCAATAAACCAGCCTGCCGCCTGCTGGCCGGGCGTGAATCAGCGGATGAGTGTGATGAAGACAGCAAATCCTAAGCATATGGTATGTGGGCTCCCGCAACTGCTGGGCTGGAGCGGACTGCTATGCAGCGGGGTGGTTGCTGCCTCCACCCTGACGGTGGTGGACAACTTTACCGGCACCACCAATTCGGTCAACTGGTATGCCTATGGTTCATTGACTGCCAGCCAGACCACGACCAATACCAGCAGCCCCGGTGCCTGCCTGACAGCAGGTTCCACCACGGCGGGCAGTTCCGGTGCGGCAAGCTCCACCAGTGCCGGCATCATTCCGGCTTGCGGCTCTGGTTCTGGCGGGACGACCGGTACCATTCCGGATGCCTCCGGCAAAGGGGCCTTGCGGCTGACCAATAACAAGAATTATCAGACTGGCGGCATCATCTATGCCGGCGACAGCAATGGCTATGCCTTTCCGGCCAATACCGGCATCAATGCCACCTGGACCAGCTACAGCTATGGCGGCAGCGGGGCTGATGGCTTGAGTTTTTTCCTGCTGTCCTCCGCGCAAAAAATCACCGCACCTTCCTCGCTGGGGGCAAATGGTGGCTCGTTGGGCTATTCCTGCTCCAACCAAAGCGGCAATGCCACCAACAAAACCATGACCGGCTATGGCTCAACCGGGATTCACAATGGCTATCTGGCCATTGGCATGGATGAATTCGGCAATTTTTCCAATAAAAGCGATAACACGGCATCGGGTAGTAGCACTGGGCAGACCGCTGGTGCGATTGCCATCCGGGGTAAGGGAGATATCAGTAACGATAGCTACTCGAGTTACAACTCATCTTCCATTATCAGCATGTGTAACAGTGGTGCGATAAGTACCACGACGACTACCGGAAGTGGGCATAACGCCAAAACAACCACCACAACCACGTCTATTGATGATTACCCGTTTTACAGCCTGAGTGGCACCACCAACGGAGCGTACAAGGTGTCCAGCAGCACACCGCTGTATGAATCGGCCACCACGCGCGCCAGTGCCAAGCCACATAGCTACCAGCTGCAAATCACCACCGGCAATCTGCTTACCCTGCGTTACAGCTATAACGGTGGTACCTGGACCACCATTGCCAATGGCATCGATATCACCTCCATCGGCGGTACGCTGCCGTCCTACCTGACTTTTGGTTTTGCTGCCTCTACCGGCGGCTCCACCAACTACCACGAAATTACCTGCTTCCAGGCAGCTCCGCTGACGACGTCCAGTAGTGGTGCCGGCCTGAATCAGCAGTCATCCGAAGTACAAACCGGCAGCCAGGCTTATCTGGCCTATTACAACGCCAGCAACTGGTATGGCGGGGTCACTTCCAATGCCATTACGGCGGACTCCTCCGGCACAGTATCGGTAGCCAGTACCGCAAGCTGGGATAGTGGCTGTGGCTTGACTGGTGGATCGTGCTCTACCACCGGTACCACCATTGCCAGCGCACAGGGCTCCAGCAGTCGCAGCATCCTGAGCTGGAATGACAGCTCGCTGGCCGGAGTGGCGTTTCAACTGGGCAATCTGAGCAGCACGCAGCAGACCGCACTGGGCTCATCGACTGCGCTGGTTTCCTATTTGCACGGGGACCGCACCAGTGAAGGCAGCACGTATCGCAGCCGAACCAGCGTGATGGGTGATGTGATCAACTCCAGTCCCACCTGGGTGGGGCCACCGCTGAAGAGCTATACCGCCAGCTGGTCGGACAAGATCATCAGCAGTGCTTCACTGCCGGAGAACGGTTCCAGCGCGGTAACTTACCCCACCTTTGCCGCCAACAACCTGACCCGTACCAATCTGGTGTTTGTCGGTGCCAACGACGGCATGCTGCATGGCTTTCGCAGCGGGGCCTACAACAGCTCCGGCGTGTATGACAGCAGCAGCACCAATGACGGCAAGGAGTTGCTGGCCTACGTACCTGGAACGGTGGTGACCTCCTATCTCACCAGCTACAGCAATATCATTTATTCGCATGCCTACTTTGTGGACGCCACCCCGACCAGTGGCGACGTGTTCTACAACAACAGCTGGCATACCTGGCTGGTAGGGGGCATGGGTACGGGGGGCAAGGGCATTTATGCGCTGGATGTCACCACGCCGGCCAATTTCTCCGAATCCAACGCCGCCAGCCTGGTGAAAGGGGAGTGGAACAGTTCCACCCTGACATGTACTTACAGTTCCGGTTCATGTGCATCCGACTTGGGGTACACCGTGGGCACGCCGGTGATCACCCGCTTCCACAATGGCAAATGGGGTGCAGTATTCGGTAACGGCTACAACAGTGCTACCGGGGTAGCGTCCATTTTCGTGATGATGATAGACCCCAGCACCGGGACCGAGACTTTCTACGAGTATTCCACTGGCTATGGCCCCAGCAAGGACCCCACCGGTAATAAATCCAATAACGGCATCTACTATGTCACGCCGGTGGATCTGGATAGCGACAATATTGCCGACTATGTCTACGCCGGTGATCTGTTCGGCAATATGTGGCGTTTTGACCTGACCAGTAGCGACCCCAGCAAGTGGGTGGTGTCCAGTTATTCCGGCACCAAGCAGCCCTTGTTCTCCACCGGGCTCAACAGTAGTGGTACGCTGCAGCCGATTACCACCAAGCCGGTGGTGGCCACGCTGAAGGCCAGCTCCACCCTGCCACGGGTGATGGTGTATTTCGGTACCGGCAGCAAGGTATCGGCCACGGTCAGCAGCTCCAGTACCTATGCTTCTGGTGACCAGTATTTCTATGGCGTATGGGACTGGAATGTCAGTGCCTGGAATGCACTGTCCTCCACCCAGTTTGCCACCACCTCCAACAGCCCGGGCACCTTGAGTGCCTCGCAGCTGGTAACGCAAACCCTCAGCTCCACCACCACCTCCAGCAGCACTACGGTGGCAACCTATGGCTCCACATCCAGCAATACCGTGTGCTGGGTGGATAGCTCGTCTTGCAGCAGCAATACCCAATATGGCTGGAAGTTTTATTTCCCCTACAGCAGCAGCCAGAACGAGCAGCTGATCTACAACCCGCAATACCTGAATGGTGCCATTACCTTCAGCAGCACCATTCCGGCAACCAGCAACATCACCTCCTGCACAAACAGTGTGGATACCGGCTGGAGCTACGCGCTGAGCCCGGCGAGCGGCGGCAATTTCACTACCTCCTATTTTGCCAACAGCAGTGGTTCTTTCAGCGGCGTGAACGGCCTGGTGGTGAATGCGGTACAGCTCAGTGCCACCGGCTCTTTCCAGGTGGTGACCTATAGCGGCGCAACCTATCTGGTGTATCAAACCTCATCCGGTTATGCCACCGGCAACGTGATTGCCGTTAACACCCAGGGGGTGTCCACCAGTGGCAGCAGGCTGACATGGATTGAATTGAGATGAAGATGAAACGCAGCAACACGTGGGTAAACGGCTTTACCCTGATTGAGCTGGTGATCACCATGGCCATTCTGGGGATTCTGGTGTCCATCGCCATTCCGGCCTACACCAGTTATGTGCAGAAGGGGAATCGACCGGCAGCCAAGACGGCGCTGCTGGAGCTGGCCTCGCGCGAGGAGTCCTACTACGCGCTGAACAATGCCTATGCCTCCCAACCCACGACACTTGGCTATACAAGCAATAGCATTTCGGTACCCGGCAGTAGTCAGAACTACTACACGGTGACCGTGGCATCGGTCAGCAGCGGCACCGTACCCGGCTATACGTTGCAGGCTACGCCAGTGACCGGCAGCGTGCAGGCCAGCGATGCCTGCGCCATCTACCAGCTCGACCATCTTGGCAACAAGAGCAATGTCACCTCTGCCGGCGCGGCGGTAAGCACGGGCAACTGCTGGTAGTCCAGTACGCCTGTATTGGTCGGCCTGTTGTCTGTTGCTGATTGCCTGCGGCGATCATTCCCCTGCCCGAGTCCGGACGGCGGCTGTCTGCCGCTGTCCGCCATGCCTGCCTTCGCTGTTGCATGGGCTTGTTGATGTCATTTTTCTTCACGCAAAGACAGTTTGCCGTGGTGCTTAATTCTTTGTGGCATCTGGCAGATTTTTGATGTGTTTTTGCTGAATTTCCCCTGTTTTTCTTCTGTGTTCAACTTTCCTGATAAAGCGTTTTTTTTCAATGGCTTGCCCTGTCGTCGGGCATGGCTGTCTGCCGTTTAATCGTGTTTAAAATAATATTCATTGTGGCGTTTTGTTAAACGCGTGATTAGAATTGGTGTGCCGAGATGCAATGGAAAATCCAGTTGATACAAGGATTTGACAGCTTTGGATACTGTAGCCAGGTATCGACTGTTTAAAAAATTGCCACTCGTTTTGTTAATGACAGGAGAAACAGCATGAGCAACAAGGACCTGATGCAGCGCAAGGCGGATGCAACCCCGCGTGGCGTGGGCGTCATGTGTACTTTCTTTGCCGACAAGGCCAAAAACGCCGAAGTATGGGATGTGGAAGGTAATCGCTACATCGACTTCGCCGGCGGCATTGGCGTACTGAACACCGGCCATCTGCATGCCAAGGTGCAGGCCGCCGTGGCCGAGCAACTCAATCGCTTCAGCCATACCTCGTATTCCATCATTCCCTACGAATCCTATGTCAGCGTGGCAGAAAAACTGAACCAGCTGACACCGGGCAATTTCGCCAAGAAAACCGCCTTCTTCAGCACCGGCGCGGAAGCCGTGGAGAACGCCATCAAGGTGGCCCGCGCTGCGACTGGCCGTCCGGGTGTGATCGCCTTTGGTGGTGCCTTCCACGGCCGCACCATGCTGGGCATGGCGCTGACCGGCAAGGTGGCCCCGTACAAGATCGGTTTTGGCCCGTTTGTGGGCGAGATTTACCACGCCGCTTATCCGAATGCCCTGCACGGTGTGTCGGTTGAGGATTCGCTGGCCAGCATCGAAAAACTGTTCAAGTTCGATATCGAAGCCAAGCGCGTAGCCGCCATCATCTTCGAGCCGGTTCAGGGCGAGGGTGGTTTCAATATCGCACCGACAGAGTGGGTGGTGGCACTGCGCCAGCTGTGTGATGCCCACGGCATCGTGCTGATTGCCGACGAAGTGCAGGCCGGCTTTGCCCGTACCGGCAAGCTGTTTGCCATGGAGCACTACCCGGTTGCCCCTGACCTCACCACCATGGCCAAGTCGCTGGCCGGTGGCTTCCCGCTGTCCGCGCTGGTGGGCAAGGCCGAGCTGATGGATGTATCGGCTCCCGGCGCGCTGGGCGGCACCTACGCCGGCAGCCCGCTGGGCCTGGCTGCAGCGGGTGCGGTGATTGATGTCATCCGCGAAGAAAACCTGCTGGAGCGTTCCAACAAGCTGGGCGATTTGCTGAAGGAAAAGCTGCACAGCCTGAAACGCGACATTCCGCAGATTGCCGACGTACGCGGCCTGGGTGCCATGGTGGCGGTGGAGTTCAACCAGCCGGGCACACAGCAGCCGGATGCCGAATTCACCAAGAAGGTACAGAGCAAGGCGCTGGAATCCGGCCTGATCCTGCTTACCTGCGGGGTGTACGGCAACGTGCTGCGTTTCCTGTTCCCCCTCACCATCGAAGACGAAATCTTCGCCGAAGCGCTGGCCAAGCTGGAAGCCGCGCTGAAGGCCTGATGCCGTCAGGCAGGACCGGCTGAGCCGTCCCGGTAAGCCTGTCCGCCCCGGCTAGCTGTAAGCACGGGCGTGTGCCGCCACTGCCTGCGGGCAGTGGCACGGTGTCGCCCGTGTCCAAGAAGTAATGTGGGTCATTTCCAAAAAACATAAAACAATAAAACATCATGACTGGCGGACCTTGCCCACGCAGGCTGCCGGTTTTGGGAGAATCTTTCATGAGTGCTTCATCACAAAGCTTGAGCCACGGGCTCAAGCAACGTCACGTCACCATGCTGTCCATTGCCGGTGTGATTGGCGCTGGCCTGTTTGTTGGCTCCGGCCACGCCATTGCCGAAGCCGGCCCCGCCGTGTTGCTGGCCTATGGCATGGCGGGCCTGCTGGTGGTTCTGGTCATGCGCATGCTGGGTGAAATGGCGGTTGCCGCACCGGATACCGGCTCGTTTTCCACCTATGCCGACCGTGCCATCGGGCACTGGGCCGGTTACATCATCGGCTGGCTGTACTGGTGGTTCTGGGTGCTGGTGATTCCGCTGGAGGCCAATGCCGCCGCCACCATCCTGCATGCCTGGTTTGCCAGTGTGCCGATGTGGGCGTTTGCGCTGGGCATCACCGTTCTGCTCACCATCACCAACCTGTTCAGCGTGAAGAACTACGGCGAGTTCGAGTTCTGGTTTGCGCTGGTCAAGGTGATTGCCATCGTAGCCTTCCTGGGCGTGGCCGGTGCCGCCATGTTCGGCCTGATTCCGGGCAGCCAGGTGAGTGGCACGGCTCGCCTGTTCGACCAGGGCGGCTTCATGCCCAAGGGCTTTGGCGCGGTGCTGGGTGCCATGCTTACCACCATGTTTACCTTCCTGGGGACTGAAATCGTCACCATTGCCGCTGCTGAATCGGATAATCCGCAGCAGCAAATCACCAAGGCTACCAACTCGGTGGTATGGCGGATCAGCCTGTTCTACCTGGGTTCCATCTTTGTGGTAACCGCACTGGTAGCCTGGAACGACCCGCAACTGGCCGCCCTGGGTTCCTACCAGCGCACCCTGCAGCTGATTGGTATCCCCAATGCCAAGGCCATTGTTGACGTGGTGGTGCTGGTGTCGGTGGCCAGCTGCCTGAACTCGGCACTGTATACCGCCTCGCGCATGCTGTACTCGCTGTCCAGCCGTGGCGATGCCATCAAGGTGTTTGGCGATATCGCCCCCAACGGCACCCCGCAAAAGGCGGTGCTGGGTTCCATGGTGGTGGGTTTCATGACCGTGATTGCCAACTACCTGATGCCCAAGGAAGTGTTCGACATCCTGCTGGCTACCTCCGGCACCATCGCGCTGCTGGTGTATCTGGTGATTGCCATTTCCCAGCTGCGCATGCGTCAGCGTATGGAAGCCAATGGCGAAACCCCGGCCTTCCGCATGTGGATGTTCCCGACCCTGACCTGGATCGTGATTGTCTTTATCTGTGCCGTGGTGGTGCTGATGGCCATCCGTCCGGAACACCAGGTTGAAGTCATCAGTACCGGCCTGTTGTCGCTGGCCCTGCTGGTGGTGGGCTGGGTGCGCTCGCGCATGTATGGCACACCGTGGATGGGTTCGCGTGAAGCCAAGGTGGCCACACAGTCCTGATCAGACGCGTTTTACCGATCAAATCCCTTCCTTTGCCCTGTTCGACCCAGAGCATTACTTCCACCCCCGCAAGGGGGTTTTTTTTATCCTGGGCCGTCCGGCTTCCCGGATATTGGCCTGGCCGGGCTGTACCTTTGCTTACACAAGGCACACGTTTGCTTACACGTCAGGTTTGTCAGCAGTTCTATAATATGAATTAAATCAAACCGACGTGTCGCAGCCAATCGCCGACCGTCAGTGAACTTGTCAGCGCCCGGGCTGCCTGAGGCAGATGCATGGAATATGCCAGATGGCACCCTGCCATGCAGCTGTTGCCTACTGGATACTGGCGGCCCGGACCCAACCCTGACGGTGTGAGATGCACACACCGCAACGAGGAGATCACGATGAAAAACCTGATGACTACCCTGGTGGCTGTTGCCATCGCCTCTGCCAGCCTGAGCGGTTGCGCCAACATGAGCGAAACCCAGCAAACCACCGGTACCGGTGCCGCTGTGGGCGCGGGTGTAGGTGCCCTGCTGGGCGCACTGACTTCCGGTGGTCATACTGGCCGTAGCGCGGTAACCGGTGCTGCCGTAGGTGCCGCGCTGGGCGCGGGTGGCGGTTATCTGTGGTCGCAGCATATGCAAAAGCAGAAAGAGGCCATGGAAAAAGCTTCGCAGGGTACTGGTGTCAGCGTAAGCCAGACCGCCGACAATCAGCTCAAGCTGAATATCCCCAGCGATGTATCGTTTGACTCCGGCCGCTATGACATCAAGCCGAATCTGCGCCCGGTGCTGGACCGCTTTGCCACCACCCTGCAGCAGAACCCGGTGACCACCGTGCGCATTGTCGGCCACACCGACAACACCGGCAGCGACGCCATCAACAATCCGCTGTCGGTCAACCGCGCCAGCGCCACCCGCGACTATCTGGTCAGCCATGGCGTAGCCGCCAACCGCATCAGCATCGACGGCATGGGTTCGCGTCAACCCGTTGCTGACAACAGCAGCGTGGCTGGCCGTGCCGCCAATCGTCGCGTGGAAATCTTTGTCGGCGAAGCCGGCAAGTAAGACCGCAGAACCCTTCCGGCATGGCCCGGAGTGCATGAAAAAGCCCGCAATCGCGGGCTTTTTGCATGCGGTGAAGAGTATTCAGCCGTTGCGGCTTTGCTCCAGCGCTTGCAGAAAGTATTCCAGCACCAGATTGGGCCGTCGCCCCTTGCGCATGGCCACATTCAGCGGAATGTCGTAACAGAATTGCTGTGGATGCAAGGGCCGCAGCACGCCCTGCGCCACCCAGCCGGCGGCAAAGTGGTCTGGCAGAAAACCGATATAGCTGCCGGTGAGAATCAAAAAGGCAATGCCTTCCCGATCCGATGCAGTGGCGGTGCAGTTGAGTGCGTGGTGTTGCGCCATGGCCTCCACCGTCAGCCGGTAGTTGGGGGCAATGGCTTCGGCGCTGCGTAGCTCGGCTTCGCTGATGTCGGCATCGGCACGGCCAAAGAAGGGGTGTTCGCGGCTGCAATACAGCAGCGAATGCTCTTCGTACAGTGGCAGGTAGTCCAGCCCGGACAGCGGGTTGATCAGCGGCACCACGCCCACGTGCAGGTGGCCGTCCTGCACGCCCAGTTCGATTTCGCTGGGGGTGGTCATGGAGATATTGATGCGCACCCCCGGCCCGCGCGCACTCAAGGACTTGAGCGCATGGGTCAGGTGCATGTGCGACTGGGTGACCAGGTTGTTGATGATGCCGATGTTCAGCTCGCCGCGCAGCTGGTGGTGCAGCTGGTTCACCTCGGTGCGGAATTCCTCGATGGCCGACAGCATGGTCTGGCTGGCGTGCAGCACCGCCCGGCCTTCGTCGGTGAGGGCAAAGCCGGCCCGACCGCGCTGGCACAGGCAGATGCCCAGCCGTTTTTCCAGATCGCCCATGTGCAGGCTGATGGCGGAGCGGCTGATGCCCAGCACGCTTTCCGCAGCGGAAAAGCTGCCGCACTCCACCACGGTCTTGAACAGGCGCAGCAGGCGGATATCAAAATCGCTGACCTGGGAGAGGGATTTTTTTTTGCTCATCAGTTGAGTATTTATGAAACTGAAGGTAAGAAATTCGTGATTTACCTCAACATATCACCTGGTTCAAGCTATGCCAAGCAACAAGCTGCCCTGGCGGGTTTCGCTGCCGGACAGCTGTTGCATGGTGTGGGGCTGCGCAGTGTTACCGGGCTATCCGCCATGATGTTGGCTGCGCACCGGTACGCTGCTTGCGTGCCATCTGCCGACATCGCATGATCGATACACCGCCTGCCAGCCTGCTTGTGTGGCGCAGTGTGTTGTCCCCGTGAACTGTCCCATGCCCAAGGAATGACTGTTTTATGCCGCAAATCGTGTTTGAACGTGAGGCACCGCAACAAGAGCTGATCGACGCCGCGCTGGCCGGCAGCGTCAACCGCCCGTTCTGGGGGGATGATGTGGCGCACCTGCGCCGCAGTTTCCCCCCGCTGCAAGGCAAGGTCAGTGCTGATCTGGCCATTGTCGGGGGTGGTTTTCTCGGCCTGTGGAGCGCCATTCTGGCCAAGGAGCGCAACCCGTCGCGCTCTGTCACCCTGCTGGAAGGCCGTCAGGTGGGCTGGGCCGCATCCGGCCGCAACGGCGGCTTTTGTGAGGCCAGCATCACCCATGGCGAGGAAAACGGCCAGCAGCGCTGGCCGGAGGAAATGGCCGAGCTGGACGCGCAGGGCCTGCAGAATCTGGACGAAATCGAAGCCACCATCCGGCGTTACGGCATCGACTGCGACTTCGAACGCACCGGCGTGCTGGTGGTGGCGGTGGAGCCCTACCAGGACGAACAATTGCGTGGTGAAGGCTATATGGATGCGGCGCAGATCCGCGCCGAGCTCAATTCGCCCACCTTCCTGTCCGGCATCTGGGAAAAAGACAGCACGGCGATGATCCACCCCGGCAAGCTGGTGCTGGAGCTGGCGCGGGTGGCGGTTGAGCTGGGTGTGCAGATTCACGAACAATCCGCCGTCACCGCGCTGCACAGCCGCGGCAGCCGGGTGCGGCTGGCGACGGCGCAGGGCGAGCTGGATGCCGCCCGCGTGGTGCTGGCTACCAATGCCTTTCCCTCGCTGCTCAAGCGTTACCGCTGGCACACCATCCCGGTGTACGACTATGTGCTGATGACCGAGCCGCTCACCGCGCAACAGTTGGCGTCCATCGGCTGGCAGCACCGCCAGGGCATTGCCGACATGGCCAACCAGTTTCATTACTACCGCATCACCCGCGACAACCGCATCCTGTTTGGCGGCTACGATGCCGTCTACAACTTTGGCGGCAAGGTGGACGATGGCTATGACGAGCGCCCGGCTTCTTTCACCCGGCTGGCCAGTCATTTCTTTACCACCTTCCCGCAACTGACTGGGCTACGTTTCAGCCATCGCTGGGGCGGGGCCATCGACACCTCCACCCGTTTCTGCGCCTTTTTTGCCCTGGCGCGTGGCGGCAAGGTGGCCTATGCGGCCGGCTTTACCGGCCTGGGCGTAGGGGCTACCCGCTTTGCCGCCAATGTGCTGCTGGACAAGCTGGACGGTCTGGATACCGAACGCACCCGCTTGCGCATGGTGCGCGAAATACCGCCACCGTTTCCGCCAGAGCCGCTGACCTATGTTGCCGTGCAGGCCACGCGCTGGTCGCTGAACCAGGCCGACCACAACCACGGCAAGCGCAATCTGATGCTGCGCACCATGGATGCGCTGGGTCTGGGTTTCGACTCCTGAATCTGTTCGCCCCCTGTTTGAGAATCAAAGGAAGCAAGCATGTCCAATCCTTTTGCCCTGCTGGCCAATCACTGCGTGGATGCCACGCGGATTGCGCTGGAATACCGCGATGTACCGGCTGATCAGGTGATTTCCGGCCCGGCCCGGGTTGGTACCGCCGAACTGGGCCAGTTGCATGGTTGCAGTATCGGCGTGTGGGAAATGTCGCCCAGCGTCACCACCGATGTGGAAGTGGACGAATTTTTCATCGTGCTGACCGGTAGTGCCACGGTGCAGTTTGCCGATGGCCGGCCACCGCTGGAACTACAGCCCGGTACGGTAGGTCATCTGGCAGCCGGCACTGCTACCACCTGGGTGGTGACACAAACACTGCGCAAGATCTACATCGCCTGAGTGGCACAGACCGCCCGGCACAACAATAGCAAGGCAGGAGGAAGAAACATGGAAGTGCGCAACAACTACATCAATGGCCGTTGGCAGGCCTCGGTCAGCGGCGCTACCCGCGAAGTCATCAACCCGTCCAATGGCGAAGTGATTGCCCTGGTCACCGACAGCGTGGCCGAGGACAGCAAGCAGGCGATTGCCGCTGCGCGCCATGCTTTTGACCACGATGGCAGCTGGCGGCGCATGGCCGGGCCCAAGCGTGCCGACATGCTGCTGCGTATTGCCGATGCCATTGCCGCCCGCGCCGACGAACTGGCGGTGATGGACACGCTGGACAATGGCAAGCCGCTGCGCGAAGCGCGCTGCGATGTGGACGATGCCGTGGCCTGTTTCCGCTATTACGCCGGGCTGATTACCAAGCCGCAGGGCGGGGTGTATGAAGTCAGCGACGGCTTTGGCGCTATGCATGCCTATTCCATGCACGAGCCGGTGGGCGTGTGCGCGCTGATCACCCCGTGGAACTACCCCTTGCTGATGGCCACCTGGAAACTGGCCCCGGCGCTGGCGGCGGGCAACTGCGTGGTGTTCAAGCCCAGCGAAGTCACCCCGCTGTCAGCGGTGGCCCTGTTTGAAATTTTCGATGCCGTCGGCCTGCCTCCGGGCACCGCCAACCTGGTGCTGGGCAGCGGCCCGGCCGCCGGGCAGGAGCTGGCCGCCAGCCATGATGTGGACATGATCACCTTCACCGGCAGCACTCGCACCGGGCAGACCATTGCCGCCGCGGCAGTGGGTAACCTGAAAAAAGTGGGGCTGGAACTGGGTGGCAAGTCGCCCAACATCATCTTTGCCGATGCCGATCTGGAAGGCGCAGTGGAATGGGCGATGATAGGCGTGTTCTTCAACCAGGGCGAAGTATGCTCGGCCGGTTCGCGCATCCTGATTGAAGAAAGCATCAAGGACCGCTTTGTTGCCCGTCTGGCCGAACGCGCCAATGCCATGACCATTGCTCCGGGCATGAAGGATGCCGACATGGGCGCGATTGTTTCTGCCGCGCAGCTGGAAAAGGTGCTGGGCCATATCGCGCGCGCCAAACAGCAAGGCGCAACACTGGTATGTGGCGGCGAGCGCTATGTCGAGGGCGACTGTGCCAATGGTTACTTCGTGCGCCCCACCATTTTCGACAATTGCACCCGCGACATGGACATCGTGCGTGAGGAAGTCTTCGGCCCGGTGGTGGCCATCCAGACCTTCACCACGGAGGCCGAGGCCATTGCCATGGCCAATGACACCCCTTACGGCCTGGCTGGCGGGGTGTTCACCTGCGATGGCGCTCGCGCATTGCGGGTGGTGAAGGAAGTGCGCGCCGGGGTGACCTGGATCAACTGCTACAACCCCACCTTTAACGAAGCGCCGTGGGGCGGCTACAAGATGAGCGGCTATGGCCGCGATCTGGGTGTCAACGGCCTGCTGGAATACCAGCAGGTGAAACAGGTGAGCATCAATCTGCAACCGGGGCTGGTGGGCTGGTATCCGCAGCGCTAGTGCGCATAAGGTGCAAGCTATGGCGGGGGCGAGTGCTGCATGCATCGTCCCCGCTGTCTTTTCCCCAGCCGGATGCCTGCTCGCCGCACTTCCTCTGCTATGCTCTTGCCCTGTTTCCGGAGACAAGCATGCAAAGACTGACCATTTCGCTCAGCGACGAGCTGGCGCAGGCATTTGATGAGTTGATGGTCCGGCGCGGCTACAGCAGTCGTTCCGAGGCGGTGCGCGACATGTTGCGCCGCGAACTGGGGGAGGATGATCTGGCCGGCGAAGCGGGCGGCCCCTGTGTGGCAGTGCTCAGCTATGTGTTCGACCACCACGAACGCCAGCTGTCATCGCGGCTGACCGGGCTGCAGCACGACCACCACGATCTGGCGGTGGCCACCATGCACGCCCATATCAGCCACGCGGACTGTATCGAGACGGTGATCCTGCGCGGTGATAGTGCCGAGGTGGAGCGTTTTGCCCGTTCGGTGATTGCCGAAACCGGTGTGCGTCACGGCCAGGTGCAGCTGATTCCGGTAAGCCCGGCCACGTCGCGCGGCCCCTTGTACCGCCGCAAGAAATCATCCTGAGCCGGGCTCAGCCCTGCCGCCGGCCCAACTGGCGGTAGCCACCGCGCGGCCCGGCATGGCTGTGCTGATGGCCGTGGGCATGCGGGTGACTGTGGACCTGGCCATCGGCATGCCGGTGCGGGTGGGCGTGCAGCAACTGGCTGCGCGCCAGCAGGGCGTGGTCGGCCAGGATAGCCTGCGGGCTGCCCTGGGCCAGCAAGCGGCCTTCGGCCATCACGATGACGTGGTCGGCAATGTCCGCCACGCTGTCCAGATCGTGGGTGGCGGTAATGATGGTGCGGCCATTGCCACGGCTTTCCAGCAAAAAGCGCAGTACCTCGCTCTGGCTGGCCGGGTCCAGTGCGGCAGTCGGCTCGTCCAGCAGCAGCACTTCGGGCTGCATGATCAATACCGAGGCCAGTGCCACGCGCTTGCGCTCGCCACCGGACAGCCGGTGCGGTGCGCGCTGCTGCAGATGGCTGATGCCGAATTGCTGCAAGGTGGCGGCAATGGCGGTGCGGATGTCCTGCTCCGGCCAGCCCAGTTGCAGCGGGCCAAAGGCCAGTTCGTCAAATACCGTGGGATTGAACAGCTGCACGTCCGGGTTCTGGAACACCAGGCCCACGCGGCGGCGGAAGGCGTAATGGCGCGCATCATCCGCCAGTGCCGCTTCGCTCAGCACTTCGCCAAAGGCGCGCACCTCGCCTTGCTGGGCAAAATACAGGCCGTCCAGCAGGCGCAGCAGGGTGGATTTGCCCGAGCCGTTGGCACCGAGCAGGGCGATCCGGCTGCCGGCGGCAATCTCCAGCGTCAGTTCATGCAGGGCAGTGTGTTGCTGATAACGGAAGCTGACCTGTTGCAGGCTGTATACCGGGTGGCTCATGCGTGGGTCCAGACAATGAGAAAGGGCAGGGCGACGGCCAGCAGCAGGGCGCACCAGTCGCGTTTGCGGGTGTGAAAGCTGTGCAACAGGTAGATATCACCGCGATAACCGCGCGACACCATGGCCAGATGCACATCGCTGCTCAACTGAAAGGCCTTGCCCAGCAGTACGCCGCTGCTGCTGGCGATCAACTGGCGTGCCATGCGGCCAGAGGCTGGGGCCAGCATGCGGCTGCGTCTGGCCTCAAACATCTGGCTGGCGGTTTGCAGCAGCACAAACACATAGCGATGGGTCATGCCCAGCAGGGCCACCAACAGTACCGGCACCCCCAGGCTGCGCATGGCCTTGAGCACATGCGTCCACGGTGTGCTCAGCATCAGCAGCAGGGCAAAGCTGGCGGCAACCTCCGCCCTGCCCAACAGCAAGGCGGCGCTGTACAAGCCCTGCCGGCTGACGGGCCAGCCCAGCAGTGGCAGGGAGAACAGTGTTTCTCCCGGTACCAGAAACAGCGCCGGTACCGCCAGCACGCCGCTGAACAGCAGCACGCTCAGCCAGGCCTGGCGGTAGAGCTGGCGCAGGCTGATCTGCGAGCACTGTCCCAGCAGCACGGCCAGCCCCAGCAATAACAGCAGGCTGCCGGGCTGGCGGGCCAGCAAGGCGGCGCTCAGCACGGCCAGCAGCGACAGCAGCTTGATGCGCGGGTCCAGTTGCTGCAGCAGGCCCTGGCGTGCGCTCTGTGCCTCGGCATCCAGCGCATGTTCCATCACCTGCTGCAAGCCATGCACCATGCGCTCGGCGATATTGCCGCGATGGCGGTGTCCGCCGGCAATAAAGGATTGTTCGCTCACTGTGGCAGGCCGCGCTTGCCAGCCAGTTGCGACAGCAGCAACAGGCTGAGCAGGATTAGCCCGGCCCCAAACAGGGCCGACAGTACATAGCCGAAACCGGCGCTATGGATGAAGGCCGGCGCATAGTCGGGGAAAGGCGCGGACCACAGCCCGGCCAGCCTGGCCAAGCCTTCCGGTGCGGCTTGCGGCAGTGCATGCAGGCCGGAAGCCTGGATGATTTGCTGACGGCTGGACGGATCGGCAAAGTCTTCCGCCGCCCATTCGCCCCAGGCGGTACCGGCGGCCAGCAAACCCAGTGGCGACAGGATCATCAGCCCGGCCAGCCCATACCACAGCTGGCGTGCGCTGCGGCTACGGCTGCCGGACTGCTCGCCAATGCCGGCTTGTCCAGCCAGCAGTTCTGGCTGGGAGCGCTGCAGATAGGCCACCAGGCCTGCCGTCAGCAGCATTTCCGCCATGCCGGCAAAGCTGAGATGGCCGATCATCATGGCTGGAACTGCTACTGACAACGGATAGGGCGCATACAGCGGCGTGCCGCTGGCGTCATGAAACAGCATGGGCTGCACACCAAATTCGATGGCGGTCAGCAAGGCGGCGGCATTGATGGCCAGATAACCGGCAGCTCCGGCAGCCAGCACACGGCGGCGTGAGGACAGGCTGGCCCCGGCAGACAGCAGGCGGTAAACGGCCCAGGCCACCAGCGAGCCGACCACTGCCATGTTCAGGCTGTTGGCACCGAAGCTGCTGATGCCGCCATCGCCGAAAAACAGCGCCTGAATTAACAGCGCAAGCGAAACCGCAATGATGGACGCCCATGGCCCCAGCACGATGCTGACAATTGCCATGCCTACGGCGTGGCCGCTGGTGCCGCCGGGCAGGGGCAGGTTGAACATCATGATGACGAAGCAGAAGGCGGAAAACACCGCAAACAGCGGCACCAGCCTGGTGTGCAGCAGGCGTTTGGCGCGCTGGTAGGCCACGAGCCAGAAGGGGAGTGCCACGGCATAGGCCAGGGCGCAGGTGGATGGGCTGAGATAACCGTCAGGGATATGCATGGGGCTGCCTTTCAGACGCAGGACGGATGCACCGTGCGTATGAATATTTTTTAAAATGTATGAAATTTTAGCAAGATGCATGCCATCTGTCATGCCCCACACCTGCCCGGCTGGAGATGGGCGGACTGGCGGCAGGATAGCTGGCAACGGTAGGGGGAGGCCACCGTGAAGGTGGCAAGCAACTGTGCACTTGTGGCGGATAGTGCTTAGTGATTGACCAGCACGGCGTGCTTGCGCGCTGGTGCTGGCTGCGGATAGGGCAGGCTATCGGCCTAGCGGTGCAGTCTGAAGCCCTGGGCTTCAATTTCCACCAGCAGGTCGGCACGGCAGATGTCTGCCTGCACATAGACGGCACGGCTGTCATCGCCCACGCATTGCAAGAAGGCGGCACGCACTGCCGGGTAGTCGGCGGCATGGCGGATGTACACCCGGTAGTCCAGCTGTTGCAGGGTGAAAGCGGCAGCATGCTGACGCTTGGCCTCGTCCAGCAGGATGGCGATATTGGCAAAGGTTTCCCGCGTCTGCGCCGTCACATCCCCCGGATGCAAGGTTTCATGCCCGACAATGCTGGCGGTGCCGGAAATGAACAGGATGTCTTCATCCTGTTGGCTGGCCAGTGCGGCACGACTGAAGGTGGGGCTGCGCGGGCCGTATTGGCGCGGGTAGGCAAAGGCGCTGACCTGACGGGGGTTCTCCAGCGGGAGGGCCGGTCGGGAGGCGGCCAGAAAGGCAATGCTTACCGGGCCGCTGGCTGTACCCAGTGCGCAGGCGGCCGGGCTGCTGTCCACCGGGCGTGCGCAGGCGGCAAAAGCCTGATGCCGACCGATATTGAACTGGCGGTAGCGCTCCATGCCATCCTGCTCGGCATTGATGCGCGGAATGTAATTCCATATCCGCCACAGGTGCGGGCAGTTTTCCGCGGCCAGCAGTCCAAACAGTTGACGGTAGGCCTGCTCGGCAAGCCGCTGCAGTGCAGACTCACCGCCCGCGGGCTGGATGCTGCTTTCTTCCAGCGTAATCACGCCATACAGCACATCCTCTCCAGCCTTGCTGAAGTGGATGTCCCCAAACTGTCCACGCTGTATCGGCGCAGTACTATGCCAGTATTCCTGCAGCGCGCTGGCGCTATTGCCCAGCAAGGGCATCAGCACGGGCTGGGTAGGCCAGGGCTGCGCTTTGGCGGGCTGGCCGATATGGCTCATGCCGAGAATGTGCCCGGCGTCTGCCGGGGCATGGTCTGCGGCCAGTGCCGGGTTGAGCGTGGAGAACTGTAAGCGGGTATCTGGGTACATGCTGCAAGCTTGCTGCGGGAAAGGGTTGATCATGCGTGTAGTCAGTTGCCGGGCTGGCGGTGGTCACGGTGCCGCTGCATGGCGTGGGCGCGCAAGCCTACCAGGCAGGCACTGCCAACGCCCAGCAAGGTGCCGGCAGCCACATCCAGCGCCACATGCTGTTTGACCGCCATGGTGGAGTAGGCAATGGCCACGCACCACAGCAGGTTCAGCCACTGCAGAGCGCGCGCCCAGCGTAGTGCCTGCAGCCGCCAGTGCAGCCACAGCCCGGAAAACACCGCAGTAGCCACATGCAGCGAGGGGAAGGCATTGCCGGCGGTATCCACGTTTTTCAGGAAGGCCACGCCGGGGTACTGCTGCCAGTCTATGTCCGGCGGAGCGATGGCATTGGGCCAGAAGTAGAAAACCAGCAAGCCGGCCACGCAGGGCAGTGCCACCTTGAAGCCATAGGCGATGATCTCGCGATGCGACAACATCAGCACCGGCGGCAGGGATACATAGGCCCACAGTGACAGATAGATAGGCAGCGCCCAGGGGTGGAAACCAACCCAGCCGTCGACTGCGGTGGTCGGCACAATGCTGACGGCAGATGCCGGATGGCGCAGCAGATAGACATAGGCAACAAAAAACACCAGGGTAAAACCCATGGTGCCGAACATCTTGAACCAGAAGCGGGTAAGTACCGTTTCCAGCATTCCGGCTGTGCCATTGCTGTTTGTCATGCCCTCGTTCAAATCACCTCCTTGACATGTGTGCAATAGTCTGTTTTTGCCTTGTGACAAGCAGGCAGGCATATTGTTATACTCGCGCTTCATTTTTAGCTGTCGGCAATACATACCATCTTGAGGTGTAAATGAAAGCCTCAATCAATATGCGTCGCGCGATAGCGCATTACGACCGGCGATGATACCGAAACTGTGTGACATTGGCGATTGCCGGCAATTCCCTTAAAACAGAAACGATTATTGCAAATCATGGAACAGCAACACTCTGCAGATACCGGGCCGGACCTGGCGCTGGAAAGCGAAATCGCCGCGCTGATTGTCTCCGCGCTCAATCTTGATATCACCCCCGCTGATATTGCGCCTGAAGCACCGCTGTATGGCGATGAACTGGGAATCGATTCCATTGATATTCTGGAAATCGCCCTGGTCATGTCAAAACAGTATGGCGTGCAAATGAAAGCGGATAACGAAGACAACTCCACCATTTTCGCCTCGCTGCGTAAACTGGCTGCCTATATTCGCGAGCACCGCAGCAAATGAGTCCGCTATGGCGCACATTGCGCCTGGCTGTGCTGGCAATGGCCGGACTGCTGTATGTGGTGATGGATTATCTGGCCTCCTCCTCCGATCACCCGCCGGTATATGCCGTGGTGGTGGGGGCTGCGCCACTTACCCTGGGGCTGCTGACTGCCAGCTGGAATTCCCGTCTGCGCTGGCCGGCGCTGCTGGCCTGCGCGGCAGGTCTGCTGGCCATTGCGGGCAATCTTGATCGCCTGCTAGCCCATGCTGCCTGGTTTTACCTGCTGCAGCACGCAGGCATCATGAGCGGTCTTGGCTTCATGTTTGGCAGCACGCTGCGCACCCATGAGGGGGCGCTGTGTTCACGCATTGCCCGCATTGCGATTGCTGCACCGCTGGATGCCGCCTACTTTCACTACACCTGGAAAGTGACACTGGTCTGGACGGTTTACTTTGCCGTCAGTGCCATGCTCTCGCTTGGCCTGTTTGCGCTGGCACCACTGGCCTGGTGGGCCTTTTATGCAGCAGTGCTGACGCCGGTATCACTCGGGCTGATGTTTGGTGGTGAATACCTGATCCGCCAACTGGTGTTGCCGGACAGCCCGCCGTTCAGCATCGCCCAGACCATACAGTCCTATCGTAAATATTCGCAGTGCCGCGACAACGCCGATTAGGCCGCTGCTGTTGCCGTCCATGCCATTTTGCCCATGAATCTGATACCGCTTCTTCCCGATACCGACCCGACCGCTGCGTTTGCCTACGTTAACGAGCAGGAAATCGACCGCGCCACCTTCCGCGCCCAGGTGCTGACCCTGGCGGCGGCCTTGCCGGCGCGCGAGCGGGTGCTGAACATGTGCGCCGACCGCTACTGGTTTGCCGTGACGCTGTTTGCTGCCATCGCCCGCAAGATGGTGACGGTGCTGCCCAATTCGGCGGCACCGGAACATATAGCCGCCGTGGCGGCAGAGCAGCCGGGCCTGCTGGTGTTGGGCGACCAGGCGGAATGCCCGGTGGCTGATCTGCCCTATATGCAGATCAACACCCTGCCGCCACGCATGGAGTTGGCACAGGCCGAACTGCCGCTGATCCCTTTCGACCAGCGCGTGGCCTGTCTGTATACCTCTGGCTCCACCGGCACACCCATGCCGCATTTCAAAACCTTTGGCCGTCTGCGGCTGGCCATTCTGGCCGGGGCCGAGCGGGTATGGGGTGCGGCAGGGCAGGCCTGTTCGGTGGTGGGAACGGTACCCATCCGCCATATGTATGGACTGGAATCCAGTGTGCTGCTGCCGATCATGGCTGGTGGCCGCATGTCTGGCCGCATTCCGTTTTTCCCGGCCGATATCGCCAGTGCGCTGGAACGGATGCCGGCACCGCGCCTGCTGGTGATCACGCCCTTTCATCTGCGCAAGCTGCTGGATGCCGACATCCGCCTGCCCGAGATCGCCGTCATCCTGTCGGCCACGGCACCGCTGTCTGCCGAGCTGGCCGCCCAGACCCGGCAGCAACTGGGCTGCCCGGTGCTGGAAATTTATGGTTCCACCGAAACCGGTCAGGTAGCCACCCGTGAAACCGATGTGGAAACCACCTGGCAGACCTTGCAGGGCATTGCGCTGGAAATGCGCGACGACGAACTGTGGGCAGTGGGCGAGGTGTACGAGACCCCGCAAATGCTCAACGACACGGTGGAGCTGTTCAGCCCGCAGCGTTTCCGCCTGGTGGATCGCAAGGCCAATATGATCAATGTGGCCGGCAAGCGCAGCTCGCTGTCCTTCCTCAACAATACGCTCACCAGCCTGCCCGGCGTGGTGGACGGCATGTTCTGCGTGCCCGAGCGCGGCAGCGGTGAGGAGGTGGAGCGTCTGGCGGTGTTCGTAGTGGCCCCCACGCTGGATCGCGCCGCCATTCTGGCTGGCCTGCGCCAGCATCTGGATTCGGTATTCCTGCCGCGCCACGTGGTGTTTGTCGATAGCCTGCCGCGCGACGGCAACGGCAAGATTCTGGCGCGCACCGTACAGGCGCTGATTGCCAGCCATCTGAGCGGACGGGACTGATATGCAGTACACCGAACTGCAGATTGCCGCCGATCACCCGGCCTATCCCGGACATTTCCCCGGTCGCCCCATCCTGCCCGGCGTAGTGCTGCTGGATCAGGCCCAACTGGTCATCGAAGCCGCCTCCGGCCTGGTACTGACGGGCCTGGCGCTGGCCAAGTTCCACCGTCCGGTGGCACCGGGCGAGGCCTTGCAGCTGGCATTTGCCATCGGTAGCGGTAATGTGTCCTTCGTGATTTCCCATGCCGGTAGCAAGGTGGCGGACGGCAAGTTCCTGGCCGATACGGAGCCTGCCGCGTGAGCGAGGACAGCGGCAGCAACGCCAAGCCGCAGTGGATGCAGCAGCAGGAGCGCGGCAACCGTTTCTGGCTGCGCATCATGTCCACACTGTCCTGCCTGCTGGGGCGGCGCTGCTCGCGGCTGGTGCTGTACGGCATTGCCGCCTACTTTGTGCTGTTCGGCGGTAAGGCACGTCGTGCCTCGCGCAGCTATCTGGCCCGCAGCCTGGGGCGGCCGGCGCGCTGGTACGAGGTGTATCGGCATGTGCTGAGCTTTGCTACCACCATTCACGATCGCGTTTATCTGCTGCGTGACCGCTTTGATGTATTCGATATCGATCTGTCCGGTGCCGAGGAACTGCATCGTCATTACGATGGCGGGCAGGGCCTGCTGCTGTTCGGCGCGCATCTGGGCAGTTTTGAAGTCTTGCGCGCCATGGCCCGCCACCGGCCCGGCATGCAGGTGAGCATGGCGATGTATCCGGAAAACGCGCGCCAGATCAATCAGGCGCTCGCGGCCATCAACCCTGCTGCCGCACCGGACATCATTGCGCTAGGTACACTGGAGGCCATGCTCAAGGTGCACGCCCGGCTGGATGAAGGCGCGCTGGTCGGTATTCTGGCCGACCGTGCCGCGGGGGCGGACCAGTACCTGCAGCGCACGCTGCTGGGCGCGCCGGCGCGCTTTCCCAGCGGGCCGCTGCGCATGGCCGCCATGCTGCGCCGCCCGGTGTACTTCATGGCCGGCATCTATCTGGGTGGCAACCGTTACCGCATCCATTTCGAGCTGCTGGAAGACTTTTCCGCACTTGGGCGGTCACAAAGGGAGGCCGCCATGCAGGCACTGCTGGACAAATATGTGGCCGCACTGGAAAGGCATTGCCTGGCCTATCCGTACAACTGGTTCAATTTTTACGATTTTTGGGATGAAAGCTAGACAGACCATGCGTGTATCCATTTTGAGCAAGACCCTGGCCGGACTGCTTCTGCTGCTGGGCAGCACCGCACTGCAGGCCGCTGATTTTTCGCTGGCTGACTTGATGCAGCAACTGGGACAGAAAAAGTCCGGCACCGCCACCTTTGTGGAAAAAAAATACATCGCCATGCTCAAGCAGCCGCTGGAGTCATCCGGCGAACTGGCTTTCACCGCGCCGGACCGGCTGGAAAAGCGCACCCTCAAGCCCAAGGCGGAGGCGGTGCTGCTGGAAGGCAACAAGCTGACGCTGGAGCGCAATGATGGCCGCAAGATGAGCGTCAACCTGGCCGATCGCCCGGAGGTATCGGCCTTTGTCGAAAGCATCCGCGCCACCCTGTCCGGTGACCGCAGCGCGCTGGAACGCTATTACACTCCGGCGCTGTCCGGTGGCAGCGAGCAGTGGCAACTGAGCCTGACACCGCTGCAGCCGCGTATGCAGAAGGTCATCAGCCAGATCCGCATTGCCGGTGCCCGTGCCCAGGTGAAGACCATCGAATTCCTGCAGGCCGATGGTGACCGTTCGGAAATGACCATCACCAGCACCCGATGAAATCAAGACTCTTCAAACCGGCGCTGCTGATCTGGTTGGTCGCCATGCTGGCCTCGGTACTGGTGATCAGCCAGACCCGCTTCGTGGCTGACCTGTCCGCCTTCATGCCCAAGCTGCCCAGTGCGCGGCAGCAGATGCTGATCGACCAGCTGCGCGATGGCGCTATCGCCCGCATCGTGCTGGTGGGGATTGAAGGCAGTGACGAGGCCGAACGTGGCCGGCTGTCGCGGCTGCTGGTGGACAAGCTGGCGCACAATGCGCGCTTTACTTCGGTGCAGAACGGCGACCGCCAGACCCAGCAGCACGACCAACAGTATTTCTTCAACAACCGTTATCTGCTCAGCCCGGCGGTGACGCCGCAGCGCTTCAGTGCCGCCGGCCTGCACGATGCCATCCAGGGCACGCTGGACGCCATGTCCGGCGACGCCGGCCTGATCGTCAAGAAAATCCTGCCGCGCGATCCCACTGGCGAAACCCTGCAAATACTGGAGCAGTTCATCGGCGAGAACCAGCCCAGCACCAGCGACGACATCTGGGTCTCGCGCGATGGCAAGCGTGCAGTGCTGCTGTTGCAGCTGGGCGAATCCGGCCTGAATACCGACGCCCAGGCCGCCGCGCTGGAAGACGTGAAGCAGGCATTTGCCAGCCTGCCGGCGCGCCATGCCGATACCCGGCTGGTGATGAGCGGCACCAGCGTCATTTCGGTGGCCTCGCGCAACATCATCCAGAGTGAGGTGGAGCGGCTGGCCACGCTGGGAACCGTGCTGGTGGTGGCGCTGTTGCTGCTGGTCTACCGTTCCTTGCCCTTGCTGCTGCTGGGACTGATTCCGGTAGTGTCCGGCGCGCTGGTGGGCATTGCCAGCGTCAGCCTGGGTTTTGGTCATGTGCATGGCCTGACACTGGGTTTTGGCACCACGCTGATTGGCGAGGCGGTGGATTACTCCATCTACCTGTTCATCCAGCGCGCGGGGGGCGGCAATCCCGGCCATTTCTGGCGCACCATCCGCCTGGGGGTGCTGACCTCGGCCACCGGCTTTGCCGCGCTGATGTGCTCCAGTTTTCCCGGCCTGTCGCAGCTGGGCCTGTATTCCATCAGCGGCCTGCTGGCGGCAGCGCTGGTGACGCGCTATGTCCTGCCCGGCCTGATGCCGCAGCAACTGAACCTGCGTGATCTGTCCGGCCCCGGCCTGCTGCTGCAGAAGGTGCTGGACAGCCTTACCCGCCTGCGCTGGCTGCTGCTGGTGGCCATGCTGACAGCGACTGCCGTGCTGGCACTGCATCATCAGGACATCTGGAGCCGCCAGCTCAACGCGCTTAGCTCCACCTCGGCGGCACAGAACAAGCTGGATGCCGAACTGCGTGGCGATCTGGGCGGCAATGACATGCGTTATGTGGCCAGCTTCAGCGCGCCGGATCAGGAAAGCGCCTTGCAACTGGCCGAGCGCAGCCGCCGGGTATTGCAGCAGCTGAGCCGGCAGAATGTGATCGGCGGCTTCCATACCCCGGATGAACTGCTACCCAGCCTGGCCACCCAGAAGGCCCGTCAGGCGGCCTTGCCCACTGCGGCGGAAACCGCCAGCCGGCTGACACAGGCCGTGCAAGGCCTGCCGCTGGATGCCGCAGCCTTGCAAGGCTTTGTCAGCGATGTGGAGCGCAGCCGGCAACAGCCGCTGCTGAGCCGTGACAGCCTGCATGGCAGCGCGGCCAGCGTGTTGCTGGATTCCATGCTTATCCAGCGCCCCGGCAGTTATCTGGTGCTGATGCCCCTGCGCCCGGCCAGTGGCGAGAACATCGCGCTGGACAAGGTAAGGGCTGCACTGGCTGCACAGCAACTGGGGCAGGTGACGGTGATCGACCTCTTGGAAGAAACCACCGCCATTTTCGACAGCTATACCCACGAGGCATTGGTGTTTTCCTCGCTGGGCAGCCTGGCCATCCTGCTGTTGCTGTGGCTGAGCTGTGGCTGGTTGCAGGCAGTGCGCGTCACCATCCCGCTGGGCTGTGCCGTGTTGTGCACAGTGGCGATTCTGGATGCTTGCGGCATCCAGCTGACCATCCTGCATCTGGTGGGCCTGCTGCTGGTAGTGGCCATCGGCTCCAACTACGCGCTGTTCTTTGCCAACAAGCAGCAGCTGGGCAGCGATGACCAGCAGCGCCAGGTAGAGGTATCGCTGGTGGTGGCCAATCTGGCCACAGTCACCAGCTTCGGCCTGCTGGGTAGCTCCAGCGTGCCGGTGCTGTCCTTCATCGGCAGCACGGTGGCCATTGGCGCGCTGCTGGCGCTGGTGTTTGCCGCCATGATGGCCAGGATGACCCCGCGTGCGCTGCCTCGCTGATGCATTCCGTGCCGATAGCCGTGCCGACACACTGTTGGTACTGTTGCCGCCGGCCAAGGCCAGCCTGGAAGACCTGCTGGAGCAGGGCATGGTGGCGGCCGTGCGCGCGCGCGGTCTGGCGGTGGATATCGTACTGGCGGATGTGGGTTATCAGCAGGTGATGGCCGGAACGGTGGCCGCTAGCCTGCAGCAGGCGGTGATTGCACCGGCGCGCGCGCAGGGCTACCGTGCCATCTGGCTGGCGGGTATTTCGCTGGGCGCTTTCAATGCCCTGCACCATGCCGCGCTCCATGGCAGCGAGCTGGCCGGCCTCTGCCTGCTGGCACCTTATCCCGGCACGGCGGACATCCTGCAGGAAATCCGCGCTGCAGGCGGGCCGCGGGCCTGGGCCGCTGCCACGGCCAATTTGCAGGATGAGCGCCGCTGGTGGCACTGGCTGGCCACGCAGGCGGACTGCCCGCTGTGGCTGGGTCTGGGTGCGCAGGACCGCTTCCGCGATGGTCAGGACATGTTGGCCAGCCTGTTGCCGGCGCAGCGGGTAAACCGGATTGAGGGAGATCACAGCTGGCCGGTATGGCTACAGCTGTGGCAACACTGGCTGGTGCATGGGCCGCTGGCCGCGCAGCAGTCACCGGGCAAGGAGGACAGATGAAACCACCAAGGCTGTCGCCGTTTCTCTGGCTGTGTGGTGCTTTGCATGTGCTGGCCTTGCTGGCACTGCTGTATCGCCCGCATGACTGGCTGGCGCTCTTGTTGTTGCTGGTATTGCTGCATGGCCTGATTGCCGTGGCCGGGCTGCTGCCGCGCTGCACGCTGCTGGGGCCAAACCTGACCCGGCTGCCGGCGGCGGCCATCCGCCGTGGCGAGGTGGCCATCACCATTGATGATGGCCCGGACCCGGCGGTGACGCCGGCAGTGCTGGACATCCTGCAACATTACGGTGTGAAGGCCACGTTTTTCTGTATCGGCGAGCGCGCGGCGCAATATCCCGCACTGTGCCAGCAGGCTGCCCGTGCCGGCCATGCGGTGGAAAACCATGGCCAGCGCCACCGCAAGCAGACTTCACTGTTCGGCCCGGCCGGCTGGCGACGCGAGGTGGGTGAGGGCCAGGCTACGCTGCAGCGCATTACCGGTCACACACCGCGGTTTTTCCGGCCGATTGCCGGCTTGCGCAATCCCTTTCTCGAACCGGTATTGCAGCAGCAGGGCGTGTTTCTTGCGAGCTGGACGCGCCGTGGCTATGATACGCGCGTCCGCGACCCCGAGCAGGTGTATGCCCGGCTGGTGCGCAATCTGGCGGCTGGTGACATCCTGCTGCTGCACGACGGCAATGCCGCCCGTACCGCCGATGGCCAGCCCTTGATCCTGACTGTGCTGCCGCGCCTGCTGCAGGAACTGTCCCGCCGTCAGTTGCAGGCGGTGACATTGCCGCAGGCCTGCCAGCCCGAGCAGACAGCTGCCCGTGTGGCAGATGCCTGATTTTCCAATTCACGCTGATTATTCCGCCGTCTATGCAAGCTCTCAGACTTAGCGCCTACACCCTGACCACCGCCCTGGGCCGTGGGCAGGCCCCTCATCTTGCCGCGCTGCGCGCGCAGCGGGGTGGCATTGTCAAAAAACGCTGGGAAACGGTGGAGTTTGATGTCTGTGTCGGCGAGGTGGCCGGGCTGGATGAGGTCCGCCTGCCCGCCACGCTGGCCGACTACGATTGCCGCAACAACCGCCTGGCCCTGCTGGGGCTGCAGCAGGATGGCTTTGCCGCGCAGGTGCAGGCAGCCATTGGCTCTTATGGCACCGACCGCATCGGCGTGTTCATGGGTTCCAGCACCTCCGGCATTCTCAGCACGGAAGTGGCTTATCGCCAGCGCGATCCGCACAGTGGTGCGCTGCCGCCGGATTTGCACTATCGCGAAACCCACAATGCCTATTCGGTGGCGGACTTTGTGCGCAAGTACTTTGCTCTGTCCGGTCCGGCCATGGTGGTGTCCACCGCTTGTTCTTCCAGCGCCAAGGTGTTTGGCACGGCGCAGCGCATGCTGGCCGCCGGGCTGATCGACGCGGCCATTGTTGGCGGCGTGGACAGCCTGTGCCTGACCACCATCTATGGGTTTTCTTCGTTGCAGCTGGTGTCGTCCCAGCCCTGTCGTCCGTTTGATGCGGCCCGCGATGGCATTTCCATTGGCGAGGGCGCGGCCTATGTGTTGCTGGAGCGGGGTGATCTGGCTCGCCCCGGCGACATCATCCTGACTGGCGTGGGGGAAAGCAGCGATGCCTATCACATGTCCTCGCCACACCCGGAAGGCCGCGGCGCGCACATGGCCATGCAGCAGGCCTTGCAGATGTCCGGCCTGCAGCCGGCCGATATCGGCTACATCAATCTGCACGGGACGGCCACGCCCAGCAACGATGCGGCCGAAGGCGCGGCAGTGCTGGCGCTGTTTGGCAAAGACACGCCATGCAGCTCCACCAAGGGCCACACCGGGCATACCCTGGGTGCTGCCGGTGGCATTGAAGCCATTTTCAGTGCGCTGGCTTTGCGTGAAGGGCTGTTGCCCGGCGGTGTCGGTACCAGCCAGACCGACCCGGCCTTGCCGTGCAACTACCTGCTGCACAATGTGGAGCAGCCCTTGCAGCATGTGTTGAGTAATTCTTTTGGTTTTGGCGGCAGCAATTGCAGTCTGGTTTTTTCGCGGGTGGATGCATGAGTACAGCAATGATTTATCTGGATGGCTTGAGTGTACTGGGGCCTGGCCTGCCAGACTGGGGCACGGCAGCCGCCTGCCTGCGTGGCGAACGGCCCTTTGTCGCGGCCGAGCTTGCCTTGCCCGCAGTGCTGGCCCTGCCGGCCACCGAGCGTCGCCGTGTCGGCACGGCAGTAAAACTGGCCATGGCCACCGGCTTTGCCGCGGTGGCGGATGCCGCTGCTGATGCCGCGCAGCTGGTGAATGTGTTTTCCTCCACCGGCGGTGATTGCGACAACTGCCATAATCTGCTGGAGGTTTTGGCATCGGACGAGCGGCTGATTTCGCCCACCCGCTTTCATAACTCGGTCCACAACGCGCCGGCCGGCTACTGGGGCATTGCCACCGGCTGCACGGCGGCCTCCACCAGCCTGTGTGCCTACGACGCCACCTTTGCTGCCGCGCTGATCGAAACCGCCACCCAGGTGCTGGCCAGCGGCCAGGCCGCGGTGCTGGTTGCCTTCGATACCGCCTACCCGCAGCCGCTGTACAGCCAGCGCCCCATTCCCTATCCGATGGGGGTGGGCATGGTACTGGCACCGCAGCGCACTGCGGCCAGCAAGGCAGCATTGCAACTGGCCTTTACCCGCGATGCGGCCGATGTGATGGCCGATGCCGGGCTGGAGCAGCTGCGCCGGACAATTCCTGCCGCACGCAGCCTGCCATTGCTGCAGTTGCTGGCCAGCGGCCAGCCCGGGTGCGTGGTGCTGGAATATCTGGATGACTGCCAGCTGGCGGTGACGGTAAGCGCATGATGGACCGCCAGGCCATTGCCGCACGCATTCCTCATCAGGGCAGCATGTGTCTGCTTGATACCGTGCTGCGCTGGGACGCAGAGGAAATCCTGTGTCAGACCGGCAGCCACCTGCTGGAGAATAATCCGCTGCGTGCGGCTGGGCGGTTAGGCGTGGCCAATGCCATCGAATATGCAGCACAGGCCATGGCGGTACATGGTGCGCTGCTGGCTGGCGATGCCGCTCCGGCGGCTGCTGGTTATCTGGCCAGCGTGCGCGAAACCCGCTGGTATTGCCAGCGATTGGATGAGACCGACGCACCGCTGCTGGTGCATGCGCTGCGCCTGTCCGGCAATGACATCACCGCCATGTACCGGTTCGAGTTGCATGCCGGCGAGCGCCTGCTGGCCAGTGGTCGGCTAGGCGTGGTGCTGAATGCCGCCGCGCTGGCTCCCGCTTCCCCATCTTGCTGAGAATCCGTATGAAACGAGCCTTGATCACCGGTGGCAGTGGTGCCATCGGTGCCGCCATCAGCCAGCGACTGGCTGCTGATGGTTTTCACGTCATCATCCACGCCAATAGCAATCTGGCCGCCGCACAGGCGCTGAGTCAGCAACTGGCAGAGCAGGGTTTCAGCGCCGAGGCCGTGCAGTTTGACGTTGCCGATGCCGCCACCAGCGCTGTCGAACTGGAAAAGATCCTGGAACAAGGCCCGGTACAGGTGCTGGTGAATAATGCCGGGATTCATGACGATGCGGTGTTCCCGGGCATGCAGGCGGCGCAATGGCACCGGGTGATCGATGTGTCCCTGCACGGTTTCTTCAATGTCACCCAGCCTTTGACCATGCCGATGATTCGCACCCGCTGGGGACGCATCATCAATATCACTTCGGTGGCGGCGCTGGCCGGCAACCGGGGCCAGACCAACTATGCCGCCGCCAAGAGCGCGCTGCATGGTGCCACCAAATCGCTGGCGCTGGAGCTGGCCAGTCGTGGCATTACCGTGAATGCGGTGGCGCCGGGCATCATTGAATCAGCCATGAGCAAGGACGTGTTTGACAAGGAGATGGTGGCGCAGATGGTGCCGATGAAGCGGGTGGGCAAGCCGGATGAGGTGGCCAGCCTGGTGGCCTTCCTGGCCTCGGAGCAGGCAGCCTATATTACCGGCCAGGTGATTTCCATCAACGGCGGCATGCTGTAACAGCCTGCCGGATAGCGGGCGGCTGCACCGGCCAGGGTCTTGCTGTTTACACCGCCGTCGCCGCCGTGCCGCTGCTCAGCAACTGGGTGCGCGGGGCATAGGCCAGTGCGATTTCCAGCTTGGCCACTTCAACAGCCTCCACCTTTACCACGGCGCTTACCTGCACCAGCAAGGGCGCGACCTGACGGCACTGGATGAAGAACTCCACCGCCGACTCGGGCAGCACCGGCTGCTTGAACCAGCAATTACGTACGGCAGCCAGTACCCCGATCGAATCCTCCGGCAGGGTTTTTACATACGGGTCGCCAGCCAGCAGGCCGGCCCCGGCAAACTGTGCCATCGATTCGATCAGCATTACCCCGGGGACAATCGGCAGGCCTGGGAAGTGGCCCTGGATGATGGCATTGTCCTGCGGCCAGCGGGCGATGCCGTGAAACTGGTGCGGCCCCTCGATACACAGGGTTTCACACACGAAAATGGCACCACGGTGTGGCAGCAGCGCGGCCATGTCGGCACGCTGCAACTGCATGGGGTAGTGGTAGGGCTGGCTCATGCCGGGTACCGTTTTGCCACCAGCGAGACATTGCTGCCGCCAAAGGCAAAGGAGTTGGACATGATGGCTTGCACATCACAGCCATGGCGTGCCGTCAGCGGGATGTAGTCCAGGTCGCAGCGCGGGTCTGGCACTTCCAGCGTGGCCGTGGGGGGCAAGGAGCCGCTGCGCATCGCCATCACCGCCAGTGCAAATTCCAGAATGCCACTGGCCCCTATCAGATGGCCGTGCATGGACTTGGTGGAGCTGATGGCAAGCCGGCTTTCGTCCCTGCCGCCAAACACGGTGCGGATGGATTCGGTTTCCACCACATCGCCGGTTTCCGTGGCCGTGCCGTGGGCATTCAGGTACTGGATGTCGGCAGGCTGCAGGCCGGCATCGTCCAGCGCCTGCTGCATGGCATATACCTGCTCTGCGCTGGAAGGCGCGGTCAGATGCGCGGCATCGCTGCTGCAGCCATAGCCGCACAGCTCGCCCAGCGCTGCTTGCTGACGGGCTTCTGCCCGCGCGGCGCTTTCCAGCACGATGGCAGCGCCACCTTCACCCAGTACAAATCCACTGCGGTCTTGCGAGAAGGGTCGGCAGCTGCGGGCGGGGGCGGTTTCCTGTGGTTTGGCCATTACGCGCAGCGCATTCCATGCCAGCATGGAACCTGAGGTGAGCATGGCTTCGCAACCGACTACCACGGCAGCATCCAGATAGCCGTCGCGAATGGCGCGGAAGGCTTCGCCAATGGCAACGGCAGAGGACGCGCAGGCTACGGAGTAGGTGTTGCTGGGGCCCTTGAAACCGTAGTGCATGGAAATGGCCGCTGCCGCTGCATTGGCCATCATGCGTGGTACTGACAGCGGGTGCACCATCACCGGATTACGCTTGCCATCGCTATGCACGGCATTCTGAAAACGCTGGTACAGGGCGTCCAGGGTGTGGGCACCCCCAAAGCCGATGCCGACAAACACCCCGATGCGACGGGCCTCTGCCGGCTGTGCGGCAAGGACAGCCTGCGCAATGGCTTCGGCTGCTGCGGCCAGTGCAAACTGGCTGGCCCGGTCAAGACCGGCATATTTGCTGTCCAGCATGGGTAGCGGTTCGCCTGCGGCAGGGGCCAGCAGTATATTGGGCAGCCATTTGGCAATGTCTGCCGGTGCGGGGCTGATGGCGCAATGTCCTGCCAGCGCCTGGGCGAAGCTGGTTGGCAGGTCCGTCCCCAGCGGGCTGATGGCCCCCATGCCGGTAATCAGTACCTTGGCCAATTATTTGTCCGCCTCGAGTCGCAGGTCTGGCAGCTCGCCGCCATTGTGTTCCCGGATGGCAGCCTCGATGTCGGCCAGCATGTCGCGGAAGCTCATTTTCGGGTAGCGGGTGGGGTCGGGCAGCTGGAAACCGCAGCGGTCTTCAATTTCAAACAGCATTTCCACCATGTCCAGCGAATCCAGTCCCAACTCTGCCACCTGCAGGGCAGGGTTGGTGAACAGGGCCGGGTCTTTGCCTTTGGTATTGATCAGATAGTTTTTGATGATTTCTTCTAGCATATGCTTTCAATCCCGAGCGTTGCAGGCACCAAAATGGCGAGATTATATAGTAAAATCATTACCCCGGTTTGACTTGACTCCTTCAGTGTGCAAGCGCCTTTCAAGGCTGTTTTCATGAGGTTTGATATTGAATGCCTGTTGGAAATCAATGCGGGCCGGCGCTTGTGCCGTGATAGATTTCCGCTGTGGACATTCTGTATCAGGCTCCTGATTTGCCCGTCCTGTAATTCAAGCCCTGTCATTTGAAGGTAAAGTGGAATAATGCCGTACCGCTGTTTACGCCTGGGCCAGATCATACTGTTCTACCTGATGCTGTTGTGGCTGGGCTCCATGCTATTGCTGGGCAATATTGCCGTGCTGCCCTTGCTGCTGGCACCGCGCCGCCTGCGTGAGCCGCTGGTGCAGCTGGCCATCAGCCGCATCTGCCGTTGTTTTCTGGCCGGTGCTGCCGCCTGCAGGCTGATGCAGCTGGATCTGCGCCAGCTGGATCAACTGGATGGCCGTCGCCAGATGCTACTGATTGCCAATCATCCCAGCATGATCGACGCATTTCTGGTGTTTTCCCGCCTGCCGCATGTGGTGTGCCTGATGAAGGCCAGTATCAGCTCCAACCTGTTTCTGGGTGCCGGGGCCTACCTGGCCGGTTTTGTGTCCAATCGTCATCCTGAACATATGTTCCGTGCTGCCATCAAGGCGGTGCGTCAGGGGCGGGTGCTGATGATATTTCCGGAGGGTACCCGCACCACGCGCCAGCCGGTGAATGATATTGGCGGCTCGGTGGCATTGATTGCCAAGAAGGCTGCGGCACCATTGCAAACAATTCTGATTACAACCAATTCGCCCTATTTGAGTAAAGGGTGGAGAATATGGCGCCCGCCGCAATTTCCTCTGATATATCGGGCAATTCCGGGACAGCAATTCGAGGCATCTTCCTGTCGAGATGAAACTGCGCGCCGCATTCAGCAGTATTTTGAATCCAGCCTGCAGCAATCAATTGATCCCGAGCTGCATTTGTAATGATTTTCCGGCCTGGCTGCCAGTGGTTGACCATGCGGCTTGCCATCGGCTAATGTCCTGCCGGATTAACCCTATATGACTTGTCCCCCAGGGCAGGCACTGTCCCGCGATTTGCCATGACGACATCTTCTTCCACCCATGTGGTGCTGATTCCCAGTTACAACCCCGGCCCCAAGGTATATGACACTGTGCGTGCTGCGCGTCAGCAGTGGTCTCCGGTATGGGTGATCGTGGACGGCAGCGACGATGGCTCGGCAGAAGGCTTGCAGCAGATGGCAGCCACTGACGCTGGCCTGCAGGTATTCGTGCTGCCGTACAACAGTGGCAAGGGTGCCGCTGTGCTGCACGGGCTGGATCAGGCCAGCCGCCTGGGTTTTAGCCATGTGCTGTGCATGGATTCGGATGGCCAGCATCCGGCGGCGCAGATTCCCGCCTTCATGGCGGCCTCGCAGCAGCAGCCGCAGGCCATGGTACTGGGCTTGCCGGTGTTCGATGCCAGCGCGCCCAGCCTGCGGGTAAAGGGCCGCAAGATTTCCAACTGGTGGGCCAATCTGGAAACCCTGTGGATGGGCATTGGCGATTCGCTGTTCGGCTTCCGGGTGTATCCGGTGGAGCCACTGCGCCGCATCATGCAGCGCCAGCACTGGATGCGGCGCTTCGACTTCGACCCCGAAGCCGTGGTGCGGCTGTGCTGGGCAGGTGTGCAGCCGGTGAATGTGCCGTCGCTGGTGAAATACTTCCAGGCCGACGAGGGCGGCGTATCACACTTCAATTACTGGCGTGACAACCGCCTGCTTACCTGGATGCATATCCGGCTGATGTTCGGCTTTGCCCTGCGCCTGCCGCTGCTGCTGTTGCGAAAGCTGCGCCGTGGCTGAGGCTGGCATGCTGACTGCCGGTCTGGGGATGGATGGTCCGGGCGTGGATTGCAGGAAACCGGGCTGAACCATGTCCGCATCCCTGATGATGACCCATCTGCTGCTGGAGCAGCTGCGGCGCAATCCCCTGCCGCGCATCCCTGAGCCCGCTGCGGTGATGGCGGATGCCGAGCAGGTATCTGCCTTCATGGATAGTGGCCGCCGCGATGGCGTGCTGCATTACATCTACCTGTTTCATGCCCTGATGTCCTTGCCGCAAATCCGGCCCGGCGATGTGGTGCTGGACTTGGCCTGTGGCCCGGCCAACCAGTTGCTGCAGATGGCCCGTCTACACCCGGACAGCCGCTTTGTCGGTCTGGATGCTTCGCCGGCCATGTTGCAACTGGCTGCAGACAACCTGCGCGCGGCCGGGGTGAGCAATGTCAGCCTGCAACAGGGGGATATTACCGTGCTGGACGGTTTTGCCGACTGTGCGGTGGATGTGGCGCTGTGTACCATGTCGCTGCATCACCTGCCCGATGTCAGCACGCTGCAGCAAACGCTGGGTCAGGTGCGGCGCATTCTGCAGCCCGATGGCGGGGTGTATCTGGCGGATTTTGGCCGGCTCAAGCGCCGGGCCACCCAGCATTACTTTGCCCATGACCGCAGCGAGATGCAGTCGGTGCAGTTTACCGCCGACTTTCTCAATTCTATGCAGGCGGCCTTCAGCCTGGCCGAGCTGCAGCAGGCGGCACACGCGCTGGGCATGACGCTGGACAGCTACCACACCGCGCTGGCTCCCTTCATGGTGGTATTGCGCGGGCCGGCACGTCGTGAAATCGATGCTGGCGTGCGGCAGCGCGCACTGGCTGCTTACCGGCAGCTGGGCCGGGGCGAGCAGCGCGACCTGCACAATCTGCTGCGCTGGTTCCGCCCCGGTGGCCTGAGTTTGCCGGCAGGCTTGCTGCTTACAAACGGGTGATGACGCTGTCGGCCGGCAGGCGCGATTTGGGCAGCTTGGCGTTGAAGTCGCTGTCGCTGCGATAACCCAGCGCCACGATGACGGCGCTGGTATAGCCCATGGCGCGCAGGCCCAGCTCTTCATCCAGTACTTTCTGGTCGAAACCTTCGATCGGGCAGGCATCAATCTGCATGGCTGCCGCCCCCAGCAACAGCGTGCCTACCGCCAGGTACACCTGCTTTTCCATCCAGTGGTGGGCATCACGCAATTCAAAACGATGCATGTTGACGAAGTGCGAGCGGCCACGATGCTGCCCGGCGCGTGCTTCCTCATTGGCAAAGCGCCCGTCTGCCGCTTCCTGTTGCAGCAGCGTTTCCAGATGCTTGTCATCGATGCTGGCGCGGCTGCAGAACACCACCACATGCGAGGCATTCAGCACCTTGGCTTCATTGAAGGCATAGCCGCCACTGGTGGCTTTGGCGATACGGGCCTTGCCTTCGGCGCTGCCCGCCACAAAAAAGTGCCAGGGCTGGGAGTTGGTGGAGGAGGGGCTGAAGCGCAGCAGGGTTTCAATCTGGGCTAGCTGATCGGCACTTAGTTGGCGGCTGGGGTCGAAAGCCTTGGTGGTGTAACGGGTTTGGACCAGGTCGGCAATATTCATGGCGGTTTCCTTGGGAGTCAGGGATGGAATGCCGCTCATTATTGCTGAAGGTCTGTTGCCGTATAAGGTTGGCAGTCAGAAAGCAGTTTCTGTTTTATTTTGAAAATACTGGTAGATCTATGTGTATTCTCGCCTGTAAGTGGTGAATGTTGCTTGATCTGGTCTGCAGGCAGTGGTTCAGCTTTCCAGCAGCATCTGTTCCACCAGCCAGTCGGTCAGCCGCTGGCTGGCTGCGGCATGGTCGGCCTGCTGATGGCAGGCGGCGTGCCATTGCAGGGCATTGACACTGGCTGCGGGCTGACGCAGCAAAAAATGCTGTAGCGGGCAATGTTCCAGTGCCTGTTTGCTGTGTGCGTGCGAGGGTTGGGTATACAGCCAGTGCTGTGCCAGCGCCCCCAGATAGCTGGTGATGGCTCCGTCAGCCGGCGGCAGCTGGAACTGCTGCTGCCAGCGGATGAAGTCCTGTTGCGCCATGGGGCGGGCCAGGCTGTAGCCCTGGCCCAGGGTTGCGCCCAGGATGCAGGCGGCTTCCTGCATGCCGCGATCTTCCAGGCCTTCCACCACCACCTGGCGTTCCAGATCCTGCCCCAGCTGCAGGATGGCGCGGATCAGTGCCAGGCTGGTCAGCGGTGTCTTGCGCAGGTTCAGCGTCAGGCTCTGGTCGATCTTGATGGTGTCAAACGGCAGTGTGCTCAGCCGTTGCAGGCTGCTGTAGCCCGAGCCCAGATCGTCCATCGCCAGCTTGATGCCGGTATGGCGCAAGCGTTCGATGGCGCGGTCCTGGGCTTGCGGCGCAATGTCTTCGGTTTCCAGCAACTCCAGGCTGAGCCGGTGGGGGGCCACGCCGTGGTGGACCAGCGCATCAGCCACCCATTGCGGACAGTCTTCATCCTGCAGCGTGCTGGGGGCGATATTGAGCGAAATGTCGATCTGCAGGCCATGCTGGTCCAGTTCGGCCAGCTGGCTCAGCGCCTTGTCCAGGCCAAGGCGGAACAGGTGATCCAGGTCGGCATCGCCCAGCAGGGGCAGGAAGACACCGGGGCTGACAATGCTGCCATCGGCCTGGATCAGCCGGGCCAGCGCTTCTACCTTGACCACCTTGCCGCTCTTGAGATCGACCAGCGGTTGCAGATACATGGTGAGGCCGCCGGCAAACAAGCGCTCGCGCAGGGCAATGGCCAGGTTTTGCTGGATGGCGGCTGCCGGTTTGGTGCTGGCCGCCAGCATCAGCTCCCAGCGGTGCTGCTGTCCTTGGGCAAATTGCTGCATGCTGGCTGATTCGAACTGATTGGGATAGGCACCGAACAGGCTGATGACCGCCACGGTCAGTCCTTCCGGATTGCGTACCGGGATGCTCATGGCGGCGCGGATATGCACGGCCCCGGCTTGCTGATGCCAGGTGGCGTAGCGCTGGTCCTGGCCGTAGGAGGCGGTGCTGCAGATGCGCCCGCTGCGCCAGGCCACGGCAGTCAGTCCCTGGCCGCGTGCGGATGCCGGGTCGACCACCGCTTCGGAGCCTGGCAGCTGCAGGCGGTTTGCCACCAGCTCGCCCAGTGGGCCACGGCTGTTTTCCGGTACGAACACGCCGTTGGACATCAGCCGCATCAGCAACACCGCCTGCATGCCGGGCAGTTTGCCCAGCTGTTCCAGCTCGCTGCTGACGGCATCGGCCCACAGGGTGCCATGGTGGGGCATGGGCAGGGATACGCTTTCCAGATACTGGCTTTGCACTTGGGCCCCGGCTTCCAGTTGGGCATGCAGCTGATCCTGCAGACGTCTATCCACGATTTCCAGCAGGCAGTAGCGCTGGCGGATGGGTAGCAGGGCAAGGTTAAGCTGTTCGCTGAAAGTGCGACGGAACAATTCCACACTTTGTACCAGCATCACCGGCGTGACACCGACCAGGCTGTGAATGTAGCCCAACTGGTGGCTGTGCTGGTTGATCTGCTCGGCCTGCATGTCAGGCGACAGGATCTGCAGCAGAAACTGGCGGTGCTGGTGTTCCAGCCTTTCCTGTTCTACCAGACCCAGGCTGGCCAGAATGGCCAGCTCTGCCCGTTCCGGATGCTCCTGGCCGTAAAAGCGCTGGATATAGGTGTCGGTTGCCGTCTGGATCAGGCGGCCGGATTTGCGCAGCAGGCGGGTGGCTTCGTCCCCGTATACCTCGAAATGGCTGCTTTCTTCCTGTGGGTAGCCGGCTTCTTCAGACACCATGCGCCACCAGCGCCGACGGCCTGATTTGTTCTGCTTGGCCTGGTACATGGCGGCATCGGCCTGGCGCATCAGTGCATCCGGTTCGATACCATCGTGCGGAAACAGCGACAGCCCCACGGTCATGCCGACTTCTGCTTCGATGCCATTTCCCAGCCGGAACGGCGACTCCACTGCCTGGTGCAGGCGCTTGAGCGCGGCTTCCAGTTGCGGCAGGGCGTCTTCTTCCGGCAGGTCTTCCATCACTACCACGAACTCATCCCCACCCAGCCGGGCAACAAAATCGGTCTGGCGCAGCAGGCATTGCAGCCGCAGTGCCAGTTCCTGCAGCAAGAGGTCGCCAGCCTGGTGTCCCCAGGTATCGTTGACCGGCTTGAAGTCGTCCAGATCTATCATGCAGACCGCTACCAGCTTATCCCGGCGCTGGGCACGCGCTAGCGCCGCAGCCAGATGGCTGGTGAGCGAAAAACGGTTGGGCAGGCTGGTAAGCCAGTCGTGATGGGCGGCGTTGACGATCAGCGCTTCGCTGTTCTTGCGTTCGGTAATGTCCTGATTGGTGCCGATGGCGCGCAGGGCAGTACCCTGTTGATTGCGGGTTACCACCTTGCCGGTACAGCGTATCCATACCCAGGCTCCCACCGCGTTGCGGTAGCGGAATTCTTCCTGAAAGCGTGCCTGCTTGCCGCTTAGCACCGCCATGCTGGCCTGGTAGACGCGCTGGTAGTCGTCCGGATGTACGGCGTCCAGCATGCTGGTAGCCCGGATTTGCTGGGCGGTGGCCGGATAGCCCAGCATGCGCGCCCAGCGTGCGTCCACGCTGGCGCTATCCTGCAGGATGTCCATATCCCATAGCGACAGCTGTGAGGCGTCCAGTGCCAGTGACAATTGCTCGTTGGCCTGTTGCAGTGCCAGTTCGGTAGCCTTGCGGTCGGCAATGTCGGTGTAGGACAGCACATAGCCTTCGGTTTTCCCTGCCGTATTGCACAGGGCGCTGCAATGCAGCATGGCGGTAATGCTGCGCCCGTCACGGGCAATGCGGCGCACTTCACCCTGGAAGGGGCGGTCTGGCCTGATGTCGCCGGCGATGTCCTGATGACAGACACCATCGCTGGCATCCAGTGGAATGATCAGCTTGATGGATTGCCCCACCAGTTCGTGCAAGGGGTAAGCGAACAGGTTGCAGAAGGCCGGATTGGCATAGGCGATGCAACTCTCGGCATCGAGAATGGCAAAGGCTTGCGACGTCTGCTGCAGAGCCTGCTGGAAGTTGGGCACGTTCATGATGAGTTCCTGCCGCCGCGCACATGGCCTGTGGCTGAGGGCAAGTTTCTGTGGCGGCCTCTGGCCTGGTTCTGGGGTGCTGCCTGCTGATTTTACCCCAAACCAGGATGGCTCCAGCGTGCATTCGGCAGCAAAGCTGCGGTAAAGCCGTGGATATTTGTCCGTACACGGGATGCCGCCGCGCATTTTGCTGCCATATCGTCGCTAAATGGTGACAAACGGGGCTTCTGCCCATGCCCGGCAATGGTTATCATGCTGCTTTTGCTCGATATGAAGCGACAGGCCCTGCCTGCCGTCTGACCGGGCTCCCGCCAGGAAATACCATGAGTCAAGCCCATGCTGCGCTGATTGCCGCCTTGCCCAAAGCCGAGCTGCACCTGCATATCGAAGGAAGCCTGGAGCCGGAAATGATGTTCCGGCTGGCCGAGCGCAATAGCATCAGCCTGCCCTATCCCACGGTGGAAGCGGTGCGTGCCGCTTATGCTTTCGATAATCTGCAATCCTTCCTCGACCTCTACTACGCCGGTGCCGGCGTGTTGCAGACCGAGCAGGACTTTTACGATCTGACCTGGGCCTACTTGCTGCGCTGTCGAGACGACAAGGTAGTGCACACCGAGATTTTCTTTGATCCGCAAACCCATACCGAGCGCGGCATTGCCTTTGGCACGGCATACCAGGGTATCCGCCGGGCGCTGGACCAGGCACAGGCTCAGCTGGGCATCAGCTCACGGCTGATCATGTCCTTTTTGCGCCACCTGAGCGAAGAAGACGGTTTTACCGTGCTGGAGCAGGCGCGTCCCTATCTGGCCGGTATTGACGGTTTCGGTCTGGATTCCAGCGAGGTGGGCCATCCGCCGGCCAAGTTTGCCCGCCTGTTTGCCGCCTGTCATCAACTGGGCCTGCCCTGCGTGGCCCATGCCGGCGAGGAAGGCCCGCCGGCCTATGTCTGGGAGGCGCTGGACCTGCTCAAGGTATGCCGCATCGACCACGGGGTGCGGGCGCTGGAAGATGCCGCCCTGGTGGCACGACTGGTGGCCAGCCGCATGCCGCTGACGGTATGCCCGTATTCCAATATCAAGCTGTGCGTGTTCGACCAACTGAAAGATCACAATCTGCGCCAGCTGCTGCAGGCGGGTTTGTGTGCCACGGTGAACTCGGATGACCCGGCCTATTTTGGTGGTTATGTGCAGGAAAACTATCTGGGCTGCGCGCGGGAACTGGGCCTGAGCAAGGCCGAGATCGTCCAGCTGTGCCAGAACGGCTTTGAAGCCAGCTGGCTGGCCCCGGAGGAAAAGGCGCACTGGCTGGCAGAGTGCACCCGCATTGCCGCCGGTTTTGCCGACTGAGACAGATCTTGTGCCAGCCATGCGCCATGCTTGTGGATGGTGCGGCAGCATAAAAAGCCCCGGACTGCGGGGCTTTTTGCTTTGGTATTTTTACTGTTGTGGCGGCGGCTGATCTGGCCGGGCCGCCAGCTTGCCGTGAAAATCAACGCAGCGCGCCGGGATACTTTGACCATGCAGCTGGATCACCACCTTGTCACCCGGATGCTTGCCGCCACAGGCAGCAAAGGCTTCCGGTGGCGGCTGATGGCCCTCGTGCGGCTGGCCTTGTGGTGGCGGCATATCGCCGTCGGCAGGTGGTGGCGGGCGGTCATCGGCACTGGCGATACCCGCCAGCAGTAGCCCGCACAGCAGCAGGGCAGGGTAATGGATGCGTGGCATCGGTCGGGACTCCGGAGAATGGTTACAGGACAAGACTAGCAAGCCTTGGCCTGGGTATTGCCGGGGTTTACCGCGTTTTGCAGTGGCTATGCCTGCCCGGCCAGCTGACGTGTCAGCTGTGCTGCCGGAATGGCATGGCAGCCGCTGGCGTTCTGGCCGCACCACAGCGGGCTGAAATCATCGCGGCCTTGTGCTTCTGCCGCAGCACGCAAGGGGGCGAGTGCTGCCGATGCCAGCGGAAAGGCGGGAGCTGCCGGATGGCGCGGTCCCAGCTCACGCATCAGCCGGTTGACGATGCCGCGTGCCGGTCTGCCGCTGTACAGCGTGGTGAGCGCTGTATGTGCCGCGCGCAACCCGGCCAGTGCCGTCCGGTGCAGCGGGCTGGTATCGGCCTCATCGCATAGCAGATAGGCCGTTCCCACCTGTACCCCGGCTGCGCCCAAGCGCATGGCGGCGGCAATCCCGGCGGCATCGGCAATGCCACCGGCGGCAATCACCGGCAGTGTTACTGCGGCCACCACTTGCGGTAGAAGGGCAAAGCTGCCCAGTTGGGTGTCCAGATCAAGATCAAGAAACATGCCGCGATGTCCGCCGGCCTCCAGCCCCTGCGCGATGATGGCATCGGCTCCATTGGCTGCCAGCCAGCGCGCCTCGGCCACGGTGGTGGCGGAGGACAGCACCTTGCAGCCGGCAGCCTTCACCTGCTGCAGCAGGGCGGGGGCGGGCAGGCCGAAGTGGAAGCTGACTACTGCCGGGCGGTAGTGGCTGACCAGATCGGCCATTTCCTGATTGAAGGGCAGGCGTTGCACACCACCTGCCGCGACGGCGGCGATGCCTTCCTGCTGGTAATAGGGCTGCAGCAGCGTCTGCCAGCCGGCCAGGCGGGCCGGGTCGTCTGCTGGCGGCTGATGGCAGAAGAAGTTGAGGTTATAAGGTTTCTTGCCCAGTACTTGCAGCGCTTGCAACTCGGCTTGCAACTGCGTACTGGACAGCATGGCGGCGGGTAGTGATCCCAGTGCGCCGGCTTCGCTCACGGCAATGGCGAGCCGGCTGCCCTGCACGCCGGCCATCGGGGCCTGAATGATGGGGAAGGGGATGTCCAGCCATTGCGTCAGCGTCATGTCCAGTCCTTGTGATGTCGGGATGAAGCAGCAGCATAGGCCAGTTCCAGCCTGCTGAACATGTTGTTGGCAGCGCTGGCCGGGGTGGTCGTATTGTGTAGCGTTGCCGCTACCTATGCGTATTTTGATGATGAATTGTCTGATTCTGACTGTGAAATCACTGTTTTTGCGCCATAATCAGGCAGCCATGCCCGTCCCGCTCGCTATCAGGGCAAATACGATAATAAAGGGCTGATAAAGCCATGCTGACCGTCAAGAGCAAACTGCTGCTGCTCTCCCGTTATTACTGGCTGATCCTGCTGGTGTTCATTGCCGTTGTTGTCAGCTTCGTGCTGTATGTCCGGGCGGAGAAGGCCATTGACCGGGCCAACGAGGCCCGGCATGCATCGATTTTGCTGGCAGGCGAGTTGCGGCAGTCCAGCGACGATCTCACCCGCATGGTGCGCACCTATGTGGTGACGGGCAATCCGCTCTATCAGCAGCATTACCGCGAAATCCTGGCTATCCGCGATGGCAAGGCTCCCCGACCAGTCGATTACCAGAGCAGCTACTGGGACCTGGTATTGGACGACGATAGACGACCACAGCTTTCCGCCCCGGCCCCCTCCTTGCTGCAACGCATGCGTGATGCTGGTTTTACCGCGGCTGAAATGGCCATGCTGGCCACTGCCAAGGCCAATTCCGATGCCCTGACCCGTACCGAGTGGGCGGCCATGCGGCTGGTGGCAGCCAATCCGCCTTTTGGCTCACCGCCACGGCAGCAAGCAATCCTGATGTTGCACGATGCCGCTTATCACCGTGCCAAGGCCGGTATCATGCAGCCGATTGCCCTTTTCAATCACATATCCGCGCAGCGCACGGCACAGGCGGTACATGATGCCGAGCGCTATGCCCTGCAACTGCGCTGCCTGTTCATTGCCCTTGTCCTGTTGCTGATTCCGCTGTTGTGGGGTTTGCGGCGCAATCTGTATGGCATTCTCGGTGCCACGGTGAGCGAGCTGCATGCCAGCCTTGTCCGGTTGGGCAGCGGTGACTTTTCGCCCCCGGCATCCTTGTCGGCCTCCGCCGGTAACAGCATCATGGGCTGGCTGGCCGAGACCTGGCGCAAGCTGCAGCGGCTGGATGCAGAACGCCAGCTGGCGGATGCGCGCAACCAGCGCCTGACCGGGCTTTACAATGCCCTGAGCCAGTGCAACCAAGCCATTGTCCGCAGCCGTGACGAGCGCGAGCTGTTCGAGCAGATCTGCCAGGCGGCGGTCATCCATGGTGGCATGAAGATGGTATGGGTCGGGCTGCTGGATGAGGAAGCCAGACATATCCGGCCGCTGTGTGCGTTTGGCAACGGCACGGAATACCTGTCCGACCTGCCGCTGGCGACTGACGAGGACAATCCGCTCAGCCACGGTCCCACCGGACGGGCTGTGCTGACCGGCATGGTGCAGTGGTGTCAGGACTTCCGTCACGATCCCACCACCGCCCCCTGGCATGCCCGCGCCGAACAATATGGCTGGGGTTCCTCGGCTTCACTGCCTTTGCAGCGTGAGGGACGCATTATCGGTGCGCTGACCTTGTACAGTGCGGAAGCACATGCTTTCGATCTGGCCGCGCGCAAGCTGATCGAAGAAATGGTGATGGACGTGGATTATGCGCTGGACAGCTTCCAGCGCGAGCAAGCCCGGCAGCAAGCCAGTTCTGCCTTGCAGCAGAGTGAGCAGCGCCTGCGCACCATTATTGAAACCGAGCCGGAATGCATCAAGGTGGTGGGTCGGGACGGCCAGCTGCTGGAGATGAACCATGCCGGCATGAACATGCTGGAAGTGGACAACCTGCAGCAGGTGCAGCAGCTGGGCTTGTTGCACTTCATCCGTCCGGAATACCACGCAGCCTTTAAACAGCTGCACCGGGATGTCATGGATGGCCAGAGCCGGACCCTGGAGTTTGAAATCACCGGCCTGCATGGCAGCCGGCGCTGGCTGGAAACCCATGCGGCCCCGATGCGGGCAGAGGACGGCAACATCAGCATGCAGCTGGCCATTACCCGCGACATCACCCAGCGCAAGCAGAACGAGCAGCACATCCGTTACCTGGCCCATTACGATGTACTGACCGGCCTGCCCAATCGCGTGATGCTGGAAGAACAGAGCCAGCAGGCGCTGCAGCAACTTGCCAGCAAGCAGGCCGCATTGGCGCTGATGTTTCTCGATCTGGATCACTTCAAGGACATCAACGACTCGTTGGGCCACAGCGTGGGCGATGCCCTGCTGGTGCGGCTGGCGGCACGGCTGCGTGTGGTGATGCCCGAAGGCGCGCTGATATCCCGACTGGGTGGGGACGAGTTCATCCTGCTGCTGCCTGATGCCGGTGCCGCCGAGGCCGAACAGCTGGCACGCAAGCTGCTGGAAGATATTGCCCGTCCCTGCCGGGTGGATCCTTACGATCTGAACGTGTCGGCCTCCATTGGCATTGCAATATATCCCGATGATGGCCAGGACCTGGAAACCCTGTCACGCCGCGCCGACGCCGCCATGTATCTGGCCAAGAAGGCCGGCCGCAGCTGCTACCGTTTCTACACTGCGGCCATTCAGGAAAAAGCCACGCGCCACCTGTTGCTGGTGAATGCGTTGCGCATGGCACTGGAACAGCAGCAATTCAGCATCCACTACCAGCCGCAGCTGGCGATGGAGGATGGCCGCCTGCTTGGTGCCGAGGCACTGCTGCGCTGGACTCACCCCGAACTGGGCAGCATTTCCCCGGGTGAGTTCATTCCGGTCGCTGAGGACTGCGGGCTGATCCTGCCATTGGGCGAGTGGGTATTGCGTCAGGCGGTACGCCAGGCAAGGCAGTGGCGTGATCAGGGATTGGAACTGGTGATGGCGGTCAACCTGTCGGCAGTGCAATTCCGTCAGACCGATCTGCCGACGCTGGTGGCACGTATTCTGCAGGAAGAAGGCTTGCCGGCCAGTTGCCTGGAACTGGAGCTGACCGAAGGCGTGGCCATGTACGACCCACAACAGGCCATCGCCGTGATGAATGCCTTGTATGAACAGGGCATACGCATGTCTATCGATGATTTTGGCACCGGATATTCTTCGCTCAACCTGCTCAAGCAGTTCCGGGTGTACAAACTGAAAATCGACCAGTCCTTTGTGCGCGATATCGTTACCGATCCGGAAGACCGCGCCCTGGTGGCCGCCATCATCCACATGGCAGACAGCCTGGGCCTGCTTACCATTGCCGAAGGCGTGGAAACTGCAGAACAGCTGGAGTTGCTGCGTACGCATGGCTGCAAGGAACTGCAAGGCTATCTGTTCAGCCGTCCGCTGCCGGCTGCCGAATTCAGCCGTTATGCGCGTTTACACCAGGCTGCCGAGCCGATAACCGGCTGACATCTGCAGCATGGCTCAGCCATCTGCCGCACTGGCTTGGGCAGCATAAGGCTGTGATTGCGCCAGCCAGCCAGGCAACTGACTGGCCGGCATTGCCTTGCTGAACAGGTAGCCCTGCACGGCCAGACAACCTTGCGCCACCATGAAGTCGTATTGACCGCTGGTTTCCACCCCTTCGGCAATTACTGCCAGGCCCAGGCTTTGTCCCAGGGCGATCACCGCCTTGCAGATGGCGGCATCATTGCTGTTCTCCAGTACATCCCGTACAAAGCTGCGGTCTATCTTCACCTGGTCCAGCGGCAGTTGCTTGAGGTAGGACAGTGATGAGTAGCCGGTGCCAAAGTCGTCCAGGGCAAAGCTGATGCCCAGCGCGCGCAGGCTGTCCATTTTGCAGGCCGCATCGTTCAGCTTCATCAGCAGCAGGCTTTCGGTGATTTCCAGTTTCAGCAGTGCCGGGTTGGCACCGCTTTCCCGCAACAAACGGCTGACCCGGGCGACAAAGTCGGTTTGGTGGAACTGGCGGGCGCTGACATTCACGGCAATGCTCAGTTGCGCGGTGGCCGGGTGGTGCGCCCACTCGGCCAGCTGGATACAGGCTTGTTGCAGCACCCAGTGGTCGATGGCGAGAATCAGGTTGCTCTGTTCTGCCAGTGCGATGAAGGCCCCTGGCAGCATCAGCCCGTGTTGCGGGCTATGCCAGCGCAGCAGGGCCTCCACGCTGCGGCAGGGCTGGGCATGGTGGATTTGCGGCTGGTAGTACAGGCTGAATTCACCTTGTTCCAGCGCTTGGTGCAGCTCGGTCTCCAGCCGGGTGCGGGCGTTGATTTCCGCCTGCATCACCGGGTCGAAGAAACGCAGGGTATTACGCCCGGCCGACTTGGCCTGGTACATCGCCAGATCAGCCTGCTTGAGAATGTCCTCGCTGCTGCCGTTTTCGTCGGCAAACAGGGCAATGCCCAGGCTGGAGCTGCCACGATAGTCGTGGCCACACAGCTGGTAGGGCTGGTGTAGTGCAGCCAGAATCTTGCGGCCTACGGTTTCAGCCTCGCGCATGGCCTGATCGCGCTGTGTTCCCAGGTTTTCCAGCATGACGATGAACTCATCCCCGCCCAGCCGGGCGACGGTATCGCCGGTACGCAGGCAGCGCAGCAGGCGGCTGGCAACTTCCTGCAGCAGGATGTCGCCGATATCGTGGCCCATGGTGTCGTTCAGCGACTTGAAATTGTCCAGGTCCAGGAATAGCAGTGCACCGTATTCCTGCTGGCGGCGGGCGGCATCCAGCGCATGTTGCAACCGGTCTTGCAGCAGGCGGCGGTTGGGCAGGTGGGTGAGGGCATCGTAGAAGGCCAGGGTCTGGATTTCATCGGCAGCGGCCTTGCGCTCGGTAATGTCCTGGAAAATAGCCACGTAATGGCTGGTTTGCCCGGCGCTGTCCCTGACTGCGGTGATGGTGAGCCATTCCGGAAATACTTCACCGTTGCGGCGTGCATTCCAGATTTCCCCCTGCCAGGCACCCTTGTCCAGCAGGGATTGCCACAGTTGCTGATAAAAGGCGGCCGGATGGCGATGCGAACTGAGCACGGCAGGGGTCTTGCCCACCACATCCGCGCTGTCATAGCCGGTGATCTGGCAGAACGAGGGATTGACCCGCAGGATGATGCCGCCCGGATCGGTCACCATGATGCCTTCCTGGGTGAGAAAGGTGGTGGCGGCAATGCGCAGCTCCGCCTCCATGCGCTTATGGCGGCTGATATCGGCGATAAAACCGTACCACAGCACATCGTGACCATCCTGTTCCGGCATGGCATCCACCAGCAGCCATTTGATCTGGCCATCCGGCAGGCAGATGCGATATTCGGTACGCCATTGGGTCAGCGTGGCCGCCGAGTGCTGCAGGGCATCAAAAAAGCTGTCGCGGTCCTCGGGGTGAACCAGTTCGCGGATGGCATCGGCACTTTGGCTGACAGCTTCAGGCCGAATGCCGTAAATGTCGTAAAACGCTTCGCTGGCAAAGGGAAAGCAACCGTGGCCATCGGCAAATAGCCGGTACTGGAAAACCACGCCGGGAATCTGCGACACGATCTTGCGCAGCAGCTGGTTGGCGGCATGTTCGGCTGCTTTGTCTTCTTCGCGCTGGATGCGCTCGAGCAGACCGTTGAAGGACGCCGCCAGCAGGCCGACTTCATCGGCCCGGCTTACCGGCAAGGCTTGTCTGGGCAATTCGCCATCGCCCATGCGCGTCAGCAACTGGGTAGCTTCGCTGAGTGGCAGTAATTGACGGCGCAGCCACCACCAGCTCAGGCCACCAGCCAGCAGCGTTAGCAGCAAGGCCAGGCCAAACAGCTGGCGCTGCAGGGTGCGAATGGGGGCAAAGGCTTCTTCTGCCGGTAGTACCGACTGCATCAGCCAGCCGGTGGACTTGATCTGTACGCTGGAGGACAGCTCCAGTACCCCGCGTGAACTCATGGCCACACCAGAGCCTTCTTCGCCATTGATATAGCGGTCGTATACCGGGTTGACGCCAGGCGGTGGGCCGGGATTGAGCAGGCGCTGCTTGTCCGACGACATGATGTAGCGGCGGCTTTGCGGCGAGGTGATGAAAAAGCTGCCAGTGACACCATATCTGGCCGAGCTGATGTCATCCAGGAAATTGGGCTGTGCCAGATTGGTCACGCCCATGATCATGCCCACCATTTCGCCTTTGTCATCCAGCAGCGGTTCCAGCATGGAAATCACCGGCTTGCCGGTGTGCAGCCCTTGCATGGGCTCGGTGATATGGCGCCCACCTTGCCGCATGGCTTGTTGGAAGAATGCGCGGTCAGCATAGGAACGACCATTGCGGCCCAGGCTCTCGGGTATGCTGGCTTTCACCATACCGTTTTTGTCCAGCACCATCACGCCCCAGTTGAACATCATCAGCAAAATGGGGCGGCGCAACAGTTCGGGCTGGATGGCTGCGGTGCTTAGCGGTTTGTTCTTGAACTGCTCGGTGAGAGACTGCAGCGCCAGTACGCGCTCCCTGACCGAGCGGTCCACTTCGCGTGCGGCCAGTGACACGGTGGAAAACTGCTGGGCCGAGATGGTGGCTTCCATCTGCTGGCGCAGACTGTGGCTGATCAGCAAGGTGGCCAGCCATAGGGTGACGACCAGTGCCAGCAGCATGCCAAGGGTAATGCGGGTGCGCAGGGAGCTCCTGCCATATGGGGGAAGTTGCGTGCTCATGATTCCGGTTGCTGCCTGCGGGTGATGCTTGTTGTCAGCATAGCGGAGGCCATGCGCGCTGTGTGTCCTCTTGTCAGACAAAACCGACAAAGTCTGAGGCGGATCAAGCTTATGACAAGCTGGTCGAGCCTGCGCACCAGGCCCGACCAGCGCAGGATGGAATTACCAGTTGGTTTCGCGGTCCGGCGTAGCGGTGATCTGGTGGATGGTCAGGTCGGCACCGTTGAATTCTTCTTCTTCATCCAGGCGGATGCCCACGGTCTTGCGCAGCAGTGCATACACGGCATAGCCACCGCCAAAGCCGATGGCAATGCCGGCAACCGTACCCAGCAACTGGGACATCAGGCTGACACCACCCAGCCCGCCCAGCGCGCTCTGGCCAAAAATACCGGCGGCAACGCCGCCCCAGGCACCACAGATGCCATGCAGCGGCCATACCCCTAGCACATCATCAATTTTCCAGCGGTTCTGGGTCTGGGTAAACAGCCAGACAAACATGCCGCCGGCCACCAGCCCCACTACTAGCGCACCCAGCGGATGCATGATGTCCGAACCGGCGCACACCGCCACCAGGCCGGCCAGCGGGCCGTTGTGAATGAAGCCGGGGTCGTTCTTGCCTGCCCACATGGCGCTGAGGGTGCCGCCCACCATGGCCATCAGCGAGTTGATGGCCACCAGGCCGGAAATGCCGTCCAGACGCTGGGCGCTCATCACGTTAAAGCCGAACCAGCCAACAATCAGAATCCACGCGCCCAGCGCCAGAAACGGAATGGAAGAGGGCGGATGGGCGGAGATGCGGCCTTCCTTGCTGTAACGGCCACGACGCGCACCCAGGTTGAGCACGGCAGCCAGGCCGATCCAGCCGCCCACCGCATGCACTACCACCGAACCGGCAAAGTCATGGAAGGGCTGGCCGAAACTGTGGCTCAGCCAGTCTTGCACGCCGTAATGGTTGTTCCAGGCAATGCCTTCGAAAAAGGGATACACCAGGCCTACCAGCAAGAAGGTGGCAGCCGACTGCGGGTGGAATTTTGCGCGCTCGGCAATGCCGCCCGACACTATGGCCGGAATGGCCGCGGCAAAGGTCAGCAGGAAGAAGAACTTTACCAGCTCGTAGCCGTGGTGCTCGGCGATATGGCGGGCATCACCCAGGAAGTTGACGCCGTAGGCCACGGTATAGCCGACAAAGAAGTAGGCAATAGCAGAGACGGCAAAGTCGGTGAGAATCTTCACCAGGGCATTGACCTGGTTTTTCTTGCGCACGGTGCCCAGTTCCAGAAAGGCGAATCCAGCGTGCATGGCCAGAATCATGATGGCCCCGAGCAGCAGAAACAGTACGTCTGATGGCGAGTTGGCAGTTGGCATGGCGAGTCCCGTTGTTGTCGGCTTTTGTTGCCTCCTTAAAGCAAGCGCAGTGCCAGCTGGGGCAAGATCGCACCAGCTTGGGCTGTTCGTGCACGAAAATGGCCGCAGTCAGCCCGTTTTTGGGGAGATGCAGTGCGGGCTGTGGTGATGCAAAACGGTGCGCATGCACCAAAACGGGGTTTGCATTGTGTTTTGTGCTGCTGTTTGGTGCATGGTGCATGGTGCTTGCTGCCATCGGTATCAGTGCAGCTTGACCTGTGGCTGGGTACGCCGGCTGAGCAGGCGTCCGGCGGCTGTCAGCAGGGTGGGGAGCCAGCCAAACAGGCTCAGTTGGTGCCGGTGATACAGCGACAGATACATCAGCCGGGCAAACTGGCCGTGGACAAACAGGCTGCGGCGCGACAGTGCACTCATCAGACTGCCCACCGTGCTGTAGCGGCCCAGCGAAATCAGCGATCCCAGATCACGGTAATGAAATGCCCGCAACGGCTTTCCCGCCAGCAGGCAGCGGACATTGTGGAACAGCAGATCCGCCTGCTGGCTGGCAGCCTGCGCGCGTGGCGGCACCCAGCCCTGGCGGTCCGGGCAGGCGGCGCAGTCGCCCAGGGCAAATACGTTTTCATCCAGCGTGGTCTGCAGCGTGGGGCGAACCAGTAGCTGATTAAGGCGATTGCTTTCCAGCCCTGCCAGTCCGGCCAGAAATGCCGGAGCCTGCACCCCGGCGGCCCAGACTACCAGTTCCGATGCAATGCACTGGCCGCTGGCGGTATGCACTGCGCCATCCCTGACTACACTGACGCGCTCGCCACACAGCACCCGCACCTGCATTTCCTGCAATTGGCGCTGCGCCTTGGCGGCAACGGCAGGCGGCAGGGCCGGCAGGATGCGCGGTCCGGCCTCGATCAGGGTGAGGCGGATGTCACGATCGGGATTGATGTTTTCCCGGCCATGCGCCACCAGCTCGCGCGTGGTGTTACGCAGCTCGGCCGCCAGCTCCACCCCGGTGGCTCCGGCCCCGATGATGGTGAGCTGCAGCTGCTCGGGCCGCAGAGGGCCTGGCTGCAGGCTGGCACGGATGCAGGCGTTTACCAGTTGGCGGTGGAAGCGGCTGGCATCATCCGGGGTGTTAAGGCAGATCGCATGTTCGGCCACGCCGGGCGTGCCGAAGTCATTGGTGGCACTGCCTACGGCCAGCACCAGGATGTCGTAGTCCAGCTGTCTGGCCGGAATCAGCGGCTGGCCCTGTTCATCTGCCGTGGCAGCGATATGGATGCGGCGTTGTTGGCGGTCCAGATCCTGCATGCGGCCCAGACAAAAGCGGAAACCGTGGCGTTTGGCCTGGGCCAGGTAGTCCAGCGCTTCCCGGTGCGGGTTCATGCTGCCGGCAGCAATTTCGTGTAGCAGCGGTTTCCAGATGTGGGTGCGTGCGGCATCCACCAGCGTGATGTCCAGGCGCTTATCCTTACGCGCCAGGCGTCCCAGGCGGCTGGCCAGTGCCAGGCCACCGGCACCGCCTCCGACAATGACGATTTTTTTGCTGTGCTGTAGCATTTGCTGCTCCCTTGCCAGTGCCTGGCTGTTGCTTCCATTCATGCACCAAGTTGTGACATGGACAGACTGGCAATGCTGGCGTGATGGTTGGATAGGTAATGAATGCAGGCTACTTTGCCTGTGCCATTGCGCCAGTCGCAAACGATATAAATTCAGCACATTGTGAGTTTGAGGAAGAATGTATGCGGAAACGACTACCCGGTATCGAGGCGCTGCAGGCGCTGGAGTGCGCCGCTCGCCACCAGAGCTTTACGCGTGCCGCCGAGGAACTGGCACTTACCCAGAGCGCGGTGTGCAAGCAGATTGCCCAACTGGAGGACATGCTGGGGGTGGCCTTGTTTCACCGTATCAAGCGTCGGGTGAGCTTGACCGAAGCCGGGCGGGTGTATGCACGTGGCGTGCGCGACTGCCTGGCACGGCTGGAGCGGCACACCCTGTCGCTGATGGCGCATCAGGGCTCGGACGGGGTCATCGAACTGGCTGCCGTGCCCACTTTTGCCACTCGCTGGCTGATACCGCGCCTGCCACAGTTCTATCAGCAGCACCCGCACGTTACGGTCAATATCACCACCCGTTCCGATCCCTTTATCTTTACCGATACCGGCTTTGACGCCTGCATCCATTTCGGCAATGGCGTGTGGCCCGGTGCCGAGGCGGACTGGTTGTTTGGCGAGGAGATGATTCCGGTATGCAGCCCGCAGCTGCTTGCCTCCGACGCTGTGGCACCGGCACAGCTGGCCGCCTGCCGTTTGCTGCATCTGTCAGCCCGGCACGATGCCTGGCAACGATGGTTTGTCACAGCCGGAGTGGATAATCCACAAGCGATGGTGGGCGCGCGCTACGAGCTGTTTTCCATGCTGGTGGAAGCCGCTCGCGCCGGCATGGGCGTGGCGCTGGTGCCACGTTTTCTGGTGCAGCAGGAAATCAGCAGCGGCAATCTGGTTACGCCGTGCGAACTGCCTTTGCCCAGCGACAATGCCTACTATCTGGTCTATCCGCCCGATCGGGTAGAGTCACCACCGCATCAGGCTTTTGCCGGCTGGCTGTTGCAGCAGGCTGCAAGCTATCGCGAAAGTCTGGTTCGCTAGGAAATTTCTGTTAAAAAATAAGGTATAAACTCCGGTAAACAGCTACATTCAAAATTCAAACGGCAGATTGAAAAAAGAAAACCAAACGTGGCATCAAGAATAAACAGCCTGCTTGCGGGGATGATTGGCTGCCTGTTGTGCTGCCAGCTGGTAATGGCCAAGGACGTGCTGCGCGTGCTGGCCTGGCCCGGCTATGCCGACCCGGATGTGGTGCAGGCATTCGAGCAGCGCTACCAGGCCAGCGTCGAGGTGACCTTTGTCGATTCCGACGAGGCGCTGTGGGCGCACATGCATGCGGTAAAAGGCCCGCGTTTTGATGTGGTGGCGGCCAATACCGCCGAAATGCAGCGCTACTACGCCGCTGGCCTGCTCAAACCGCTTGACCCCGCCTTGCTGCCCAATACCAGCCGGCAGCTGCCACGTTTTCGTCATCTGGCTGCCATTCCCGGTCTGCAGCAACAAGGCCGGCTGTATGCCGTTCCGTATACCTATTCCACCATGGGCATCATCTATGACCGGCGGCAGTTTACCCGGCCACCGGATTCGATGAACGTGCTGTGGGACCCGCGCTACCGCCACAAGGTGCTGGATTTCAACAGCGGTCAGCACAATTTTTCCTTTGCTGCGCTGGCCAGCGGCATCAGCCAGCCATTCCAGCTGTCGGCTGCCCAGCAAGCCATGCTGGTGCAGCGGCTGATTGCCCTGCGGCGTAATGTGCTTACCTATTACACGTTGCCGGAAGAGGCCAGCGAGCTGTTCATCCGCCATCGGATTGCCGTGATGTTTGGCAATTACGGCACCCAGCAGCTCAACTCCCTGCGCCAGGCCGGGGCCGATGTCGGCTATGCCATTCCACGCGAGGGTGTGCTGGCCTGGCTGGATTGCTGGGCCATGACGGTTTCCACGCGTAACCCATTGCTGGCACAGCAATGGATCAATTACATGCTGGAGCCATCCGTCAGCGCTCTGCTGCCCACGCGGCAGGGGCTGGCCAATACCTTGACGGCCAGTGATGAATTGAAAGCCGGTGTGCGCGTGTTGTGGCTGCAGCCAGTAGAAGACGCTGCCCGGCGTGAAGCGCTGTGGCAGAAAATCTATTCCGGCGATCTGCCGGGGAGCTTCTGAACCATGCGCCCCGGTCTGCTGGTCAAACTGGCGGTATTGCTGGCCATCTTCGGCATTCTTGCTTCTGGCATCACCGGCTATTACGCCTATACCGTCAACCGCGCCATGCTGGTATCGGCGGCGCAGAGTGATTTGTTGACCGCCGCACGCGGGGTGAATCGCCGGCTGTCGCAGTCGGTGGAGGAGGCTGCCGATGATGCCCTGCTGCTGTCGCGGCTGGTGGAGGTGGACCGGGTCATCAACAGCCGCATGCCGCGCGAACGGCAGATTGCCGGGGGCGAACTGGCACGGGCGTTTGCATCCATGCTGGCCTTGCATCCGGAATACCTGCAGGTGCGGCTGATCGGTGCTGCTGACAACGGGCTGGAACTGGTGCGTGTGGACAGCCAGAACGGGCTGACCGTCGGCGTTGAGGGCAATGCCCTGCAGGAAAAGGGGCATTTCCCCTATGTATTCGAAACCCTGTCGGTACCGGCAGGGCAGATTTACCAGTCATCCATCGCAGTCAATCATGAACGCTCCGCCCACGATGCCGAGGGGCGTCCGGGGCTGATGGTGGCGACACCGGTTTCCGACCGCGCTGGCCGGCCCGGCGGATTGCTGGTGATCAATCTGGATCTGACACGGCTGCTAAGCCAGCTGCAGCTGGATCTACCCAAGGCTTACCAGTTGTACATGGCCAACCGCTGGGGGGATTTCCTGGTACATCCGGACCCTGCCCAGACCTTTGGTTTTGACAAAGGCCGGCGCATTCTGATGCAGGACAGCTTTGCCCCCACCCGCCAGCTGTTCGAACGCAAGGTGGGCAGCCTGGCGCTCAGCGGTCT